>CAYZNC010000502.1:0-4295 GCA_964478555.1 uncultured Bacteroidales bacterium | reverse complement strand
CAAATTTTTCAAAGACTTTTTTTATTCATTTTTACACAGCCTCTTCAGGAGAGGGCTGGGGTGAGGCATTCAATAAACGTCTACCTTATATCTTTTTGTTCTTTTCAGATTTCTTAAGTATTCTTCAGCTTTTTCAGTGGAAAGATTTCCTTCCCTTCCAATAATCTCCAGGAGCGTTTTGTTTACATCGTGCCACATATGCTTCATATCGCCGCAAACGTAGAAATGAGCCCCATCTTCCAACCACGTAAATAATTCTTTAGCATGCTCCTGCATTTTGTGCTGTACATAAACTTTTTGATCTGTATCGCGTGAGAATGCTACATTCAGATTGGTCAACAAACCTTTTTTATGAAATGCCTGCAATTCGGTTTGGTACAGAAAATCAGTTGTAAAATGCCGGTCACCAAAGAAAAGCCAGTTTTTACCTTTATTACCTGCTGTTTCACGTTCTTCGAGAAATGCTCTGAAAGGAGCTATTCCTGTTCCCGGACCAATCATTATAATAGGGGCATCCGGATCGTCAGGTAAGTGAAACTCAGGATTCTTTTCTATATATATTAATATGGTATCATCGTATCCAATGATATCTGTGAGATAAGTTGAGCAAATACCCTGTTTTTTTCTGCCATTGGAATACCTTAATGCTGATACCGTAAGATGCACTTCGCCAGGATGTGTACTACTACTTGATGATATGGAGTAAAGCCTCGGCTGAAGCTTTTTCAGGCAACTCAGTAACTCTACCGCAGTTATTTTTACAGGGTATTTGGTTATCAGGTCAATTAAATCCCGGCCATAGAGAAAATCTTTCAATTGCTCGATGTTTTGCAATAATTCATCCAATGCTGTGCTTTGCGCAAATTTGTTATATTTACTTACTACATCTGAGGTTAGTAAGGATATTTCATAATTCCGGGTTAAAGCTTCTTTTAAGGTTAAGCCGTTTCCAACTTCATAATTTGGATCAAGTGCCAGTGCATCCAGTAATTCATTCACAAGTTTTTCCGGATTCACACTGAACACACCCAGTGAATCACCCGGTTCGTAAGTCATACCTGAATTTTCGATCGACAGTTCGAGATGATAGGTATCCTTATCCGATCCACGGCCGTTGAGTCCTGTCTTTTCCAGAAGACGGGATTTAAAGGGATTTTGCTTGTTGTAAACGGTCACCTCAGATTCAATATGCGTATGACCATTTAACTTTATTTCAGGCTCTTTTACAGTTTTAGTTGCAAATTTTGCAAGTACTTCGGTGATCCATGCTGTGGCATTTTCAGCAAAATCAACGTCACAGTCGGTACGAGGATACAATCTTTCAGCGCCAAGCTCCTCAAGTCGCTGATCCAGGTCTTTACCCGTTTTGCAGAAATGCACATAGCTGCTATCTCCTAAAGCCAGAACTGAAAACTTTGTATTATTTAATTTTGGAGCCCTTTTCCCATGAAGAAATTCATAAAATTCCTCAGCGGCAATGGGAGGGACGCCTTCGCCATGAGTGCTAACGATGACCAATAAATTTTTCTCATCTTTAAGTTTGTGAAGCGGGTACTCATTCATATCTTCCAACTTAATGAGGAATCCTTGTGCTTCAGCTTGTGCTTTTATTTTTTTTGCCACGGTGGTGCCATTGCCGGTTCGGGAACCATATATAACGGTGAGTTCTGCAACCGCTTGTTCATTTACTTTGACCTGAGGATAATTATCGCGATTTAAAATGGCAGGCTGATTACCTGTTTTGGAAAGACCCGCGCCAGTGAGATAGCCGGCAAGCCAGATCATTTGTTTTTCGTCAAGTCCATGTAACAGGCTTTCTATCTGTTGTTTTTGAATGTCATTGAACAACATCGGCGGAATGAGATTGTTTGTTTTTTCCATAGTTTTATCTTGCAAAAAGGCCGGTTTTAAAAATCCTTTCGGGTTAACCGGGTTCGGTAAAATATTTTTGATGTTGATCCGGTTGCTGCGGACCGGAGAATTTTCTTTCTTCATCAATACTCAGTTGAATTTATCAATGGGGTGCTTTTTGAAAGTTTATTCTTGCTCTGCTTGATGAACAATTTTCATTCAACAAAGGTTCGAACTAATTGCACTTTGACATCGGCACATCCACACTCCGTTTTTAGCTGAAGTATCAGCCATTATAAATTTCCGGTTTACCATAGTGAAGATTGAATTGGTTGTCTGCTGTGTTGCAATAATGTCATGCTTACGATTAAATTAATAATTGGTATTACAAAGGTGCAACGCATTGGAGTGTATTAAAATACCATGTATGTGGTATATCATATACCCGCATTTAGGTATGTACTGATAAGTACCTAATCTTCGATACTTTGATTAGTTACTATAAAGAATATAAGCTCGCTTCCAAGCTTCTCTCTTTAACTGACACATTACAATGAAATTTTTCACACGGAGCTCTGAAGTATATTTCAGGGATTTAGGGCAGTTTTATAACGCACTTAAAAGAAAAGTTTGGTGTATTTATGTATATATGATTACTTTTGTCGTTTAACCAAAAAATAGATTATGAAGGCTTATGTATTTCCCGGTCAGGGTGCTCAGTTTGTTGGCATGGGTAAGGATCTGTACGACAACTCACCTTTGGCCAAAGATTTATTTGAGAAAGCAAACAGTATTCTTGGTTTTCGAATTACCGATCTTATGTTTAGCGGTACTGATGAAGACTTAAAACAAACAAAAGTTACTCAACCTGCAATTTTTTTACATTCGGTTATTCTTGCTAAGGTGTTGGGTGCAAGTTTTAAACCCGATATGGTAGCTGGTCACTCATTAGGTGAATTTTCGGCTTTGGTTGCGAATGGCGCTCTTTCATTTGAAGACGGTTTAGTATTGGTTTCAAAACGAGCTTTGGCTATGCAGGAAGCCTGTGAGATGGAACCTTCAACAATGGCGGCTATACTCGGTCTCGAGGATAAAATTGTGGAAGAAACCTGTGTTTCTATTCCGGAGATAGTCGTTGCAGCTAACTACAATAGCCCGGGACAGCTTGTTATTTCGGGTAGTATTTTAGGTATTGATACGGCATGCGAAAAGCTAAAGGGACTCGGTGCTAAACGTGCTTTGAAATTGCCTGTGGGAGGTGCTTTTCACTCACCCCTGATGGAACCGGCACGGATAAAACTTGAGAAAGCCATTAATGAAACTAAATTTTCCACTCCTTTATGTCCTGTTTACCAGAATGTAAGTGCCTTGCCGGTAAGCGACCCTGAGCTTATTAAGAAGAACCTTATAGCGCAGTTAACTGCTCCTGTTCGTTGGGCACAAACAGTTAGAAATATGGTAAAAGACGGTGCAACTGATTTTGTTGAGGTTGGGCCAGGTAAAGTGTTACAAGGCTTGATCAAAAAGATAGAACCAAGTGTGGCTGCTGATAGTGCAGTTATTTAGTATCGGAACATTCGATCAGTTATTTAAAATAAGTACGAATGAAAGTTTTAAAATTTGGCGGTTCCTCCGTGGGAACTCCTGAGAGCATACTCAGGGTAAAAAAAATTATCGAGTCGCAGCAGGAAAGCTGCATCGTTGTGGTTTCTGCCTTTGGTGGTATAACCGACCAGTTACTTTGTACGGCCAATATGGCTGCACATGGTGATGGATCGTATACAACCCAGATTCAGGAAATTGAAAAGCGACATTCGGAGACCGTAAAAAAACTGATCGATTCCGCAGAACAGGATATTGCTTTGGCTTTTGTGAAATCATTAATCCAGGAATTGGATGATATTCTGAAAGGTTTGTTTCTGTTACACGAACTAACCCCTAAAATTCAGGACATGATCCTGAGTTTTGGCGAAATACTTTCATCGTATATCATTAGCAAAGTGCTGAACAATGGAAAACTTTATGATGCCAGGAAATTTATTCGTACCAATTCGGTTTTCGGATCCGCAAAAGTCGACTTCAATGTCACGGATGAACTTATCAATGAACAGTTCAAAGTAATTGACCATATTCCGGTTATTTCCGGATTTATAGGTAGTAACGAAGCTAATGAACCCACAACCCTGGGTCGCGGTGGATCTGATTACACGGCGGCTATTATTGCCGCTGCTCTCAATGCATCAATCCTTGAGATATGGACTGATGTGGACGGGTTTATGACAGCCGATCCTAAAAAAGTAGTTAAAGCTTACGCCATAAAAACATTAACCTATGCTGAAGCCATCGAACTTTCACATTTCGGTGCGAAGGTTATTTATACACCCACTATTCATCCTGTTTACAAGAAAGATATTCCCATAGCTATTAAAAACACTTTTAATCCA
>CAYZNC010000501.1:0-4297 GCA_964478555.1 uncultured Bacteroidales bacterium | reverse complement strand
ATACCTTTTCTTTCCCGGTAAGACCCATGATTTGAATAAGTCCCGGAATGGAAGTGTTGATGTTCAATTTATCCATTTCAACCTTTGCTACGGCCGAAGTACCTTTATAGGCAGCGTCGAGACTTGCCTTTTCATCCTGCATCGTCTTGACTTCTGCACCCGTAAGTACTTTTTTATATAGTTTGAAATCGGCTATCATAGCATTGGCTAAATAAGCATCGCCCTGGTAGCTGGATCTTCCAAGCCAGTTATAAGTTGTTCCCATGAATCCATCTTTAGGCAAGGCCATGTAAGGGATATTCGTAAATGAAACAACAGAGGAAACAGTATCTCCATCGAGGTAAGTGGTTCCGGTGTTTCCTTTTTGGGTAAATACCAAATGGTGGAAAGTTCCCTTCGACACTTCACTCTTAGCAGCAGCAGTAAGCATGTTGCCGCTTTCTGCATTCGGTGAAACGCAATGGGTAGCATTGGTAGCACGGCCAAATATATACCCGTTCTTCTTTACGCTTGAACTATCGCTATTGGAAAAGGTATAGATGATATTGCCTTTATTGGAAAAATTGGTTTTATTTTTATCGATAGCAAAATAAACGCTAATGGAATAATCACTTAATCCATAAATCAATTGTCCGCAAGGAATGCCCATGTCAAAATAAGCAGAATCGGACGCTAAATTCAATACATTATAGGCATTACTTCCGGTCCCAATAGTGCTAACAGTAGCTCCTTTCATCAGGGTACCTGGTAAATGCTTTTCGGCAGCATCCGTAACGGTTGTACCGCTTACCAAATTAGAAGCAAAATTAAAATTCAGCAGTAAGTCCGAGGCAAATCCGCCTCCTGTTTTTGCCAGTACCGTTGCTGGAAATTCCCTGGTTACGCTTTGTCCGTTTTTCGTTAAAGTGGCGGTAAGCATTACGGTTGCATTTAAGAAATCGGGACGGGTTACAACTCCACCGGTGGTTATGGCTCCTGGGTAGGACGATGTCCAGGTAATGACAACCGAAGCATCAAAGGTTCCGTTGGCAGGTAATGTAATATCAGAAATCAATGCGCTCAAATCGCCTAAATCAATGTTGTTTTTTTCCGACAGCAATTCGGGTATACTATCATGGATGTAAGCCAAATTGAGGTTGGCGGTTTTAACCTGCATGGCACTGATATCAGCATCGCTAAGTGCTTTCTTGTATAATTGGAAATCGGCCAGCAATGCTTTCGATAAGTAGGTATCACCAACATAATTCGGTCGCCCGAGCCAGTTATAAAGAGTACCTGTCAGCGCTGGTTTTGCTAAAGCAGTGGATGGAATATTGGTAAATGCAGCTACAGAAGATACTACTTTTCCATCGAGATAAGCGGTGCCAACCATTCCATTTTGTGTATATACGAAATGATGAAACAAACCTTTGGAAGTTTCACTGGAAGCATCGGCCGTCTGCATATTCCCACTCCCCCAGTATTCTGACGAAACACAATGTAAAGCTCTGGTTGCACGACCGAACATATATCCGTTCCGTTTTGTATTTGCACTGTCGCTATTGGAAAAGGCATAGATAAAGTTCCCGTTGTTTGAAAAATTAGCTTTATTACGATTAATTAAGAAATAAACACTAACGGAATAATCATTCAGTCCATAGATCAGTTTACCGCATTCTTTACCCATATCAAAATAGGCTGAATCTGTCCCCAAATTCAACAAATTATGTTGGTTATCGGCTGGTCCTATGGTAACAACGCTAGCACCTTTCTTCAAGGTTCCTGTAAATTGTTTTTCCGCGGCATCGGTAACGGTTGTACCACTTACCAGATTGCTGGCAAAATTATAATTCAACAGCAGGTCAGAAGCAAAGCCCGTTCCAGGTTTTGCCATGATGGTTGCCGTAAAATCTTTGGTTACTTTTTGTCCGCCTTTGGATAAGGTAGCAGTGAGAACAACCGATGTGTTTAAGTAGTCGTTACGGTTCACAACACCCCCGGTGCTTACCAGGAGTGGATTACCGGATGTCCAGCTAATTGTAATAGAAGGATCGAGTGTGCCGTTTAAAGGTAA
Organism: uncultured Bacteroidales bacterium; assembly: GCA_964478555.1. Lineage (GTDB taxonomy): Bacteria > Bacteroidota > Bacteroidia > Bacteroidales > JAAUTT01 > JAAUTT01. The sequence continues at coordinate 2,244 of CAYZNC010000501.1, read as the reverse complement.
TGTAATATTAGCGGTTACGGCCGTCAAATCACCTAAACTAAGATTATTTTTTTCTGTATTTAATTCAGGCAGAATCACATCTGAATTTTCAGTATAAGCCGAATTCAATGATGCAACTACACCATCGACATCTAAACTTTCCAGAAGGTCATCCTGTGTTAATGGAACACCATAGAGTTCGAAACCATACACCAGGGTTTTTTGCAGGTAGCTATCGGTGGAATAACCTGAACGTCCAAGCCAGTTATAGCGTGTGCCGGTTCGTCCTGCCAGGGGCAAAGCCGTAGAAGGTAAATGAGTAACTGTGCCTGTTAATACAGCAACTCCGTCTATGAAAAGGATACCTGTTGTACCATTTTGGCTGTATGCCATGTGATGCCATTTTCCTTTGGGTGCATTGGTTCCCAGGGATACCCCTTGTTCACCACTCCAATGTAATTTGGAAATTCTGTTTCCCTGTATTTTTAAGGAACCAAACATAACCCCATTTGCATCGGTTGCAATATCTGCCGAATTAGAAAAATTCCACAGAAAATTACCGTTATTGTTAAGTGTTGTATTGGTACTGTCTATACGGAAATACGCTCCTATGGTATAGTTACCAAGTGCGTAAATGGCAGTCCCAATAACGGTGTCCAAATCAAAATAACCGTTACTGTTGCCCAGATCCAAAACGTTATATTTAACAGATGTGCCTATGGTTCTGATTTTCGCAACGTTTTTTAAAGAAGCCACAAAGCCGCTTGTAGATTCATCAGCAACTTTAATAGTATCATGGTGCATTGAAATTTTAGCAGTTGCAAAGTTCCATTTAGCCAAAAGCTCCGAAGCAGGATTAGTAGAAGCTACCGTTGCCGTAAAATCTTTCGCAATACTATCTGTTTTTAAACCAACTGTCATCTTCAATGTGGCCGTCAGTTTAACCGTTGCATCATATTGGACAGGCCGTGTAACTTTACCATCGTTTTTGATATAATTAGTATTTGATGTTACCCAGCTAACAGAAACTCCTTGTGACCCCAAGGTCAGCGGCAGGGAGAGATCAGTCTTAACGGCCGATAAATTTCCTAAATCAAGATTTTGCCATTGGGTGATCAATTCGGCAGGGTATCCGGCTGTTTGCAAAACTTCAGTGCTGGTTAATGCCCTGTTATAGATGCGAAAATCGCTGATCATGGCATTCATCAAATATGCATCACCTGAGAAACAGGGTCGGCCAATATAATTGAAAGGCGTACTACCTAAATTCGAAGGTGTTAAAGTAAAGGTACTGATACCTTTTTGAGCACCATCGATGTATAAAATGCCTTGGGTACCCGATTGTGTGTAAGCCATATGTACCCATCTGCCTTTCGCAATATCACCTATATCCTGTGCTCCTTCCTCGCAACACCAACCGGAAGGAGATACTGCATAACGGCTGCGTTTTGCCTGTAAATAGCAAAACCCGGTAGCCCCTGCCGGTCCTTGTGCTTGAACGTCTGAGTTGGTAAAAACAGCCACAAAGTTGCCGTTGGCACCAAGGTTGGTGGCTGCATCAACATAAACAAAAGCAGAAATAGAAAAATTTGTCAAGGTAGAAACTAATCCCCCAACAGCGCTGCCCATATCGAGGTAATCGTTACCATCGCTGCCTAAAATCAGCACTTTTTTACCATCCGTGGAGGTGCCCACTGCAGCTCCATTTAAAAGGGTTCCACTATAACCATTTCCTGACAGATCGGGAACCACATCACCCGGTGCCGATTCAAATGAATAATATAACTTCAGGCCGTTTGTGGGTGCCTGCCCAAAGATTGGAGAATAAAAAAATAAGGTTATTAAAAAGAGAGATACTTTAATTGCTTCCATTAATCGCAAGGGGTAGATTTTATTTTTCATAGTTTACAGGTTTAATGAGTTTAAATCTCCAGATCTCAAAGGGTTGTAATGTTAATATTTAGTTGTTATAATATTAAAAGTTAAGTTTTTAGACTAAATACTTGAATTTAAACCTGTCAGGTTTTCAAAACCTGACAGGTTTTTCTGAACACTTTATCATTACTTATTTAACATAGACCTTGGCAACGCGGCTGTCAACCTTTACGATGTAAATTCCTGATCTTACAGAAATTAAATGAGTATCTTTCACCGCTATGCTGCGACCCAGGATGTCAAATACTGATACCTTTTCTTTCCCGCTAAGTCCTATGATTTGAATAAGTCCCGGAATGGAAGTATTAATATTCAACTTATCAGCTTCAA
>CAYZNC010000500.1:0-4309 GCA_964478555.1 uncultured Bacteroidales bacterium | reverse complement strand
CTATTTATATAAGGTCACCATCAATGGCTATGCCGCTCAAAAAATAGATACCGGCTATGTGCTTTCAGGCTTTTTGGAATACAGACCTTTACCGAAAATTTCTCACCTGGGAGTTCATAAACAGGGAAAAAATGTATTGCTTGCCTGGGATCGAATGAGTGCTGAGAATGAATATACTGCTTATTTTGTAGAGCGGTCCATCGATAGTTCTGATTTTAAACAATTGAATGCAGAACCTTTGGTTAATCCCATGGCCGACGAAGGCGATCACTCTCCTTTTTTTACCTATACCGATACACTACCTTCCGAAGTAGTGAAAATGCGATACCGGATCTGCGGAATCTCCCCATTCGGAGAAAGAGGACCGTGGTCGGATACTACCGGATTAAAGGGAGGTCCAATTCTTACCGACTTTCCGGTAATCACTCAATATGAATCCAAAGATACGAAAACAGCTACACTTGGCTGGACATTCCCCAAAGAAAATAAAGCTATAACCGGATTTCGTGTGATGCGTTCGCATACCGATGCCACCGGTTTTAAGGATATATCCGGTGTGCTGTCTCCAAAGACACGTCAGTATACCGATACTGTGCCGTTACCAACCAACTACTACAAGATATTTGCCATTGGACAAAGTGGTGACATTACCATGTCGCTTGCCGTTCTGGTACAACCTGTGGACAGTTTTCCACCAGTACCTCCTGTGAGACTTGCAGCAAAAGTTGATTCCACTGGCAAAGTAACCCTTCATTGGAAGGCAAATACCGAGCCCGACATGTATGGTTATCGTGTTTACCGGGCCAACAATCTGAACGAGGAATTTTCGCAGCTTACCATTGCTCCAGTGCAGGACACAGTGTATTATGATCACATCAACATCCAAACCCTCACGCATCATATTTATTACCAACTCATGGCTATAGACAAACGCCAGAACCACTCCGGTTTCTCCGAACATCTCGAGGTAAAACGTCCCGACTTTATTCCACCCGTACGGCCGGTTTTTAAGGAAGTGCGTTCTGATGTAAAAGGCATTTATCTTTCCTGGTCCTCCAGTACTTCTGATGATGTTGCACGGCAAGAATTACGCAGATACACCAGCGATAGTACCAAACAAATTTTAATTGGCAGATTTACCAATGTAACCATAGAAAACATCATCGATAGCACTGCCCTGGGCGACACGGTTTATCATTACCGGTTTATCGCCATCGACCAGGACGGTAACAAATCGATACCTGCTGTCGTTTCAGCCGTATCGGGACTCAAACCTAATACCGACATTACTTTAAAAGCAACCGCCCTTCGCAATAAAGGAGTGATCGAGCTGAAATGGAATTCGCCTTTGGTACCCGGTATCGTAAAATACATTATTTATCGTGGGGTAGGTGAGGAGCCAATCTCGGCTTACACATTTGTGAAAGCACCTACCACAACCTTTACTGAGCAGCGGGTTATTGTAGGTACCAAATATACTTTTTCAGTGCGAGCTCAATTTGCCAATGGTTCCATGGGAAATGTATCGGTGCCGGTTTCGGTGGAGTATTGAGTAATGAACAGGGAACAGTGAGAAATGAACAATGAGAAATGATTAGTGAACAACCAATAAACCTATGAATATAAATCAAAGGACAGAGGCTGTGGATCTCTGTGGTAAAATTAAAGGTGGTACACAGAGGTACACAGAGGAAAACACGGACTTACACAGAGAAAAAGCAAAGAGATTAAGATTTATTTTATGCTTTCTCCCTTATGTCTTGTGTCTTATACCTTATATGTCTCATGCCCAGGATCTGTCGAATGTTGACAAGGCTAAACCGGTTACCATCGACGGAGGGATATCGGCTACACAGGTTTATTACGATGCTGATCAACATTCATCCTATCGTAAGCCATATTCGTATACGGTAAGTGCTAATCTAAATGTAGCGGTTTTCGGATGGTCAATTCCCATTTCTGCTGTATATTCGAATAACCGGTGGAGTTATCAGCAGCCTTTTAATCAGTTTACATTAAGCCCAACGTATAAATGGATTCAAACACATATTGGGTATTCTTCCATGAGCTTTTCTCCTTATACACTTAACGGGCATCAGTTTTTAGGTGGTGGAGTGGATTTGACGCCTCCGGGTAACTTCAAAGTAAGCCTAATGGCAGGCCGTATGCAAAAACGCGTATTACCTGATACAACTGGCTTGGTCGAACCAGCCTATTACCGTTTCGGTTCCGGCTTGAAAACGGAATATACCTTTAACGGAGGAGCGGTTTCGCTTTCTACCTTTTATGGAAGAGATAATAAAAGTTCATTATCCGGATTTGAGGATAGCACGCTTGCCATCAGACCTCAAGAGAACTTATGCTACTCTCTGGCCGGTAACATCAACAAAATAAAAAATGTAAATTTTGCTTTTGAAATAGGTCAATCCTTGATTTCAGAGGATACCCATGCTGAAATACTCGATGGTAAAAGCACGTTTGTTCCGGGGTTTGCTTACAGAACATCTACACATCGTTATACCGCGTACAAGTTAAACTCGGGATTGAATACCATAATTGGTACCATTGGTGTGGGGTACGAGCGTATCGATCCGGGTTACAAAACGTTGGGTGCTTACTACTCCAACAATGATTTTGAAAATTTTACCTTTAATTATGCCGGACGTGCATTTAAAGATAAAGTAACGCTCTCTCTTAGCACAGGCTTGCAACGAGACGATCTGGATGGTACCAAGCATCAGCAGAATAAACGTATAGTGAGTAATGCCAGTATGGGTTTAAATCTTACCAAAAAATTAAACCTGGGTCTCAACTATTCTAATTTTACCAGTTATACCAACATCAAAACCGCTTTCGATAATATCAACAATACGAGTCCTTATGGAAAGCTTGATACCCTCGATTTTACTCAACTTACTGAAAATTACGGAGGCATGGTAAATTACAGTCCTGGCTCAGGCGAAAAGCTCCACAACAACCTTATGTTCTCATTAAATTATCAGCGGGCTGCTGATAAGCAATCAGATAATCCATCGCAGTCAGGTGCAAAATTTTACAATTCCATGGCGGGCTATAATGTGTCGTTTGTCAAATTGGGCTTAACCATGGGTTTAACGGTGAATTACAATCGTAATGTTGATACCAGTTTAATGAGCGAAATATTTGGACCAACCTTTTCGGCCCGTAAAACGCTTTTTGATAAAAAGATGAATGCTTCGCTGGGAATATCTTATAATGAGAGTCTGACCTATGGGAAAATTCAGTCCGATGTTTATGTAACACGGGCAGGTATGGGCTATGTACTTCACAAAAAACACAACTTTGACCTGAACGGAATCTATGCTTTGCGACAGGATCATGTGAAAAGTGAAAAACATTACGAATTAACGGTTACCCTTACCTATCGCTATAATTTCGGTATAGGCAAAGGGAAACAAAACGATAAATCAAAATCCAAACCTGCTGAGCAACCGGTGCAAAGCCAGGGTCAGAGTTATAGTCCTGAATAATATACAACGGATAACCGGCAAAATGAAGCGTCCATTAAAATCTGTAAAATATAATCTCGATTCACCTCAGATAACTCGGATTAACACAGATATTTGATCTGTGAAAATTTGTGAGAATCTGTGGTAAAATATAATGATTTTATCTTCATTCAGCCCAGATACTAACCTAGCAAATCAGTACATATCCAGATATTTATATTTTGTAGGAAATAAAAAATATTGGGGTATAAAAGTGGGAAATTCTCCTTTTTTATTTCTTAATTTTGTAAAGTGCTAATAATGAAATTCACAAGTTGTTATGCAACATTTCAATATTCATGTTTATGGAACTGTGCAGGGTGTTGGTTTTCGGTATCATGCTATTCGACAAGCGAATTCAATAGGTATTACCGGCTTTGTTAGAAACGAATCGGATGGGTCTGTTTATATGGAGGCTGAAGGGAATAGTTCTGCATTGGCTGAGTTTGTGGAATGGTGTAAAACCGGTCCGTCCTATGCTCAGGTAGAAAATGTTATTGTGAAAGAAGGTGGTTTGAAGAATTTTACATCGTTTGATTCGATACGTTAGGCTACTTTTTCCGAAAGTTCGAATTTAAACGCAACTGTTATAACCCCTTTTTTAAGGGGTATGGGGTTGAAACTCCAAGTATTGTGGATCTTCTCAAGGGCTCTTGGGTTAAAATTATAAGTGTGGCAGACCTTCTCAACTGTATTAAACCCTCAGGGTTTCGAAAACCCTGAGGGTTTGAGCTCCGAAGCACGGCATTTTAATAGCGTGCTTGTGTCCGTCTTAATTTACA
>CAYZNC010000499.1:0-4311 GCA_964478555.1 uncultured Bacteroidales bacterium | reverse complement strand
TGTAGTGACCCGGGTATACTTCGTGAATAGTGACGATATCAGTTGTGTAATAATCAAACATTGAAAGCCAATCTTCTTTTTGTTTTGCGGTCCACGTCGAATCAATCGGTGTAATGTAGTAATATGCTTCAGTTGCTTTCTTCTCGAATGGACCCGGAGGATCCATTGAAGCAGTGCTTGTGGATCTGGCATATGTTGGTGTTTCTTTAACCTGAACATGAGATTCAGACGGCATCGTTACTAGTTTCTTATCGACGATAAACTGCCGTATTGATTCTACATCTTTTTTGACATCACTAATCAGGTTGTTTGAAGTGGGATGTTCCTTCTGAAGGTCATGGTAAACTTCTACCGCCTTTTTACGGGGATTGATCACTTTCGCAGTTGCGTTAAATATGGCCTTTTCCTGCTCAAGCTTTGCTTGACCTATGGACAGTATTTTTTCAGGAGCCATGGTGATGGCCTCGCTATAAAGCAGCATTTTCCGGTATTTTTCTTTGCCAAGTGCATAATGGTTATTGGCTTTTGGAAGCTTTTCTTTTTCGAGCCAGGAAATAAATGCGTTCAGTTCTTTGATAGCGCTGTCGTTCACGCTGTCGAATACCGTCATCAGCGAATCCTTTTCCAGTTCTTTAAATGCAGTTTTTAAATCGCTGTTAAAAAAATCTGTAAAGCCTCTGGCTATTTGTATGGCAGTCTCTATATATGGCTTGGCGAGGGAGTCGTCCAGATTGGATTTTGCTGTGGAAAAGAATTCGGGGGCTTCTTTCTCAATAGCAATAACCGATTTCAGGCGATCTCTGAGGGGTGCAAAATTTCGCTTGATATAGACGCTCACATCCAGGGCGCCGGCATAGGTCATCGGGTTTTTAGTGAAAGCTTCCACCACTTCAAAATTGAATAATTCCCTCTTTATGCCGCATTGCAATATGCGCAAGTCATAATATGCTTTGGGACTCAGCGATGTGGTATCAAAGTCGTTAAGCAATTGGTCGTACTTTTTTAATCTGGCGAGTTCGTTTTCCCTTGAATCTTTGCTAAAATTTGAAATGACCCCGTCGAAATCATGAATTCCCAATATAACCGAAGCTTCAGGTCGCCAAGCCAGATAACCTTTAATAAAGTCATCCGAAATTTGCTCGAATTTTGTGTCTCCCTTCATAAATGAGGATGTTTTTGTGTTTTCCCTACATCCTGTTAATGTGGTTATAACAACGATGGGGAGGATAAGTTTTTTCAGCATAAAAGGTGGGGTTGTGTGCAAGTTAAAAAGTACAAAATTAAGTGAAATTTAGCAATTTCTGAACTCCCTGTTTCCAGATTTCTCGCCCAATTCTTTTAATTTTTGCCGGTCCTCTTCCTATACTTTCCCAAGCAATCGAGTCCCAAGAGATCCCTCGCTTCACTCGGGATGACCGTCATGATAAGGTGTTAGTGAGGATGGGAATGGCCTTGTAGAGGCGCGACTGTGTCTCTACAAGGCCATTCCCATCCTCTTTCACTACACTACGATTGCTGTCATAACGACCAGCGGGAGGAATCTCAAAATCGGCTATTTCATCAAATTAATATATTCTCCTGGTTTTATTGATGGATGGCTTTCTCAGTGAGTCGAATAGCTTCATTGATATGTTCTAAGGCCCGTTTTTGAAGTCCCTCGGCGAATCTATTATCTTCATCTTTGTTTACGTCTTTGTGGGCTTTTTTAAGGTATTCCACTGCAGCATGTAAACGTCCAACATGATTTGAGATTTCTTCTGCTTTCGGATGATCGTTAATATCCTTGCCGTCATCAATGGAGGCTTTCTTCATTTCGCTTATAGCTTCGTCAATTTGTTTAACTGCGGCAACTTCATCTACTGTTCGTTGCCAGTCACCGGTTCGATGTTCAATCATCCAACGGGCTGCGCGCAGATCGGATAGGGCGTACAAGTAATGAGGATGATCGGGCTTTATCGCACTTACACTAAACTGAATAAATATCAGGATTATACCTAATCCTAAAAATGACATTAATTTTTGAATTTTCATATGTTTAAGATTTAATTAATATTTGGCGAAATTTTTACGACACAAAGGTACGGCCATTCACTCCTGAAATATTTACACAACTTTAACGATAAGTTGCATTATTCCCAGACCAGCTATTGGCTACTAGCGGTTAGCTTTTGGCTTCTATAGCTGAAAAATGTGTGAATAGTGTAAGTATTTAAAAGAATTGTGTAATAAGTTATGGGGTTAATGATCGCAACTTGCAACCTTTTGCCAAATAGATAAACAACATTTTATTCATTTGTCAGTTAGCAATTTACGTGAAAAAACAACCAATCAACAAAAGCACTTCAAAACAAAGTTTGAGAAGGATTAATATTATGAGAAGGAAAGAAAACAAATGGATGCTTGCAGGAGAAAAACTTATTCGTGAAGAGTTTATGGTCGGCATCAATGAAGCGGAAGACGCTCCATTCTACACGCCTGAAGAATTTGAACGACTCTTTAACAAATGGAAAAAGGAAAATGGTATCGTAAAAGCAGCTATTGGCTGTTAGCGGTTGGCTTTTGGCTGGGCTTCCACAGCGGTTAGTTCTCAAAATAAATTGAAATTCCAGGTTGTTAGTATCTGCCAACAGCTAACCGCCAAACGCCTATAGCCAAAATCTAACCACTTTAAATAGGGTAAATAACCTGTCGATGGTCATATGTGTTAGAACTTTTATTTTAATACTTTATAATCATGATCAAAAACTACACTAAAAATCCAGGCTTTTGTATAATTATGTTTGTTTTAGCAGCGCTTCCGTTGAAAACCAATGCTCAAAAAGTGCAATCTACCATTCCTCGTGATACACTTTTGCAGGCTGCAAGTGAAATTATGAAATCGGTGAACTATTGCGCCCTTGTTACTATCGATTCCACGGGACTGCCTCAGGTACGAACCATGAACCCGTTTCCTCAAAGTGATGAAAAGGTGATCTGGTTTGCCACTTCACGAAAAAGCAGAAAAGTAAGCGATCTTAAGAAGAATCCCAACGTTTGCGTTTATTATGCGGATCTCAGCCACGTTAAAGGCTATGTGACTATAACAGGTACTGCGGTGGTTATAGACGATAAAGAATTACTGGTGAAGATGAAACGTTCGTACTGGGAAGGCATACCCGACTGGCAGAACAGGTTTGTACTGATAAAGATTACAGCCAAAACACTGGATGTTGTCAATTACGCCCATAATATTTCGGGTGATGCGGAGACAAGCAGGGTGCCGAGGGTTGAAATCGGCAATTAGCGGTTAGCAATAAAACAGCGATTAGCTATTGGCTGTTAGCAATTTCTCACAAAAAATGGGTTCTGTATTCGCCAGTGTGTGGATAAGTTTTGAGAATCTCTGTGGTGATTGATGAACCAATAACCAAAGGCAGATTTTGGTTATTCCACTAAAAATATTCTACAAAAGCGGTATTTAAAGTTTTACTGCTTATTTAAACAGGATAAGTCCTGTTACAATTGGGATAATCAAAACGATAGATAGAATCGCGAGTCTAAATGTTTTCATCGTTAGTTTATATTTTTCGCTAAGTTCTTTTGAATCAATCTCTTTAAAATCCAAATTGTTGAATAAACTAAATGTGGTGATGACCTTTCCTTTCAATACACTATAATTTAGAATATATTTCTCAAATAAATCCGGACGTGTTTTTTTTAATAGTGCGCTAAATTGATAAAAATTCAGGTAAAATAGTCCGAATAAAACAGGAAAACCCGTGAGCATATAAATTACAGGGCCATACAGGTTTATTTTTTCATTGCCGAAAACTGTCAATATTACACCTATTCCTAAGACTAAAAAAAAATATATGGTGATAAGTTTTGAGCGTTTCATAGTTTTTTGTTAATGCCCTATATCGTGCGTTACTTCTTGCGGGGTTTTCACGCTTGCCTATGGTGTTCTGCTATTTTGCGCAGGATGTTTTAGTGGTTTGTGGGGTGCAAATGCAAAGTCAACCGTCATGGCATAATAGATGATGCCAACTAACATCAAAATAGAGACAAGCCAAAAAATCAAACTATGATGTATACGTTTTAGGCGGGGCTTACGATCGTGCTCTTGTTCATTCATGTTTCTGTGCTTTTATTAGTGATCTCATGGCTGTCACCACTGCGGGACAAGTTATGAGTTACGAATCAAAGTTAGCACATTTGGAATTTGTTTATGTTATACAAATTTTGATAAGAGTTGCATGATTCACACATTCAAGACAAGGAGTGTAAAGATTAATAGAAGTTTTTTTAAACGTTTCATATCATTTTTTAGGA
>CAYZNC010000498.1:0-4315 GCA_964478555.1 uncultured Bacteroidales bacterium | reverse complement strand
CCGTTTGCAAAGGTAACGGTTCCTGTGCCACCTTCCGACCCTGGTACAATAATTGCCTCACTGGCGAGTGAAACATTTTGACCAATTGTTCCGGATCCTCCGATTTTTGCATGCCAGTTCACACTCACAGTACTTTGCGTAAGATTCCCGTTCACAAATAATCCTCCTTCATCAACTTTTGTATTTCCGGTATAAGTCTGGTTGGTATTAAACGTGAGAGAGCCAGGGCCTGCTTTTGTCAGATTCATAGGGCCTGTTAAAGCACCTGTACCGGCAAAGGCGTAGTTAATTGCAGAGTTAACAATTACATAGCCAGGTGCAACAGATCCTGTGATTCCTATTGGCACTGTATTTGAGCCTGAAAGATCGAACATCACGGTATCGCCCTGATTGAAAACTGCTGCGGTTCCTTTAGTAAGCCAATTTGCTGAGGTGTTGATATCCCATAGATTTGAAGTTCCATCTCCCTTCCATGATAATTTTACTTGTTGCATTGGGGGATTGGCAGGATTTGGCATGCCATAGCCTAAATAGAATCCAACCTGCGGAGGCTGGTTATATGCGGTATTTTCGCGTGCTACACCCATTCTGTAAACCGGGTCGTGCATAAGCGTGAACAACCGGCGTGTTGTAGGTGTGGTGGTAGTAAAGATCAATAATTTAGTATTATCACTGGAGTGAAGAATGATTTCCTCTCTCCAGTCACCGAGTATATCAGCTTGTAAATTGGGTGTATTCTTTGTTCCATTGCAGGCAGTTGCTGTTCCGTAATTGTATAAGGTCACTAAACGGCCTACGCCGTATTTATCCAGTTTAGTTCCGTCGAGCAATTCGCGAAGGTCATCACCATCCCACCAGATACCAAAATTACAGGATGAAGGTGCCGTTGTGGAGATTAGGTTTCCTTTACAATCATATAAACCATATCCGGCTGCCCAAAATTCACAACCAGGGTGAGCAGCATCAACATCAGCAGACATGCCTCTTCCGACATCTCCTGTATTGGGAACTCCCCATAAAATTTTTCCGGTTTTCGCATCATGCATTTCTATCCCATTGGCCTGAGGATAATCTTCATGCACATTAAAGGATTGCAATCCTGGCCTGCTTGGGTCTAGCACACCCAGATGTTGTGCATCGCCATGGCCCAAACCGGTGGTATATAAGCCTGTTCCATTATGGTCGATAGTGCATGCCCCATATACAATTTCGTCAAATCCGTCGCCATCAACATCACCTACGCTTAGGTTATGGTATCCCTGACCAGCGTAGCCACCATTCCCGGGTGTGTTACTGTCAAATGCCCATTGTTTGGTTAGCGTACTTCCATTCCATTTGTATGCTGTGAGATAGGCTCGGGTATAATAACCACGGCACATAACCACACTTGGAGTTTTACCGTCGAGATAGGCTATGCATGCCAGAAAGCGGTCTACCCGGTTTCCATAAGTATCTCCCCAATCTCCAACATTCCCTCTGGCAGGCTCGTAATTAATGGTTTGCATTTCTTTACCTGTTGCGCCTTCAAATATAGTAAGGTATTCAGGACCTGAAAGTATGTATCCGCTTGTGTTCCGATAATCAGCCGTATTGTCAGTTCCTGTTGCTGCGCCGGTCAGGTAATTTCCGAGTCCATCTTTAGTTCCCGGGGCTGTTTTGCATACTAATTCGGCTTTTCCATCGCCATCTAAATCGTACACCATGAACTGAGTGTAATGGGCTCCCGCACGAATGTTTTTTCCCAAATCGATTCTCCACAAAAAAGTTCCATTTAACTTATAAGCATCGAGATATACATTTCCGGTATAACCACTCTGTGAATTATCTTTCGAATTGGATGGATCCCATTTTAATAAAATTTCATATTCGCCATCGCCATCAACATCGCCCACACTGCAATCGTTGGGGCTATAAGTATAGGCCACGCCATCCGGCGTTGTTCCACCTGCCGGAACATTAATCGGTATTTCCTTGTAAAACTGTGGCCATACAGTTGCTGTTGGTGACTTTGTCTGCTCAGCACCATTAATAATGGCACTTACACTATATACATCGTCAGTGGCTATGGTGTCAATATAATTAGTTGCGCCGGTTATGGGCGTATAGTTGACCTTGGTGGTCCCCCGGTAAAGATTAAAACTTGTAGTTGGATCATCGTTTCCAAATACCCGCCAGCTAATAAATACGTGGCCTACGTCAGTACGCACTGCAACCACACCACGGGTTAGTTTTTCCATCTGTCGCTGAGCATTCGATATCCCGGTAAACAAGAAAACGAATCCCATAGCAATTACTAATAGTTTGGGTAAATTTTTTCTCATAGTATTAAATTAGAAGTAGATGTAAATTTGTAATTCTTATTTTGAAGTAATGGCATTCCATTGGTTTTACGTCCGACAGTAACCCTCAACATGTTAATTTGTCTAAGGCGGGATAGTTTGGCAAAAGGGTTTATTGTTGGCTGTTTGGAGGTAACAAAATTACAAAATTCTTTTCATAAAGCCCGAAAAATACGAGTAGAATCGGAGCAATTCTATTGACTTTTTGTCCCAAATGTTGTCTAAAATGACTTTGATTTGATGCGGTCTTTAACTGTGTATATTCAATATACTGAATAACAGTTATGTGTAGTGAATATACTACATCGCTGCATTATGTATCGTTCTCAGAACGGTAAACCAGCATACCGTATTAGAAGTAATCTGATCATAATTATATTATTTATTTATGTTTATTATCCAATCATATATTTCCTTAGCATATGGCGACTGATTTTCAATATAAACATCACCTGTTTGTCTGATTAAAATTTGTTTGTATTTTTTCAATTTTGAATCATAAATAAATCCTGAAGTAACTGTTCCACCCGCATCAAACATTTCAACTTTAGGCTCCGTTAATACACCGCTTGCGGCAAGTATAAGCTTATTATAATTTTGCAGTAAAGTATCTTTATTTACTTTGGAGCTTGGTGGGTTAAGTTGTTGTATGTTTTCAAGCATGTCCGCAGCACTGATGTAACCATTCGTATCTGCAAAATGCCAGATCTTTGGTAATTTGTATGTTCTGATATTCCCCGAGGAATCAATCACAAAACCTTCATGGACATAAACCCATGCATAATTAATATACTCGCTCTGAAATACAATTTCCTGATTCAATACCGCTAACTGATTATCTTTTTTGCATCCTGTTATAGTAAGAATGAGCATAAAAAGTAGATTTTGTAGTTTCATATTGGAGTTTTTCTTATGATGTGTAGATCATGCGGATGGTTGCGTTGGATTAGGCAAGATATTTTACTTTTTTCAAAAAATACCGAATTTCAGGTATAGATAAAATTTTGGTATCCGGTAGTTTTGCCTCGGTCTTTTACCTGAAATATACCCTTTCGCAAGTTTTTCCCATAGTAGCGGACCTGCAAGCTGGAAAGTACTCGGGTATTCGGAGCAATAAGGAAAAAGAACTATTATCAATAGGTGTATATTTACTGTAGTTTAGTTAGATTGTAAGGGGTTGCTTAAAAGGGTTAGGCAGCCCTTATTTTTTGGTTCATCTTGAGTCTTGGCTCTTGACTCTTGTTTCTTATACCTTATAGCTTGGTTCTATTCCTCCATTTCATCAATAATACCCCTGATTTCTTTTTCTGTTCCGGCAAGCTTGTCCTTGCAGTATTTGAGAAGTTGCGATACCCGTTTTACCTTCACCGATAATTCGTCCACATCCAGTTCTTCGTTTTCCAGTTTTTCCAGAATTTCTTCCACTTCTTTGACTGCTTCTTTATAAGTCAACTTTTTCTTTTCCATGCGTTATGTTTAAAATTTAATATTTTTTGTTTGACTTCTGCTCAAGGTTCTACTTACTTTTTTAATATTTCAGAAGTTTAAGTTTGTTCGAAACTGTTATAGCCCCTTATTTAATGCCTGTCCGACTACTGGCGGAGGGTTTGGGGTCATTTTTATAAGTTACTTCATTTACAGTGCTCGACGCCTTTCCATCAATCCAAGTATTTTCAATCGTGTCACCCTCCCTAAGATGCTTAACGCTCTTCACTATTTTGCCATGATGATAGGTAATGGTATAACCCCGCTTTAGAATTTGTAAAGGATTTAATAGCTCGTTAGCATTATCTAATTTGGATAAGCGCTTTTGTTCGTTATTTAACAGGTGTTTGATCAGGGCTTTAGTGTTCTTTTGTAGCATATCCAAATGTTGTACGTCATGCTGAAGTACAAAACGCAGGTGGGTTTTAGTCCTTATTTGAATCGTATTTAACAACTGAATGTTTTTCTGAAAATATCGTTTCAACGACTGT
>CAYZNC010000497.1:0-4331 GCA_964478555.1 uncultured Bacteroidales bacterium | reverse complement strand
GGCTGAAGCTATTAAAATGGCGGGAGGGTGACAATAATTTTTTTTGACAATTTTATTATCAACCCAATTTTTTCAATAACTTTATGGATAACCTTTAATGAAGTTTCAAAATCATTTTTCCAGATGTTCCGGCCATCTACAATACCCAGGGATAATGCCTTATCTTCAGGAATCAAATTCAGTATAAGATCCAGCTGCTCAGGCGCTCTTACCAGGTCGAGATGGATTGCATCAACAGGCAAACCCGATATGAGTTCAGAATTGTCGCCCAACCCATCAAAATAGGAGGCTATCAAAATATTGATTTCCGGAAAACTTTCCTTAATCCGGGAATAAGCCACTTTGAAAGCTTTCTTTTGCTTCTCCGTTAAATCTAATGCCAAAAAGGGTTCGTCAAATTGAATCCATTTTGCTCCATTGGTGTTTAAGATCATCAGCATGTCAAAATAGACTGCAAGAAGATTTTCTAACAAATCAATCCGGTCGAAATCCGGTCCTTTTTCCTTCCCCAATAGTAAAAATGAAACAGGACCCAATAAGACCGGTTTCGTGATGATGTCTAATTGTTTTGCTTCAAGAAATTCGTTTATAAACTTCAAATTAGTCAACCTGAATTTTTGATCTTTATAAAATTCAGGTACGATATAGTGGTAGTTCGTGTCAAACCATTTGGTCATTTCCATGGCCGTAATATCTGTTTCTCCTTCCTGATAGCCCCTTGCCATTGCAAAATACAAGTCAAGCTTTGCTTTATCGGAGTTATGTGCCAGGTGAGCGTAACGTTTAGGAATCGCATCTATAGCAAACGCCATATCCAATACATGGTCATACAACGAAAAGTCGTTGGAAGGTATCAAATTAATACCCAGGTCCTTTTGCATTAACCAGTTCTTTCGTTTTATCTCCTTACTTGCTTGTATTAACTGGGTATAAGTCACTTTCCCTGACCAATATCCTTCAACGGATTTTTTTATTTCCCTGTCATTTCCAATGCGGGGGTATCCTAAATTATGGGTTATCATCTTTAATAATTTTTAATGATCGTTTTTTCTTTAAGAATAGAATATTTCATTGAATTCTTAGTAAAAGAGGTAGTTAAATTAAATTTTCAGACTACCCCGTTATTTCAGACAAATAATATTGATTATTGTTGCGGTGGGAATAAAAACTATTTCTGATACCTGCAAGGAAGTTGGCAGTAATCAGGAACAGCTCATAAAACAACAGGAAACACGAGTAACTCAAAATGGTCGGGATTCTGACCATTTCGGTAGCATACCACGAGCGTTTATTCCGCAATGCCAATAATAACGCCGAAATCACCAGTCATTTGCTCCCGGTTTTTCTCAGGAAGGTACATTTGAGATACGGCCCCATCGAGATAAAGTGCATTGGAGCAACCCATATTTTTAAAGTATTCGGCAAAATCATAAAAGTTAACAAAGTCAGTGGAGATTGCAAATATCACCTTGTTGTTGGGAAGAATGCCCACACCATTCCTGATGTTTATGTTTTTTGAACCCTTTGTAAACTCGGTGTTTATCTTGCCATCGATCAATAACATGGGGCCCGATTGTGTTGCAAAGTTTACATTTCCGTCATTAACATAGGTGGATGTGGTGCAGACATGACCTATGTTATCTGTGGTGATGTAAAATACGCCATTGGGCTTCATATAAAAATTTGTACTGCCGGTTGCAGTGTTTAGTTTTTTAATTGTTTTTTGTTTTTGCACAAAGAGACCAAGCGGAGCATAGTCTTCCATGAACATTCCTCCGTTCATTGCAAACTTTAACCGTTTCCCCTTAGTTTCGACGTAACTTTTTAAATTTCGAAAGCTTTTGATGATAACATTTTTATCATCTTTCCAGTATAGCTCAATCTTCGATGTTCTGGGATCGACAATCAGACTTACAAACCTGCTGTTGTAATCATTGGCTTGACCCATTATCGCAGGTGAAATTCCCGTGAGGAGTATCACGAAAAACAACATCACTTTTATGGGATTAATTTTCTTTGTTTTGGAGGCTTTATTCATAAGATGTTAAAAAATTCTTGCCAGGGTAAGGTCAATCGTATATTTATTCATGTAATAGGAGGAATACCTTCGTTCGTAGCCTCCTCTGATTTTATAGATCCAGTATAAAGCACAACGATGACTATAAGTGAGCTTTATTTCGTCGGCCTTGTAGGTTAGCTGGGTTTCATTATTATTGATGATGCGTTTTTCATCCGGCGATGCGCCATGGATGTACTGAAACCCAAGATAGTTTTCTTTATCGTTGAAATATCGACGTCCTTCCAGCAATTCGGTAAAGTATATCTTACCATTCAGCGGCACAACATATTCCCGAAAAGCTAACCAGTATTTTGTCCAGTATTTGCCAAAAGAACCCGTATAAACCAGCACCTGGGAAGAGGCTGAATTAAACCAGAAATACCTGAAACCCAGCGATGCTTCGAACTTTTTCGGTAATACCTGGAAAAATTCGAAGCCATCCCTATATCGGGGGAACAATGTTGCATTCGAAAAGCCGGTATTCAGATAGATATAATTTGAACTGCTTGTTTTGAGATAAGCATCGGCCTCATACTGGAGTCCATCCATATTGTTGCGGTGGGCATAATTAACCCGAGCAAATAATTCACCTATCGGAATCTTTCTTCCGTATTGCAGGTAAGCCCAATACCAAACATCTCCGTTATCGAGAAAATCATTAACGTAATTCGCGGTTAAGCTGTTTTTCTTTTTCCCAATTTTCAGTTCCCTGAGGAGTTTTTGCGCTTTTTCGTTGGAGGGATTTATTTTTAAAAGGTGCTCCAGCACTGCAATAGCTTCATCTATTCTGTTCAAGTCGCGGAGTGCTAAGGCTTTCTGGTAGAGTAATTCTTCGTTATCCGGATTATCGATAAGGGCGTTGTTGACTATTTGCAAAGCAGTTTTTGGATTCTTCGACCACAATTCAACATTCGCCCTGGCAATGGTGATTTCCAGATTTTTAGGCTGGTTCTCCTGAACTTTGTTGAGTTCTCTGCGGGCATCGTCATATTTTCCATCCCAGGAGTACAACAAACCAAGATAGAATCTTACATCATCATCTTCTTTGATGCTTAGTATTTTCTTGCATATTTCTTCAGCCTTCTCAAACTTTTTAGCGGTTCCTTTTTTCTTCGCTTCGGTAAATAACGAATCCAGATTCATGGTATTTTGAGCAAAAACATCTGCAAGGCATGCCAGGAAAGACAATACTAACAATAGCTTTAGTAAGTTCTTCATGGTTTGAATTCGGTTAGATTTAAGATTGTCATATAATATATTAGCACCGCTTGGAATTTTTCAATTCTCTCACAGACATGAAAATACAAAAATGCTAATTTAATCTCGATTAGAAAAATAGTTGGGTAAAATAAGTAACTAAAGTGTGAATTTAGAACTTAAGAGCCCTAAATTCATCCTTTCAGAGATTTTTTCAAATTTTTAGTAGGGTATGTTTTTGTATATGCGTATTTCTATTAAATGCAACAAAGGTGGTTTGCATTAGAAAATGACTTTTAATCTTAATTAATATTGTTTAACAAAAACTGATAAATTATGAAAACAAGAAAATTTAAACTTTTAATGATTGCTGCTATGTTTGGTCTTTTAATTAGCGGTTGTAACAAGGACAATAATTCGCCGTCAAACAATAACAATGTTATGGCTAATCAACAAATTGCCCAGGTGCAAAATTCCGATGTACAGGATGCCGTTGCTGATAAATCAGACCAGGACGCTGATAATACTATGGACGAACTTCAGTCAAACAACTACCAGGTTTCTGCTCTCAAATCTGCCTTAGCATCAGGAACCAAGGTTATTACAGTTGATCATCCCGATAGTACTACATTTCCTAAATTGATCACCATTGTCTACACTAATTATCAGGACAGTACTGCCAATGAGAGTTTTGTGAAAAATGGGGAAATTGATATTTATGTTACTGCCGGTAATGATAAATTGTTAGTAACAAGGGCATTTACATTTAAAGCCTTTGCTGTTACAACCGACAGCACCACTGTTACGGTTAATGGGACCCGGACTGTAACAAGGACAAAACACTTATATAAATATGACGGACTTGCCAGCCTGAGGTTAAGTGTTACAGATAATATTACGGCGAATTTAAGTTTTTCAATTGTACAAACCGGCCAGACCGACAGCTTAAAATTCACCAGGGTAGTTAATAAATTAAGGACTTCAATTCTCCATTACAACAATATTGGCTTGACAACTGCCTGGAAATACGTTAAATTCAGAAATATACCAGCCCTGGATACGATAACAATTTCCG
>CAYZNC010000496.1:0-4333 GCA_964478555.1 uncultured Bacteroidales bacterium | reverse complement strand
TCAGAAATGGTAAGATTTATTGAAGAAAAGCGAAAAGAAAACATTTATTTAACCATTTGCGGCTTTGGTATGGGTAATTATAAAGATGGGAAGCTCGAACAAATCAGCAATGCCGGAAACGGTAATTATTTCTATATCGATCAGGAAGCAGAAGCCAATAAAGTTTTTGTAAAAGAACTGCGGGCTAATATGTATACCATTGCAAAAGATGTAAAAATTCAGGTAGAATTTAATCCTGAGAAAGTTAAAGCATATCGTTTAATTGGCTACGAAAACAGAGTATTGGCAAATGAAGATTTCAATAATGATACAAAAGATGCTGGTGAACTTGGTGCAGGGCATACCGTTACGGCATTATACGAGATAGTTCCTGTAGGCGCGTCCACGCCTGTAAATACAACCGATCCCCTGAAATATCAAAAAAATATTAAATCGGAAAAGGCTAAAACCAACGAACTGGTGACCATTAAATTCAGATACAAACCAATTACCAGCGATATCAGCAAATTAATTGTAAAAACCATCGTAGATACGGATGGAAACAAAGTCTCGGCGGATTTTCAATTTTCAGCCGCTGTTGCTGAGTTTGGTATGCTTCTGAGACAATCTAAATATAAGGGTTCTGCGGATTATAAAACAGTGGTTAGTCTTGCAAAAGATGCTTTAGCTAACGAAACCGATAAAGAAAAGGATGAATTCATTGATTTGGTTGAAAAAGCAAATTCTTTATCTAAATAATTCACTATTAAAAATTCGAAGTATGAAAAGGATAGAAAAAAAATCAAAATCCGTGCGGATATGCCTATCACTTGGTATGACAATGATCTTGATACTACTTGGTTTGAGTGCCTGCAGTTCTGGCTCCAGTGCATATGAACAAGCAAAGATGGACAGCATAAGGAAAGATTCTATGGAGTACGTTATGAGAAAACAGGCCTCACAACCTGCATCTTCTGAGATTGCAAAGGATATCAATCTGAATACTAAAACTCCCAAAGACAAAAAATTCATAAAGACTGCCGAAGTCAGATTGAAGGTCAATAATGTACTGAAGACTACTGAAAAAATCGAAGACATGACAGCACGTTATGGGGGTTATGTTACATATTCGAACCTTACAAACAGCCAGCAGGACTATACCAGCACAAAGATAAGCAATGATTCCATTCGGTTGAGTAAACAAATAGTTGTAGAGAATAATATTACATTACGGGTTCCAAACGAAACCCTCGACAGTCTGATTCGCGGGTTAAATCAATTTGTGGTTTTCCTGGATTACAGAAGCGTCAAGCTCGATGATGTTACCTTTCAGTATGCATCAAATCAGAAAAAAACGGGCACCCTGCAAAAATACCAACAACGTCAAACAAAACATATCGATACCAAAGGCACTAAATTAAAAGAAACTACCAATGCGGAAGAGTCGGTACTCAACAGCCAGCTAGAATCCGATGAATTAAGTATCCGGAACCAGGCCTTGGAGGATCAATTAAAATATTGCACCTTAACAATTTACATATATCAGAACCCGGTAATTGTACGGGATATGATGCCCAATTTCGATAAAGAAACGAGTTACAGGCCTAATGTATCCAGAAGATTTTTAGATTCGGTTATTCAGGGATGGTGGATACTGGAAGAAATCATCGTTTTTCTGGTACGCATATGGGGCATCCTGCTTTTAACCGGGGCAGCCATTATGGGATACCGGATGGCATTTAAAAAATAAAGAAGAACTTAACAGCCAAGACTATAAGTGCGGTCATAACAATAAAGAGGGTGTCTCAAACTGCTTGAGTCACCCTCTTTATTGTTTTAGGCTAATTGTTATTTAGCACGGCACCAGCTGATATAAAAGTTAGTTAATTGTTAGAAGTCTAGTCAAAATTAAGGTAAAAACAGATCTTTGGCTTAACCCCACGTTGCAAATGCTTAATTCAATGTTACAAGATTTAAATCTTTAAAATCATTCATTGTTAATGTTACGTCCATTAAAAAAGCGAATTAAGGGTGGAATGATATCGCGAAATATTAAATCCTTTCCCTTAATTCGCAGTACTAAAGATTAAACTTTTATGGATGCTAAATTTAGTTTAACACTTAAAACATAAATAACATTTTAAATTTTCTACCTTCTAAATCATTACCAATAAAAGTTAGTTAATTGTTAACAGTTAATAGTTATTTTAAAATTAACAAAAACCTAAAATAAGCACCTGTAAAAAACGGAAAAAAATAAGGAATTTTTGGAAGGTTCCTTATAAAAGCTTTATTATTTGTGACTTGTATCTAATAAATCTGTATTCCTTCGGCATAATTTTCATCACCTATTGTCTTTTTGCTTCTATATATTCTCTGGGTGTTTTGCCATATTGTTTTACAAAACATTTACTAAAATAATTAGGATCAGAGAATCCCACTTCGTAGGCAATTTCTGCTATGGTGGCTTTTTTCTGGAGAAGTAACTGTTCTGCTCTTTTTAAGCGAAGTGTACGAATAAGTTCCACAGGTGAGTAATCTGTCAGATTTTGCAATTTATTCAATAAATGCCTGCTGCTTAAACCTATCTCTTTACTCAATGTTTCAACATCAAAATTGGAATTATCCATATTCTTTTCAATGATAGCCATAACATGCTCAAGAAAATCGGCGTCAACCGGCGTTACAAGCTTATCTGTCGGTTTAATGCAAATTTCCTTGCGGAACGACATTCGTAATGCGATTCTAATCTCAATTAAATTTTTAATCCTTGCGCTGAGCAACACCATGTTGAATGGCTTAGAAACATAATCGTCGGCTCCCGATTCGTATCCTTCTATTTTGTGTTCGTCGGCTGTTCTGGCTGTTAAAAGAATAATAGGGATATGACTGGTACGCCGATCACTTTTTAAGTTATGACACATTTCAGTGCCGGTCATGAGGGGCATCATAATATCGCTAACGATGAGGTCGGGCAGGTGTTCGATGGCAATATTAAAACCTTCTACACCGTTCTTGGCCAACAAGAATACATATTGATCCTGTAATGATTCATATATAAACTGTTTTAAATCGTCATTATCTTCAACAACCAAAACGACAGGCCTTTGTCTATTTGAAATATGTTCAGTTTCAACGTGTTGGTTTGGCTCAGCAAATTCTTTTATTTCATCCTCTTCCAGAAATGCAGGAATTTTAGTTTTCAACGCTTCATTGGCTTCATTTAAAAGTAGCTCTTCCGGTCGAAAGAGGGAATTTCCAAAGGGCAGTTTTAACTTAAAACAAGTTGTATAATCGTCAGAAAGTTTATGGTTATCTTTAATTGAACTTTTGACAAAAAGTTCTCCATGATGTAGCTGTACCATGTTTTTTACCAGCGATAATCCGATACCGGTCCCTTCATATTTTCTAATTTGTTGTATTCTGGCCTGATAAAAAGGCTCGAATATTTTTTCGATTTCATCAGAAGGAATGCCCAATCCGGTGTCTTCAACCGTAATATAATAATATGGATCTGATTGATGTTCAATAAAAATGGTAATTTGAATAGCCCCCCCGTCAGGTGTGAATTTTAATGCATTGGATATGAGATTATACATTATTTTTTCCATCTTATCTGCATCAAACCAGACTTCAAGGTCACTTTTAGGTTCAAATATCAGTTTTATTTGATATTGCTGCGCCAAATTGTTAAAAGTTTCGCAAATGCCACCAATAAAACGGGTAATATTTCCCTTAGAAACTTTCAGATTCATAGATTCGGTTTCGAGTTTCCGAAAATCCATAAGCTGATTTATTAACCTGAGCAATTGCTGAGCACTATGGTATAATGTCTGAAAATATCGTTTTCTGGTTTTGGGATCTGCTTTTTGTTCTGATTCAATGATTTTATCAACCGAGCCCAAAATAAGTGTTAAGGGAGTGCGAAACTCATGTGAAATACTGGTAAAAAATCGCAGCTTTAGTTGATTGCTTTCCCGTTCGCGCTTGTTTTGTTCAAGTATTTGTTCTTTTTGTTCCTCAAGTTGAATTTTTGCGGAGTTTAAGGATTTGTTCAACCTGGAAAGTTTATGATTACGCCGGATTGCCTTATATTCATATACCCCAATGGTAATCATAAACACGATTAAAAGTAATATAAACCACAATTGCATCCAAATGGGAGGTAATACTTCAAATTCCACCCGTGCTGGAACGGGATCAACGTTATAATCCAGATCACGTGCTCTAACTTCGAGTAGATATTTTCCACTTTTCAAACCCATAAAAGTTTCATAGGTTTTCTCCCTGAATTCAGACCATTTGCCACCGTTCAAGCGGTATGAATAGGAAAGCCTTGAATCAGGTGTTACTT
>CAYZNC010000495.1:0-4341 GCA_964478555.1 uncultured Bacteroidales bacterium | reverse complement strand
CGGTTTGTCGGTCGACCATTTAAGCCCCGCTGCTTTTGAAGTGTTCAGTAAAAATGTTATTCTGCCCTTAATAGAAACTGCAAAATCTGTTGGGAATAGTGTGAAGTTCCTTCAAACAGACAGTTGGGAGATGGGTGTGGTGAACTGGACAGATGATTTCCCCACCGCATTTAAAAAATACCGTGGGTACGACATTCAAAAATATATGCCTGTTTTAACCGGGCGAGTAGTCGAAAACCGCAGCGAATCGGATAGATTTCTGCACGATTTAAGAAGAACTGTCGGAGATTGTATTTACGATAATCATTATCAATTATTTTATGACCTGGTTCATAGGTACGGTATAGGCTTTCACCCCGAGTCAGGAGGACCTCATTCAGCACCAATAGACGCTATGGAAGTGCTAGCTATCAACGATTTTCCACAAGGCGAGTTTTGGGCCATGGCAAACACACACCGTATTAAAGACGATGAACGATTATCAGTACGTCAGAGTGCTTGTGTGGCACACACCAATGGAAAGCGTTTTGTAGCGGCCGAGGGCCCCACAAGTATAGGCCCGCAATGGGAACGTTCCCCCAAAGATTTAAAAAGTAACATCGATCGTATTTTTTGTTCGGGGGTTAATCGTATTGTCTGGCATACTTTCACCTCGTCGCCAAAGGAATTTGGAATCCCGGGAAACGAATATTTTGCCGGCACACACCTGAACCCGAATGTAACCTGGTGGAAACAGGCTGCCGATTTTATTGGCTACCTCAACCATTGCAGCTATATGCTTCAGCAAGGGCTGTTTGTTGCCGATGTGCTCTATTATTACGGCGACGATGTTCCGAATTTCGTATTTCTCAAAGAAGATCTTCCCGAATTGAAATTTGGTTACGATTGGGATAAATGTTCAAAGAAGGTAATCCTGAACAGGGTGTCCTTCGATGGTCAAAAAATAGTACTTCCCGATGGTATGAGCTATCGTATATTGATGCTCACCCCTGAAAAGGCCATAGATCTTGACGTGCTCCGAAAAGTTGAAAAACTGGTGAATGCCGGCATGACCTTAATCTCTCCACGTCCAACCGAAGCCACAGGATTAACTGATTTTCTTAAGCGGGATAATGAAGTCAACGAAATTGCTGACCGGTTATGGGGCAAAATCGATGGAAAAACAATTACAGAAAATCATGTTGGAAAAGGACGGGTAATATGGGGGCAGAATGTTAACGAAGTATTGGGGAGTATGCAAATAAAACCCGATTTTGAATTTATAAGTAATCAGGAAAAAACAGCGTTGGATTTTATTCACCTGACTACCCACCATCAGGAAATTTATTTTGTTGCCAATCGATTTGATCGTAAAGCATATAACGATTTTCAATACCGCTACCTACCTACATTACCCGATCGGTACGAACAGGTTGAATGTCGTTTCCGTGTAACTGGAAAAGTCCCTGAGTTGTGGGATCCAATTACAGGTGAAACAACGGAAATACTGACCTACCGTGAAGAAAACAGTCAAACCATCATTCCACTTAACTTCGAGCCGCAGGGATCAAAATTTATTGTTTTCAAAAAAGCTGTGCAAGGACCTCATATTATTGAAATTACCAAAGATGATAAATCCGTGTTTCCTGCCTTTGCCTTTGAAACCAAAGAGTTTCCTTATATAAATTTTGAAAAGAGTGGTGTTACGGTAACGACCAGTATTTACCAACCGGGCAATTATACGATAAAATGGTCGAACGGAAAAGTAGACAAAGTTGCCCTGGAAAGGCCCTGTGAAGAAATTCGGTTTTCAGGTTCATGGAATATAAAATTCGACCCAAAATGGGGTGGGCCGGAAAGTGTGAAAACCGATACACTTAAGTCCTGGACCAATTTTCAGGATGATGGGATAAAGTATTACGCAGGAACAGCAACGTATAGCAAATCATTCTCCTTACCGAAAACGAAAATCGACGGATCAAAAATAATGCTTGATTTGGGCAATGTTCAGGAAATGGCTTCTGTAATTATCAACGGACATCAAATGGCTGTAAAATGGTGTGCGCCTTATCTCTTTGACATCACACCTTTTGCCAAACAAGGAACCAATGAACTGCAGGTGGAAGTTGTAAACCTTTGGCCCAACCGGTTAATTGGCGATAGTAAACTTCCAGAAGATAAAAGACTCACCAAAACAAATGTCAATAAATTTAATTCCCCGGATGCTGAAAAATATCTCAGAATATCAGGTTTGTTGGGACCAGTGAAGATTATATTTGTAGAGAAAAAGCGTTTATTATGAACACAAAGGAATCCTGCGAACGGCCCAAAATTTCTTTGTGATTCTTAGTGCCTCGGTGACTTTGTGGCATCTTTTTCATTTTTCATTTGCCACTATGCCTCTAAGGCCCAAAGTAACACATGTTAAAATTCCAAGGTTTACACGAATTACAAATACTAAATAATCATGCGAAGTCCACTTATCCTATTAGTAATGTTCATTTCTCTGGAAGCATTTAGCCAAAACAGAATTATTCATGTTTTGGTTGCGCTCTGCGACAATGTAAATCAAGGGATTGTTCCGGTTCCAAAGAAAATAGGTAATGGACAGGACCCTGCTAACAACCTTTATTGGGGTTGCGGGTTTGGTGTTAAAACATTTATTAAAAAGCAACCGGAGTGGAAACTAATTAAACAAATAAACAATCCCACAAGACCAATATATGAACGGTTAATTTTTAAGCATAAGGACTCCTCCATTTTTCTTGTAGCTGATGCTTATAATGGAGCCATGATAAAGCAAACTGTTACTGATCTTTTAGATTATGCTGCGGGGAAAAACAAAATAGTGATAAAAATCGATTCCTTAAAAATAAATGCCGGAGGAAGTGCCGATTTGATTTGTTATGTAGGACATGATGGACTCATGGATTTTTCATTGGAAAATTATCCTTCGCAATCTGATAAGAAGAAGCGTGAAGTGGTTCTTTTGGCTTGTGCCAGTAAGAATTATTTTTATAATCATATTAAAAAAACAGCAGCGTATCCGCTTGTATGGACTACTAATTTAATGTGCCCTGAAGCCTATACGTTAGATGCTATCATCGATTCGTGGATTATTCATGACACACCTGCTAAAACCAGAGAAAAAGCAGCCCAGATATACAACCAATATCAAAAGTGCGGTATAAAAGGGGCACGAAACTTATTGGTAACTGGATTTTGAGTTGATTAAATACTAAATTCACATACCAAGAAAAAAGGCATCTGTTTAGGATGCCTTTTCAATTCAACAAATCAATTCAACAACTTACTAATTTGCAATCATTAATTTTTGGTGATTATACATTCAGTACTTAGTAATGATTTAAATTTCAAAAAGTTAAAAGATCTAGTTAATTGTTAATAGTTTAAACAAAACTAAAAGATCCAAAGAATATACAGGTGCAGTATTTTGTATAAAAGGAGGATGAATTAGTAATGGGCTGGTACTGCATCCTAATGGAGGGGTGGCCATGGCAAGTTAAGTGGAGTCTGGGCAGGTATAGTTAGGCTTTAGTCATGGAGACCACAATACATATTTTCCTCCATTAGTAAAAAAAAATACCAAATTGGCTGTTAAAATTAAAAGATCGTAATGCCATCCTATTGACTTACTATCGTAAAATCCTATTTTCCATTTAAACTTTTTCGTATATATAGCCCCCCCCATAATTAGTATTAAAAAAAGAGATGAAATCTGTACGTAAATGCCAAGCATGATGAAAAGTGCCGCAAAGAACTCACCCATGCCCAGAAAAAATGTGAACACCGGACTCATTTCAATGGTTTTGCTTCTCTCGATAGGCAAAGTAAAATGTTGCCATCCACTGGATATAAAAATTATTCCAATCATTATGCGGAGTATCACTAAACTTATGTCGCTATAGGCTATGAGACTTGGAAATGTCATGGGTATTATGATTAATTTTTTATTTCGCAGAATTTTAAAGATTCATTATTCGCTTATGATCAGAGCCCCGCAGCTAATTTTAATTCAGATAAGGCGGTTTTTGTATGGATTTACCATGAACCTGTTCAAATTATCAATAAATTTTCATGGTAGCCTTTATCCGAAAGATAATAGCATAAATGAATTTGTACCACCTGTCACAAGTATATTTTTTCATTGGAAATAATTTTTGTATGGATGTTGAGTCTAAAAACCATACCACATTGGTTGTTCCAGTTGCTTAATTAACTGTAACCTTTAAAAAATCAAACCGATAGTATCATTATATTGGTTGTGTTTTATCCACTTATCAATTTAAGACGGTATTAATTCCTTCGGATATGTTGCTTTTGTTCCACATTCGATAGAAA
>CAYZNC010000494.1:0-4342 GCA_964478555.1 uncultured Bacteroidales bacterium | reverse complement strand
GTATTGACATCAAAAATGAAACCAATGCAGGGATCTGGAATTACTTCTGGAGTTTTGACGATGGTCAAACATCCACACAACAGGAACCTTTATATCATGAATATGGAACCTGGGGCCCATACGATGTAAGACTACATGTATGGAATACCCATTGTACCGATTCGGTTAAGGTACACATCAGTGTTATACCACCGGTACCTATAGCCGACTTTGATATGACCCCGAGTGGTTGTATTCCGTTAACGGTACAATTTACCGACAGGTCAACCTGGGCAACTTCCTGGAACTGGAAATTTGATGACGGCACCACTGCTACCGAACAAAATCCTACCCATATTTACGAAACGCCTGGCAAATATGTTGTAACACTCACCATATCAGGTGACGGAGGTACCTCATTTAGAAATGAAACCATCAATGTGTACCCCAAACCTACGGTAGCTTTTGAAAGTGACAGGAACCTCATTATGCTGAATGACCCTCCAATCTTATTTCACAATAAGACTATTAATGGCGATCGCTATAAATGGGATTTTGGAGACACTACAACGTCATCTTCGTTTGAACCTTCTCATACTTACACTGCGCTTGGCACATATACCGTTAGCCTGCATGTATGGACGGTACACAACTGCGAAGATTCTATTGTAAAACTTAATTATATAACGGTAATAGGTAAAGGTAAACTTGAATTTCCGAATGCCTTTAAGCCTGATCCTTCCGGTCCTAATAACGGAGAATATACGGATGTTACCGATAATATATTCCACCCATTTGCCGACGGTATTGTAGAATATAAACTTGAAGTCTACGACCGCTGGGGCGAAAAAATATTTTCAACTACCGACCTTAATAAAGGCTGGAACGGCTATTACAGAGGCAAGCTTTGTAAGACTGATGTTTACATCTGGAAATGTAAAGGTAAGTTCACCAATGGTAAAACATTTGATATGGCTGGGAATGTAACTTTAATGCGATAACTATATGCATTAGACACTTGCAAACTGCCTTTCATCAAATTTTTAAAACTTTGTTAAACGAAAAAAGTACAATGGTACAACAATATTAAAAATGATGATGTTAAAAAGAAAATATATCAGAATCCTAACCTTAAAACTTAGCAGCATAAGTTTTGGGTTGTTACTTGGCTCACAATTATTTGCACAGGACTTTCACTTTACCCAGTTCTATGCCAACAAGTTATATTTAAGCCCTTCCTTTGCTGGTGCTACCGCGCAAAACCGGTTCATTGCCAATTACAGGAATCAATGGCCGGCGGTTAACGGCTTTGTAACCTATGCTGCCTCTTTCGATCATTATTTTTCAAATTTCAACAGCGGTCTTGGTTTTATTCTTATGAAAGATGTAGCTGGCGATGGGAATCTGGGTATCACAAACCTGGGTGTTTGTTATTCCTATGACATAGCTTTGAATGAATTTGTCCACTACAGGCCGGGGGTCAGCCTTAGCTACCTGCAACATTCGATCGATCAGTCAAAACTACATTATAGTAGTCAAATTACCAGTGATGGCGTACAACCCCCAACATCTTCATATTCGACAGACCGCATAGGTGCGCCTGATGCAGCTGCTTCATCCATTTTATACACTAAAAATTGGTGGTTAGGCCTCACCGTAGATCACTTAATGCGACCAAATATGTCGCTCATGGGAAATGTTGACAGAGTTGATATGAAAATGGCCCTCTTTGGTGGAGCAACAATAATACGAAACGGTCGCTTGTTAAAACCTGTAGATGAAACAGTTACTGTAGCATTTCAATGCCAAAAGATGGGCACAAGTCTGCAAACGGACATTGGCCTGTATTGGGCAAAAATTCCACTTACCTTTGGAATATGGTACAGGGGAGTTCCTGGTCTGAATTCCGATCGTGGAGATATGTTAGCTGTTTTAATAGGTTTCAAAACCAACCATTTTGGCATTGGCTACAGCTACGATTTTACAATATCGAACCTCGTGAATATGACTTCGGGAGCACACGAAATTTCGCTTTCCTACGAATTCTCCAAAAAAATGAAGAAAAAAATGCATGCGGTGCCTTGTCCTGAATTATAAAAAGCAGGTTGTTTAGGCTATAGACTGAAGGTTATTAGGAAATAAAACAGAACTAAAAGGAACTTACCTATTTTTTACCCAGGGTATATTTTTTTTAAAAAAAATCATGTAGGTTTGCTGCCTGTATTTTAACCTATAACTGTTTCATATGAAAAAGCTGAATTTAAACCTGATTATTGAGATTGTATTAGCCATTGCGGTTATTATTTTGTTTGTATTACATTTTACCTGTAACAGGCATGGAAGTGCAGGTTCTTCTGCAACAGCAGATACTACCGTACGAAAAGCCGCTCCGGGAAGCATAGCTTACGTTAACATCGATACTGTTATGCATCGTTATGTCATGTACGATGATATGAAAGCTAAATTTACCGACAAACAACAGCTTTATGCATCGGAAATGGAAAACAAATCAAAAAAAATGCAAAATGAAGTGCAGGATTATCAGAATAAAATGCAAAAACACCTGATCCTTTCATCGGAAGCTCCTAAAATAGAACAAGGATTACAAGCCGAACAGCAACAACTTTTGGCACTTCGCGATAAATATGCCCAGCAATTGGGAGATGATGAGCAGGTTATGAACAGGCAGATTCTAAATAGCATTATGGAATACCTAATCGAATATAATAAAGATAAAGGTTATAGTTATGTCCTTGGTAATGCCTTCGGTGGCACTGTACTGTATGCTAATAAAACCTTAGATATAACACAAGATGTATTAAAAGGCCTGAACGAAAAGTATAAGACTGAAAATAAATCAAAGAAATAAACAAAAATAAAGGAAAACCTCCAAAACCAAATGGTAGTTGGAGGTTTTCCTTTATTTTCCCCCGTTATTAAACTAATAATTTTATACAAAATATACTGAATCACAGCTTAATATCCGACAGTGGGCGGGCTATCTTGATTCTCATATCTTGCTTCTTGAATCTATTTAACAATGGATTTTGTTGATGCCTATTTGACAAAACACACCGTCAGACCTTTAATCAAAGAGCCTCCTCATCCTCATCTGAACATTTGTATTGTCATTCCTTGCTTCAACGAGCCGGATCTGATCCGTACACTGGAATCCGTTTATCATTGCCAAAGACCTGTATATGCCACGGAGGTTATAGTGGTTGTGAATGCCCCTGCAAATGCCCCTGCAATGGTGGTTGAAAACAACAAAATAACACTACAGAAAGCAACCGTTTGGATCAACACGCATGATGACCAAAGACTCAGATTTCATTTGATTTATAGACCGGATTTACCAGAAAAAACAGCCGGCGTTGGTTTTGCCCGAAAAATAGGTATGGATGAAGCTGTAATCCGTTTGCATCAGGTAAATAACCATCGCGGAGTCATGATAAGTTTAGATGCCGACGCAACTTGCGAGGCTAATTATCTGACAGAAACAGAAAATCATTTTCAAAAATTTCCCAAAACCCAGGGTGCATCCGTTTATTTCGAACATCCCATTGAAGGTAATGAATTCGAACCTGAAATTTATAAAGGAATTACCTTGTACGAACTTCACCTTAGGTATATAAATCAGGCCTTTCGTTATGTAAATCATCCGCATGCATACCATACCATAGGATCCAGCTTTTGCGTGCCTATGGATGCTTATGTAAAACAGGGCGGAATGAATAAAAGACAAGCAGGAGAAGACTTTTACTTTCTTCAAAAGATAATATCGCTCGGAAACTATTCGGAGATAAACTCCACCTGCATTATACCTTCTCCCCGAATATCAGACAGAGTCCCTTTTGGCACCGGCCGTGCAATAAAACACTTTGTAACCGATAGTGATTTCAAAACCTATTCGCTGGATGCTTTTATTGACATCAAATCGTTGCTGGAACAGTTGAATAACTTATATAACGGCAATAAGGACAATGCGCTACAAATTGTCGCCTCTTTAGCTTTGCCACTCAGGGAGTTTCTCGAAATTAACTCCTTTCTGTTGGAATGGGAATCGGTTAAGGCAAACAGTGCTTCGCTTTCCGCATTCCGGAACCGTTTTTTCAAATGGTTTAATGCCTTCAAAGTAATTAAATACCTCAACTATACGGCTGAAAAATACTGTGAAAAACAGGATGTAATGCAGGAAGCCCGAAAATTATTGGTGAACCTGGGCTTAAAATTACCTTCGGATAACGCGTCAGACTTGCTGAAATACTACCGCACTCTTGATCGAACAGAATTTGGGATTATTTAACAATGATAAAAATATCTTCGTTTTTCTTTTTCATCAGGTACTGTTCGCGGGCAAATT
>CAYZNC010000493.1:0-4351 GCA_964478555.1 uncultured Bacteroidales bacterium | reverse complement strand
GCGTAAGAATGTTCCTCATGTGAATAAGGAAAAACGCCTAATCGTTCAAACTTGTTTTCGCGCACAAAATCCAGTAACGCTAAAAAATCCTCTTCCGTTTCGCCAGGATGACCAACTAGTAAAGTCGTACGAATTGCAATACCCGGGATCTGCTGGCGCAGTGAATGAATGAGCTCCAATGTTTGGGCTTTGTTATTTCCCCTGCGCATAAATTTTAAAACGCTATCGCTAATGTGCTGGAATGGTATATCGATATATTTACAGATTTTCGGGTTTTGCGTCATAAGCAGTATCAAATCCTTAGGAAATTTATGGGGATATGCATAATGTAAACGGATCCACTCAATTCCCTTAACTTCTGATAACTCCTCCAGAAGTGCAGCAATTTTTTGCTCCTTGTAAATATCCAATCCATAATAGGTTAAATCCTGTGCAATGAGAATTAATTCCTTAACTCCCCTTTGAGCCAGCTTGGTTGCTTCGTTCTTCAATTCTTCAATGGGTAGCGAAATGTGTTTGCCGCGTATGGCAGGAATAGCACAAAAAGCACAGGAACGATCGCAACCTTCGGAAATTTTCAGGTAAGCATAGTGTTTTAGTGTGGTAAGTACTCGTTCGTCAAGTAATTCTTTATGTACACCTACGCCTATTTTTTTTAAAATATCTTCAAAGTTATTCACGCCGAAGAATTGGTCCACTTCCCCGATTTCTTTTTTTAGTTGGTCAGCATATAGTTCAGAAAGACAGCCGATGACAAATAAGTTTTGAATCTTTCCTTCAATCTTTGCCTTGGCAAATTCCAGAATGGTATCAATGGATTCTTGCTTAGCATCGCGTATAAAACCACAGGTATTTATAATAACAGAGCCTGAGCGGATATTATCGGCGTTATGTGTAACCTTGTAACCCGAAAGCTCAATCTGCTTCATCAGATGCTCTGAATCTACCAGATTCTTGCTACAGCCAAGCGTTATAAAATGAATTGTCTTTCTTTCTTTCAAAGTTTAGTTTTTTTTGACCTCCCTTACAGTTTTTCTTATTTTAAATTTCCTGTTTTTTTACAAATTTAAATCTGAATGAGACTGTTATAGCCCCTTTTTAAAGCTTGTCCGACTACTGGCGGAGGGTTGGGGTTGAAATTATAAGCTGTTAGAGTTTTCTAAATAGAATTATGGTTGAAATTATAAGGTTTTGAGATCTTTTGAACCACCCTGCCCTCCTTAAAACAAGGAGGGTATTCAACTCCTTATATGTTCTGGTATATCGTAATCTTATTATTAATATTAATTTATCTATTTGCTAAATAATGAATTA
This sequence comes from uncultured Bacteroidales bacterium, assembly GCA_964478555.1. Classification (GTDB taxonomy): domain Bacteria; phylum Bacteroidota; class Bacteroidia; order Bacteroidales; family JAAUTT01; genus JAAUTT01. Next base: position 3,037 of record CAYZNC010000493.1, on the reverse strand, counting down.
ACAAACTCGTGCTTATCAAATACATGAAGGTCTTCGATACCCTCACCAATACCGATGTAGCGTACCGGGATTTTAAATTGATCGGAGATGCCGATAACAACGCCTCCTTTAGCGGTACCGTCCAGTTTGGTGAGAGCTAAGGCAGTGACATCTGTAGCTTTGGTGAATTGTTTTGCTTGTTCAAATGCATTTTGACCGGTGGAACCGTCAAGCACCAGCAATACTTCGTGAGGAGCATCAGGAACAACCTTTTGCATTACCCGCTTTATTTTTGTAAGCTCGCTCATGAGGTTTACCTTATTATGAAGTCGTCCTGCCGTATCTATAATAACTACATCAAAATCGTTTGCTACGGCGGAATTTATGGTATCAAATGCCACTGCGGCAGGATCTGCTCCCATAGCCTGTTTTACAATTTCAACCCCTGCCCTTTGGCTCCATATAACTAATTGATCCACAGCAGCTGCCCTAAATGTATCGGCAGCGCCCAGCAGGACTTTTTTACCGGCTTTTTTAAACTGAAAAGCAAGTTTTCCGATGGTGGTTGTTTTTCCGACGCCATTTACTCCTACCACCATAATAACATATGGTTTTTTATTAACAATGGATGCAAAATCAGCTACGTCGCCGGTATTGTTCTCCTCCAGAAGATTGGCAATTTCGTCACGTAATAAAAATTGTAATTCGTCGGAATTCACATATTTATCGCGAGCAATGCGTTGTTGTATACGTTCAATAATTTTTAATGTGGTATCAACGCCCACATCTGAGCTTATCAGCACTTCTTCCAAATTATCCAGGACTTCCTCGTCTACTTTCGATTTTCCGGAAATAGCCCGCGCAATTTTTTGCAAAACACTAACCTTGGTTTTTTCAAGACCCTTGTTTAATGGTTCGTTTTTTTTGTCCTTTGAGAAAAAGTCGAGTATTGCCATATTAAACGTATAAATAGAAAAAAAGCCTCCTTCGGAAGAAGAAAGCTTTTACTCTTATGTTTTTGAACGTCAATTATTTCTTTTCAAGAATATCTTTAACCATTTCAGCGGCTACGATTTCTTCCTGGAAGGTATATGCACCGGTTTTCTCCGATTTAACCATTTTAATCACCTTGGTGATTTGTTGGTTGGCGCCTTTTTGTTTCAGTGTTGCAACTACTTTCTTTGCCATGACTCAAATGTGTTATTTAATTTCTTTGTGTACGGTTACTTTCTTAAGAATCGGATTGTATTTTTTTAATTCCAAACGTTCCGATGTGTTCTTCTTATTCTTGGTAGTGATGTACCTTGAAGTTCCAGCCATACCACTATCTTTATGCTCTGTGCATTCCAGAATAACCTGAATTCTGTTACCTCTCTTTGCCATTTTCTGATAATTTTAAAATTAATACTTAGTGATATAACCTTTAACCTTAGCATCTTTCAATGCTTTTGAAAGACCCTTTTTGGTAATTTCTTTGATACCGGATGCGGAAACTTTAATAGTTACCCACCTGTTTTCTTCTTCAAGAAAGAACCGCTTTAAAAATAAATTAGGCATAAAAGTACGTTTGGTCCTTCTCTTCGAGTGAGAAACGTTATTTCCCACCATTACTTTTTTCCCGGTAATTTGACAAATCTGTGACATATACTTAGTGTTTTACCTTGTGCTCTTTAAAATTCAGGTCGCAAAAGTCGTTATTAAATTTGAAATATTCAAATTTTTTTTCATTTTTTTTTCAATTACTACAATTCAAGTAAAATCAACTTTCTCAGTTCGTTCATTGCGGTAATTGAAGAACGAATAATATTGCGTTCCCTGTTATCGCCGAAAAGGAATTTTGTGGCAATAACCTGTTTTCTGGAAGCCACGGCTATCCAAATGGTACCTACTGGCTTTTCGGCAGAACCTCCATCTGGCCCTGCAATACCTGATGTTGCTATGGAATAATCCGTATCCAGAAGATTTCGAACACCTTGTGCCATTGCTACAATAGCTTCCTGACTCACCGCTCCATTACTGCGGATAATTTCGTCCTTCACGCCCAGCACTTTTATTTTAACTTCATTGGAATATGCAACAATACTACCTTTAAAATAGGTGGAACTGCCTGGCACCGTGGTAATCAAACTTGCTATTTTACCACCAGTACAACTTTCCGCAGTTGCCATTGTTTTATTGCTATATTTTAATAACTTAGCTATGTTTATTTCAAGTGGTTCTTCATCTTCACTATAAACCCATTCCTTAATAACAGGCATTACTTTTTGAACTTCCTTATCAATAAGCGCGGATAATTTTTCCTGAACATCACCTTTTGCGGTAAGACGCAGTTTCATGAGTCCTGGTGTAGGAAGATAAGCCAGTTTAATATTGGATGGCAATTGCAATTCCCAGGATTCGATCAACAGCGCTAACTCCGATTCAGGTATACCCTGTAACATTAATGTTTTATGGACAATAGCGGGGGTCTTATAAAGCTGCTTAAAACGACTTAACAACTGATCAGATACAATTCCCTTCATTTCAAAAGGTACACCAGGCATGAATATAAACACTTTATCGTTTTTCTCCATCCATATGCAAGGGGCTGTTCCGTAATCGTTTTGAATAACAGTGCTATGCTCAGGAACATCTGCCTGGTGAACATTAAGATCGTTCATGCTAATCCCTCGAAAATGAAGCAGACTTTGAATATGCGCGAGTACTTGTTCGTTTCTCACCAGCCTGGTTTGAAAATATGCTGCGACTGTTTGTTTGGTAATATCATCCCTGGTAGGCCCCAGCCCTCCCGTAACCAATATTAAATCGGCTCTCGAAGAGGCTAAATCCAACGCATTAATTATGTGATCTTTATTGTCTGAAACAGAAGTAATTTGAAAGACATTAATTCCGATATCGTTAAGCTGTTGAGCTAACCAAGCCGAATTCGTATCAATAACCTGACCTATAAGGATTTCATCACCAATGGTAATGATTTCAGCATTTGTATTTTGTGGCAAACTTACCATTTTTTTATGAGCGGGAAACGGGATTCGGACCCGCGACCCTCAGCTTGGGA
>CAYZNC010000492.1:0-4383 GCA_964478555.1 uncultured Bacteroidales bacterium | reverse complement strand
GGTCTTTATTTTGACAAAACCTTTAACATATATGTGGTTTGCAGTTTACGTTCTGTCTTTGATTGGAATACATTCCCTAATGGAAATAATCCCGATAAACAGACCTATACTGAAGCAGGATTACCTATTAGTTTTCATCTTAGCGACCCCCATGGCATTGTTAATGTTTTTAATACAGACAGCAGGTTTCAGGGTACTAAGTCAGTGGTATGGCAGCAATCGCCTAATAATACTTCTGAAATATCTACCGTTACTATTAATTTAGGTTTTACAGCCAATCAAATTTGTCTTAATCTATTGAATGTCGATTACTCCGGAAAAAACAAGGATTCTGTGATCATAGATCCCTATTTTAACGGAAATAAAATGATGCTAAATGCCAGTGAATATACAGTATCTTCAGCTGTTTCCTATAAAGGCAACAATACTTTCGTTGGCAATGCCAACGTGGCTAATCCTTCTACATTGGGAAATACTGAAGTTTGCATTTTACCTGGTGTCGATTCTATCAAACTAAGCTATGGTAACGCTAATAATCCTGTAGGAAATAATCAGTCTATCGGTATCAGCGTCTTTAACTGGTGCGAAATTACCAATCACGCTCCTGAATTTATCAATATGTCAGGAACCCATATCGTTTCCTCGAGGGATACCTGTTATGAAAATATTCTTTTCAGGAAACATTTGAGGTTTCGCGACGTGGATATGGATTCAGTCACTATTTCAAAGGTTATGCCGAAACATGGCACTATGCAAGCTATATCGATGACAGATTCATCATTTAGTTACAAGGCAAATACGGATTATAGCGGATATGATACTATCCGGGTAGTTATAAAAGATAACAGGAACATACCTTTAACGGACACCCTCACCGTATATATGTATATTATTCCAATCAACTTCCCGGCTAATACCCGGATTGATTGTAGCGGCGATACATCAGTAATCAATACCGGTAAAGCCAGTCCGGCAATGATAGCTCATAATTTGCCGGTTGTAGTTACTTATCAAACCATAAGTACACAAAATGTAAATCCAGCCAGTGCCGGTTATTATAACTATACCCTTACTCGAACTTGGCGTGTAACTGACTATACCGGGAATTATTGCAGTCACGATCAGATTATCATCGTATCAGATACCACTAAACCTTCAATAACCGGTCGTCCTGGTAATGTTAATGTATATAACACTCTTACTGCATGCGAGGTAACGGTAAACTGGACAGAACCAACCGCATCAGATAATTGCACTCCAACAGGAAGTCTCCTGTGGACAAAATCTTATTTGCCAGGTAGTGCTTTTGCCGTTGGGACAACAACGGTCACTTATAAAGTAACGGATGCTTCCGGTAATAAAGATAGTTGCACCTTTACAATAACTGTGACAGATACAATTAAACCAACTATTACAGCTCCACCTGACCTGATAATTAATGCCGATGCCGTATCACATACAGCTTCAGGTGTTTCACTAGGCATGCCTTTAACTGCCGACAATTGTGGAATTGCCACTATAACTAATAATGGTCTTACAACTTATCCTGCAGGTATCACAACGGTCACCTGGGTAGTTACTGATATACATGGCAACACTGCCATGGCAACACAGCGTATTACTGTTATCGATGACTATCCACCGGTAATTACCAGCGCTACGAATATTACTATTCCTGAAAATACCACAGGTGTAATGACTATTACAGCTACCGATCCTGACACAGGCAATACGTTAACATTCTCCATTATTGGTGGCTCAGATGCTTCGAAATTTTCCCTTAATCACACCTCCGGGGAATTAACCTTTATAACTGCTCCTGATTTTGAACTTCCTGGTGATGCGAATAGGGATAATATCTATACCGTGGACGTAATTGTTGCTGATAACTTTGGACTCACTGATACAGCAACCATAACGGTTACAGTGACTAATGTTAATGATGCTCCTACGGATATTCTATTGTCTAAATCCAATGTTGATGAACATCTGCCATCCGGCACTTTTGTGGGCACACTAACAACTATCGATGAGGATTTGGGAGATAGCCATATCTATAGCCTTTCGGGGACAGATGCCACATTCTTCAGTATTAGTGGTGATTCGTTGAAAACAACAGCCAGTTTCAACTATTTAACACAACCTGCATTTCATATTATCATCCGGACAACGGACAATAGTGGTGCTTTTTTTGAGAAACCATTTATCATCGCGGTAAATAATATTAACGAAGCTCCGGTAATATTAACGGTAAACAATACTCCGGCTGATACGCTCAATTTTGATGCTTTCAGTAATGAAACCAAGCAGGTATGCCTTAATGTGACAGATCCGGATAACGATGAAACTTCTATTTCTGCCTTGTATTCCATTAACGGTTCCGGTACTTTATTGTCGGAAACGGATAACCATAACTGTTTTAATTACACATCGGCAAACGGTTTTGTGGGCAAAGAAATACTTTTCGTTACGGTTTGCGATAATGGCGTTCCTTCGATGTGCGATACGGTTATGGTTGTCATGAACGTGGTACCCCGTTTCATTTTTTCCCAGGTCATATCACCTAACGGCGACAATAAAAATGACACCTGGATTTGTGGGGGACTGGAAAGATATCCAAATAACAAGGTAACTATTTTCAGCCGTTGGGGCGATATCGTTTATAAGGCAAATGGTTATGATAATGTTAATGTTGTTTGGAATGGAGATTATAACAATGAAAAATCATCGAAAGGACCCGTACCCGATGGAACTTACTTCTATATTATCGAGCTTGGAAATGGCTCTAAATTAACAGGTTTCATTGTTTTAAACCGGTAAATGAAAGAATTATGAACCAGGTAAATTATTCTCAAATTGCAGCTAATCTTTATTCTCAAAATATTTTCGTAATGAACCGAGCATGTAAATTCATTTACACAAGCTTGCATGAACTAAATACACATGCGAGCTCCATCCGACCATTGAAAAATAATTTTGTACGGATGAAAGCTAAACGATATATCATTATTATTGTCCTGTTGTTTCTATTTTCAAAGAGTCAGGCACAACAAGAGGTTTTATACACTGAATATGTATTTAGCCAACTTGCAGTTAATCCTGCATGTGCAGGAAATGATGAGGGGCTCAGTCTAACAGCACTTAGCCGTAAACAATGGTTCGGATTACAAGGTTCTCCTACTTCATTTTCATTTCTGGGACAAGGATTGGTGAATAATAAAAAATCCGAATGCAGGGCATTATCGGGTGGTTCTGATAAAAGAGGACTCAGCCCAATAGATAATAAGCAAGTCGGCTTAGGACTCGTGGTGTTTAACGATCAGGTTGGGGTAAGTAATACGCTTATTTCCAGTATTTCATATTCTTATAAAATTCAGTTCAGTCACGGAAAGAGACTATCCTTTGGATTACAAGGAAGCATGCTTAATTATAGCCAATCATTTAATCAATTGGATAATCCAAATACCAGCGATCCGGTTTTTGTGGATAATGTTCATGTATTAAGATTTAACGCCGGAGGTGGACTCTTTTATGAGACAAACCATTACTATTTAGGGTTTTCTGTGCCACAGATTCTCGAAAACTCCCTAAATCCCAACAGTGAAAACGATAAAACGCTACGGCAATATTTTTTTACAGGAGGTTATGTGTTTTATTTAAATCGTTTTTATAAATTTAAACCAACATTTATGGTAAGGTATACAAACGGTTTACCGCCGCAATTTGATATTAATGCTAACTTTCTTTATCGTGACAAGCTATGGCTGGGATGCTCGTACAGATATACAAATTCTTTAAATGCGTATTTAGAACTTTTAATATCAGACAATTTCAGGATGGGGGTGGCTTATGATTACCCAATCAGTGAGATCAATAAAGTTGCCCATGGATCGGCAGAAATAATGATTAATTATATTTTTCTAAAATCTAAGAAACGAGTCTCTAATCCAAGGTATTTTTAACATGTTTTTTAATTTTTTATGTAAGCGATTAAAATATAAAGCATTTGGATTTGCCATATTCCTTATACTTTCAACTTTTGTTGATGCACAAACCACTTCTAAAATATCTTATTTATCTCTCGAAAAACTCCAAAAGGCTGATGAATGTTATAGTTTACTAAACTACACCGGAGCTATAAGATTGTATATGGAAGTCCTTGAAAAGGTTGGAGAGGATACTTCAATTATTTGTAAAATAGCAAATTCCTACAAGCAACTGAACGATTCAAAAGATGCCGAAGAATGGTACAGACGGGCTGTGGTTAATAATGAAAATACGATTAATCCCTTTATAAAACTTCAATTTGCTCAGGTATTAACCATTAATGGGAAGTATGATGAAGCAGTATATTGGTTTAAATCGTACTATAAATCTATTAGT
>CAYZNC010000491.1:0-4387 GCA_964478555.1 uncultured Bacteroidales bacterium | reverse complement strand
ACGTGTACGAGATGGATAATACCACCGGAGCGTTAAAATACATAGGAATTGGTGCAAACACCACAGATCCATCGTACCTGGCTATACATCCCAACAAAAAATGGCTTTATGCAGTTAATGAACTGAATAGCAACAACGAAAACAATATTGGTACGCTCAGCTCATTTCGTATCGACCTAAAAAGCAAGCAGCTGCAACTTATAAATACCGTTCCATCGCACGGGAATTCTCCCTGTTATGTTACTGTGGACAAAACCGGGAAATACGTTATGACTGCCAATTATAACTCTGGAACTATTGCAGTATTCCCGATTAGCAAGGATGGAGCTCTTGGGGAGGCGACCACAACGATTCTGCACCAGGGAAAGGGCCCTGTGGTTGGAAGGCAGGAAGGTCCGCATGCACATATGATTACCCAGGACTCTGACAAACGTTTTGTCTATGCTGTTGATCTGGGAATTGACAAGGTGATGGTCTATACCCTCGACACCCTGCAAGGGAAGTTAATAGCAACCGATCATAACGTTTCTACCAATCCCGGTGCAGGACCACGTCATTTGGTATTTCATCCGAATCAGCAATGGGCTTATTTAGTGCACGAATTAGACGGTTTTATTGAAGCTTTTACTATCGATAAGTCTTCCGGAGCCTTAACCATGTTTCAAACCATTCCTAACTTTCCGGAAGGAATGAAAATGCAACCTGCCTCAGCAGATATTCATATCACACCCAATGGACTTTACCTGTATACCACAAATCGTGGAGAATTAAACAATATTGGTATGTACAGCATCGATCAGAAATCAGGCACGCTACGGTTGCTGGGACATCAACCAACGCATGGAAAAACTCCGCGAAATTTTGTGATCGATCCTTCCGGAAAATTTGTTTTAGTAGCAAACCAGAATTCCAGTAATATCGTAACTTTTCGAATCGATCAGGCCAGTTGGAAGCTTATAGAGACTGGTTTAGAAACCAGTGTACCTCATCCTGTCTGTTTGAAATTTCTGGAATAACTTAAAATAGAAGCATTAAAAACGTATTGCGCTGATGAAAAATTTGTTTAACGTAGAAGGAAGAATTGTATTAATAACAGGCTCAAGCAGGGGAATTGGATTTAGTTTAGCCAAAGGTTTTTGCGAAGCCGGTGCCATCGTTATTTTGAATGGGACCTCAGAATCAACCATGAAATCATCAGTGGACGCTCTGAAAAAAGAAGGATATAAAGTATATGGCTATGCATTTAACGTTACAAAGGAAAGTGATGTAGCCAAAAACATTGCATTGATCGAAGAAAATGTAGGCCCTATATCAGTTCTCATCAACAATGCCGGTATACAACGGAGGGCACCATTGGAGCAAATGAGTCTGGACGACTGGAAAACGGTGCTTGACGTCGATTTAAATTCGGTATTTATAGTATCTCAGGCCGTTGCAAAATACATGATTCCCCGTAAAGAAGGCCGTATCATTAACATCACATCCCTTAATGCGGAAGGAGCCAGAATTACGATTGCCAATTATTGCGCAGCAAAAGGCGGTTTGAAAATGTTTACCAAATCGATGGCTACCGAATGGGGAAAATACAACATATTGACCAATGCCATAGGTCCCGGATATTTTCTAACTGATTTAACCAAACCGCTGGAAGAAGATCCCAAGTTTGACGCATGGGTGAAAGGCAAAGTCCCCTTGCAACGATGGGGAAATCCTGAAGAACTGGTTGGCGCTGCCATATTCTTATCGTCCGATGCAGCTTCGTACGTAAATGGCCATACGTTATATGTGGATGGGGGCTGGCAGGCAAGTTTGTAATCTTTTGACTGTTAGCTATTAGCTATTAGCAATTAGCTAAAAGCCAATAGCTAACAGCCATCTATATACTTATTTCACCTCCCTGATCGTCCTATACAACTCGTCCACCACCAGCCCTATATTACCGACATTCAGCGTTTCCAGGCGATCCCCTTTTTGATGATAATTAGGGTTTCTGTAAAATGAAGTATTTGTTATCATAACCCCGCTATAACCGAATTTCCAATAATTCAGCTGATCCGAAAAATCAACGCCGGGAAGCCATAACGGTCCTGAAAAGGATTTTGTACGGATTACCTGATCCTTTTTCATACGTTTGCTTATAAACCTGCCGAATTCTCCATTCCCGTATTTTTGAACAATGGTAATATAATTGGCTTTGTTACCATAAAACCAACGCAGAAAGAATGCGGGATAATTTTGGGTATGCGCCTCCTCCTTATAAAAGCCGAGCATTTCGAGACAAATCATTCCTTTGATTTTAATTTTATGGTCGGACAATGATTTTGCATGAATATAACTACCCATATATTCAGACTTAAAGAAAGGAGGTTCTTCCAGGGAATACGCTACAAAATCGATTCGGTATTTCAGATTTTGATTTTTTAATAATCGTGCCAGTTCAATTAATCCACAGATTCCACTCGCATTGTCATCTGCGCCTTCCTGATCATTGCAAACATCGTAATGAGCCCCGATAATTATTCGTTCTCCGTCTGCGGGGCCTAGTGAGCAAATAATATTTTTAAATTCAAACGTTCTGAAATTATATTTTTGCATTTCTACACGGTCAGAAATCTCGGAAAACCGTTGCTTTATATAATCCGCACTTTTATTTAGCGAATCCATGTGCATGTAATTTCTGTATTGACATTGTTTGGTCAAATACCATAAGTCCTGGTAAATTCTGGCAGTATCGGCGATTCTACCTGCTTTCACCAGAGGCTTTTCAATGGCATATATTTTACCCCATATATAAAGACCAAAAAAAGCCAGCAGTATTATCGCAAAGATGTTTCTTAATTTTCTCATGGGAGGTTTATATTAAGACGCCTGAAAAAACATCCGTGGCGGGGCCGGTCATAAACACGGTATCATTTATCCATTCAATAGTAAGATCGCCCAGTAACAAATGAACCAAAACTTCAGGTTTGGTTTTGTTATTCAAAATCGAAGCCACTGCAGATGCACAAGCTCCTGTACCACAGGCTAAAGTATTGCCCGCACCCCGCTCCCAGGTACGAACTTTTATCTCCTGATCATTGATTACCTCCACAAAATTCACATTGGTACCTTTAGGGAAAGTCGAATGTTTTTCAATTTGCTTACCAATATTGATAATGTCCGTAGCATCGACACGATCAACAAAAACCATCGTGTGCGGGACAGTCATTAGCATGCTTGTAATAAAATAAGTGGTGTTATTGATCATCAGCGGTTCATTGATAACCTTACCATCTGCGCCAATCATGGGTATATCTTTCCTGTTCAGCCCAGGCGATCCCATATTAACCCTAACCAAAACCACTTTTCCAAGTTCGGTTGTTAATTCCGGAATGATAATACCTGCCAGGGTTTCAATGGCAAAGGATTTTTTAGTAATGATTTGATGCTCGAATACATATTTGGCAAAACATCGGATCGCATTTCCGCACATGTTGGGTTCGCTACCATCCGAATTGATAATACGCATTTGAATATCGGCGTTGTCAGAAGGTAAAACCAGAACAATTCCATCGGCTCCAATACCCGTGTTCCGGTCGCACAGTTGTATGGCTAGTTTTTGTAAATCATAACCGACAGGATTGATTTGATCTAGAAAAATAAAATCATTACCCAATCCGTGCATTTTTTGAAAATTCAACATAGTTCCTTATTACTGTTAAGTGCAGTCCAAAATTAATGATATTTTAGAATTTTGGGCTATTGTTGAAACTAACCTGGCAATTGATTAATCAAAATAATTAAAGACCTCAGTAGAAATCAAATCTTTCCTGTAAATATGCCAGCCCTACGGGCTTTATGAAAATCATTTATTTTATTTCCTTTTCTACCGATATTTCAGCCCGCTGGGCTTACATCCCTGATAAATAGAAAATATGTACTTTGTCAAAGCCTGTTAGGGCTGGTATATCGGTAGAAAATCATAATGAGCGCTATGCTTTCAAAGCCCGTTAGGGCTGACATACATATCTATAGCGATGGAAAAACCTATCAATATGCAAATTATCTAAATCTGTCATTTATACTACAGGGAGGAATCTCCGCATTTTACTTTTGCATCCGCCGGTGAAAGTACAAGCTTCATAAATTCAGTGCATCAGCCATTAACCTTTTCTTTTGATCATTTTGTAATTGGTAATTTCAACATTCTTAAACAGTTTGGTTTGCTCCGTTACAACGCTGAATCCATGTTTTTCAAAAAAAGGTTTGGCAGTAATACTTACATCAGATGAAATGCAGGTTTTATGATGTTTATACGATTCTTTCTCCAATTCAATTAACAACCTTGTGGCAATGCCTTGTCTGATATAATCCATGTGAACATAAAGCAAATCTAAATATTCGCCTT
>CAYZNC010000490.1:3258-4398 GCA_964478555.1 uncultured Bacteroidales bacterium | reverse complement strand
GCTATATAATCTTTCATTAATCTCAAATACTCCGTATCGTACCAAACATATGTCTGCATGGGCTGCTATAATTGATAAATTGACCTTCGAAAAGGATATCTTGTTTTTCATACCTACAGGTAATATTAACTATTCAGTAATTAAAGATTTTATATCTATCGGAAAAAATTATCCTGATTACCTTGATGAAAAAATATGTCGATTAACTAACCCATCACAAAGTTGTTTTTCTATAACCGTTGGTTCAATTAATCATGTTTCTTTTGAAGATGAAGATTGGAGTTCACTTGGTGGTGAAAATGATATTTCTGCTTTTTCTAGAATTGGAAAAGGAATATGGGATTCTATAAAACCTGATGTTGTAGAATATGGGGGTGGTCTTGTAATCTCCAAGAACAATTTGGTTCTAATAAAGGAGCATGAGATTACATCTCCTGAGTTAATTCGATCAACATTACACGGTGGGGGTGCTATTGGTAAAGATCATGTAGGAACTTCATATTCAACACCTAAGGTTACTCATATAGCAGCAATCTTAAAACAACTATATCCAGTTGAAAGTGTTAATTTAATTAGGGCATTAATAGTCCAAGGAGCCAGATTGCCAAATGATTATTTTCTAAATCCAACAAGTAAAAGTATTCAATATTTTGGTTATGGCATACCATCGCTTGAGAGAGTGGTAAAAAACAATGAACAAAGAATTACTTTTTATAATTCGGGAAAAATTACGGCTGAAGAATGTCATATTTATTCATTATTGATTCCAAAAGAACTTAGGGGACAAGGAGATGAGTATGACATATTAATAGAGGTGACTTTAGCCTATTCGGCCCAGGTAAGGAGAACGAGACAGAAAACCAAATTCTATTTATCTACTTGGCTTGACTGGACGACTTCTAAAATTGGAGAACCTTTTAATGATTTCAAAGATTACGTCTTAAAGGAAATTGATGGTAATGAAACAAACTATGAAAGTGATGCAAGAAAAGGGCTTAAAAGTTTTGATTGGAAAATTAGACCTCGTAAAGATTTTGGCGCTGTTCAAGGTATAAGTCGCAATGACAGTAGTCTACAAAAAGATTGGACTTTGGTTAAATCTTATGATTTACCAGAAGAAATAAGTTTTGCTGTCAGAGG
>CAYZNC010000490.1:0-3248 GCA_964478555.1 uncultured Bacteroidales bacterium | reverse complement strand
GTTGGGATAGGAACAAAATGGAAATACCTTATGCAATAACCGTTTCAATTGAGATATTAGGCGCAAATATTCCAATTTATGAAGCAATAAGGATCGAAAACCAAATTGAAATTGAAGTATCATCAACTTTAAGATAAATAATGAAAGCCATTACAGCTATAAGCGTGTACATTAGTTCAGTTTCCAACCTTGATAATTATTTATAACGAATCTTTTCCAACCAATTCCAGTGTACTACGTATAATTTATACTCCAAACATATCACAAGATTTAATTTGGCATCATTGGCTCTCTAAATTTTTACGTTTACCAAATTATTAAGCGGAAAGTTGACTTCAAGGCTATTGTTGAATCTGGAACAAAAAACGATCATCAAATTATTATAAAAATAGTTATATTATTATAAAAATAGTTATATTTTTGAGAAATAAAAAACTACGTATAAATGAAAAAGGCACTGCTAACAATATCTATCTTAATTACAACAATTAATTGCTTTACACAAACGATTGAGGATACACTGATTGCTCCGATTAATTATGTTGAAAACATTGATAGCATGCAGGTAAAAACTGATACTGCCCTGTTAATTCAAAATCTGTTTGTTCCTCTTTACGTTCCCGATTCGGTATATATAAAAAGATTGTCGGCATTGCCATTTGAATTCAAAATGACCTATAATCCTGTTGTGAGGCGTTATATTGAATTATATACGGTAAAAATTAAAGATAAGCTTCAAGTAATCATTGGACTTAGTGATTTCTATTTCCCCATCATCGATGAGATTTTCAGCGCTTATCATTTACCAAAGGAACTCAGATATCTATCCATAATTGAATCGGCATTGAATCCTCAGGCAGTGTCCCGGGCACATGCGGTAGGGTTATGGCAATTTATGAAAGGTACCGGAAAAGAAAATGGATTAACCATAAACAATTATGTAGACACAAGACGGGGAGTAATCGAATCTACAAAGGCTGCTGCCAAATATCTCACACTTCTTTATAGCATTTATCACGATTGGGATTTGGTACTTGCTGCCTATAACTGCGGTCCCGGAAATGTGAATAAAGCCATCCACAGGTCTGGTGGGAAACGCGATTTTTGGGAAATATACAAGCACCTGCCCCGGGAAACACGTGGGTACGTGCCATCATTTATTGGAGCCGCATATGCGCTAAATTATTACAAAGATCACAATATTTATCCTATTCCCACAATGCTACCGCTGGCATCGGATACCTTGCTCATTTGTAAAAATCTACATTTAGGACAGGTTTCTGAGGTTCTTGGTGTTCCTATAGATTTTTTGAGAAAATTAAACCCGCAATATCTGAAAGACATCATACCTGCAAATGGTAAAACCGCTAATTATTTACGTGTTCCCTGTGAGCAAAAATCAAAATTTATGGAATTAAGGGATTCCATCTATGCTTATCGCAGTTCCTTTTATAACGCCTCTACGGTCAGTTATCAAACTTATTCGCCCTCAACGGGCAGTCATAATAAAGTAATTCACCGTGTACGATCGGGAGAAACTATTTCGTCAATTGCAGTGAGATACAGAGTATCTATAAAAAACATTAAGGGTTGGAATGATATTTCCGGGGATAAAATAAGACAAGGGCAAAGACTAATTGTTTATTCCAGAAGTGCAGACCAAACAGATTTATAATCCATAAAGAATTTTAATGCTTTTGCCTGATGGCGCGTTCAACTTCAGTTTCTTTGGTTGCTGCTTTAGCAATGGTAATATTTACCTTTTTTTGATTCATATAAGCGATAATAAAGGCATCGTATACACTACTCGAATAAACACAACGCCTCGCTTCAGAATACGATGAATATTCGCCGATATAGTATTTGTACCATTTATCCTCATAAAAATTATTAATTTTCAAACTGCCTCTGTACTTTCGTTTTAATTCCGCATCAGACACAGGCGCTCTGCAAGCAAGAATCTGCACCCTATAAATCACGTTTTTAGGATCGTCTATAAGTTTATTATTTTCATCTGTAAGAATAATCTTCTCTTCTTCGGCAGGCTGATTTTCATTCTTTAAATTAACAACGATCAATTGATTTTGTGTATATTTTCCAGCCTCAAAAGTAAATATTTGCGATTCATAGTTTTCCTTTTCTATTCGCATCTTGAACGATTTAGTGGCAGGTATCACCATCATACAAATGCCCTCATCGTCGGTCATTCCTATCTTTATTTCATTGTCTTTATTCTTGCCTACCGAATAAATTCTGGCTTTGGCAACAGGTAATGTCGTATTTGTATCGACAATTTTAATGGTAACCGTTATTCTGATTTCCTTAAACCCGTAAATATCGTCTCCACCCGCACCATTTGCCCTGTTAGATGCAAAATATCCGGCCTGCCCCTCATTGCCCAAAATTATTCCAAAATCATCGTTAGAAGAATTCATTGGCACCCCCAAGTTTTGGATAGTCCCCGTATCCTTCAACTCGATTTTAAACAGGTCTAATCCTCCTAATCCACCATGCCCGTTAGAAGAGAAATATAAAATGGAATCGTGGTAAATAAACGGAAACATCTCATCGCCGGGTGAGTTAATCCGTTTACCAAGGTTTGCAGGCTTGGCCCAGGTTCCATTCTCGAATACACTCACATATAAATCATTACCACCAAAACCGCCGGGTATATTCGATGAAAAATATAACTTTTTACCATCCGCTGTAATAGAAGGTTGTGCGTAAGAGAAATTTTTATCCTGAAAGGGTAACAACTGAAAACTTCCCCAGTTATTATCCTTATCAAGCTGTGCATAAAATAACTGTAGGGGAATATCATTAACTTTCTTCCTGCTAATTTTATCCGGAGAATAATTTTGACTAAAAATCATTTTCCGGTAGTTATCAAAGAAGGCAACCGATCCTTCATTATAATCAGTTTTAGCACCCGTTGTAAATTTTGCCGGTTTTCCAAAATTCCCCGAAGTATCCATAACTGAAAAAAATCGGGATAATAACCCCGATTTAGGGTCGCTTCGATCGGTTAAAAATAAGAGGCCATTTTTGTAATACGTCGGGCTGAATTCGGCATATGGCGTATTGAACGAAACCGGATACACCACGTAAAACATGGTATCGAGATAGAAACCGGAAATATTTTCAATGCTTTTGATTGCCTCAACCGCCCGTCTATCATAACTAATAGATTTATAGTACGATTTAAACCAATATACTGCTTCATCATACTTCCCGTTAATGGTTAATAC
>CAYZNC010000489.1:0-4410 GCA_964478555.1 uncultured Bacteroidales bacterium | reverse complement strand
GTTTTATTGCTGGCGAGGACTGTATGGACATGATTGCTGCTGGCAAAATACCTGACGTAGTGATTCAGGATTATGAGCTTCCGTTTCAGAATGGCATCGAAATTATGCAACAAATTAAGAATAAATGCCCTGATTCGGAGTTTATTTTTTTGTCGGGCCAAACCAATGTGAAAGTTGCAGTAAATGCCTTACAGATTGGAGCATTTGACTATATCGTTAAAGACAACCATGCCAAAGAAAATGCATTCAATAAGGTTGACCAGATACTCCGGTTGAAAAAACTCGAAAATGATAAACTTAAGTACAAATTCAGTACAAAGACATTAGTAATATTGCTGGTGGTAACCTGGATTTTTTTATTCCTGTATTATTTCTTATTGATAAAATGAGGGACTTCCTTACTATCCAGTGCCTAATTTTCTTTCGCTTTGTTTGCCCCTAAATCTCCTAAAGCGAAATTACTTACTATCAGGAAGTTGCTGGAGTCTCCGCCAGCTGGCGAATTGGGGGTCTATCTTTTTATACCATTTTGTACAATTTATCCGACCGGCGGATCTGTAAATCCAGAGGTATTGAAAAACGTTCTCCTTTCTTGGCTTCATTCACGCTTTGCAAATCAACCCTGATTTCTGCTATTTTACTTTCAATGACACCAGTCGTGGGGCCGGTGATCAAAATTTCATCGCCAACCTTTAAGGAGTCGCTTTCAACAAGGAATTCCGCTACTTTGAGTTTGGAAAAATAATTTAACCCCTTGCCAACATATATCTTCTTTTTGGTGGCCATTGAACCATAAACATTGCTCCATTCACCCACTGTGCGGCCAAGATAGTATCCATCCCAAAAACCACGATTAAAAACGCCTGATAAACGTTGTTTCCAGAGATCAATTTTGGTCTTATCGAAAGTTCCTTCCAGATACGCATTTACAGCCTCATTATAACAGGCAACGGTTGTTTTTACATATTCCGGTGAGCGAGCTCTTCCTTCAATTTTCAATACCTTAACACCAGCTTCAAGCACTTTATTAATAAAATCGATGGTGCATAAATCTTTCGGCGACATGATATATTGATTGTCAATCTCGAGCTCTTTTTTACTTTCCTTGTCCGTGACAATATACGAACGTCTGCATAGTTGTAAACAACCTCCCCGGTTTGCAGATTTATTATATTCATGTAGGCTTAAATAACACTTTCCGGAAATGGCCATACACAGGGCTCCATGTACAAAAAGTTCCAGTTTAATAGGTTTCCCGTATGGTCCGCAAATGTGTTCATCTTCAATGGCTTTTGCCATATGGGCAATTTGTAAAAGGCTTAATTCACGTGCAAGAACAATGACATCGGCAAATTTGGCATAAAACTTTACAGCTTCGAGGTTTGAAACATTAACCTGAGTTGAAATATGTACTTCTACTTTACGGGAATTTGCATAATTGATAGCCGCCATATCCGAAGCAATAATGGCATTTACTTTATTTTTTTTAGCAGCTTCAATTAAGTCCTGCATTAATGGAATATCCTGATCGTACATCACGGTATTTAAGGTAAGATAAGTTTTTACCTTGTTTTTCTCACACTGAGCTACGATTTGTTCAAGATCTTCAAATGTGAAATTCAATGTGGATTGAGAACGCATGTTTAGCCTGTCGACTCCGAAATAGACTGAGTTGGCGCCAGCCTGTATGGCAGCTGTTAAAGACTCCCAGGAACCAACAGGTGCCATTATCTCAAAATCCTTGCGTTTCATAAGTGGAGGATCTGTTTTTAATATGATGCGAACTTATAACAGATTTAATGGATAACAAAGATTTATGCTATTTATTTTTGATGGGAAGTATAATTCTGAAAGTTGTTCCTTTATTTATTTCAGAGCTAAGTACAAAGATCTTTCCTTTGTGATATTCTTCAACGATACGCTTGGTTAGTGATAATCCCAAGCCCCATCCTCTTGTTTTGGTGGTAAAACCAGGTTTAAATACTTTTTTAAAGTTTCGTTTAAGGATGCCTTTACCACTATCAGCGATATCTAAAAACGCCTGCTTGGAATTGGACGTAATTTTGATTTGAATGGAACCTTTATCCACTATGGCATCCAAAGCATTTTTAATGAGGTTTTCAATTACCCAGCTAAATAAATTTGCATTGAGCTGTAACCAAACATGATCCTGAGTTTGATCTATTCGAATATCCACCGTTTCGGGAATACGCCGGTATATATAATTTTTTACATCCTCAACTATTTCATTGAGATCCGCTAATTCCAGTTTTGGTTGAGAGCCTATTTTTGAAAAGCGTTCAGTGATAATATTTAACCGGTTAACGTCTTTTTCCAGCTCGGTAACCAGCGTTTGGTCTTCCAGTTTATCTTTTAATAACTCAGTCCACGCCATTAATGACGAAGCCGGTGTCCCAAGCTGATGTGCAGTTTCCCGTGAGAGTCCAAGCCATACTTTATTTTGCTCGGCCTTTCGCGAAGCATTGAATGCCATATATGACACTAGAATAAATATGATAATAACGGATAATTGTACATAAGGATAAAAAGTTAATTTTTGAAGAAGGATCGATTCTTTATAATAAATGAAATTCTTATTGCCTTTCCCCAGATCGATGACCAAAGGAGCATTTTTATTCTTCATTTCAGTAAGCTGCTTTTGGAGATAACCTGGTTTAGAAACCCGCATTGAGTCTAAATTTCTGTGATCCAGAATACGATCATCCTGATCGGTTAAGATAACAGGCACTGTGTTATTGGTTTCAATCACCTTAAAGAGAAAAGTTAAATCCGTTACATTTTCTTTGGTGGAACCTGCAAGTAAACGAGTTGCATCAGCCCATAGCTCAACTTTTTTTTTCTCTTCACTGGCAAGCCTGTTCACCAGTTTGCTGGTGTACCAGAGAGAACCGGCCCCAATAGCCACTGCTGTGAGGAATAATAATAATTTCCAACGTTCCTTAGAGGTATATATGTCAATTACAAACACGTTACTGATCTACTTTAAATTAAACCTGTTAAAAATACTAAATTCTGCTCAATGCACAAATCATGTATTTCTTTGAATATTTCCTGTTATTGAACAAATTGTTGCTACCAGCGTTTAGGATCTCAACCCATTAAATTTTTAAACTATGTATGTAATAACAGGAGCAACCGGAAATATAGGCAAAGTAATTGCCGCAGAATTATTAGAACAGGGGAAAGAAGTTAGGGTTATCGGACGTAATGCAGATAAATTAAAAGATCTTGTAGCAAAAGGTGCAGAACCTTTTATTGGCGACCTCTATGATACCGAATTTGTAAAAAAAGCATTTAGCGGGGCTACTGCAGCATTTTGTATGATTCCCCCCAATTTACTTTCAAATGACTTTAGAAAGGACCAGCAAAAAGTCGCAAACAATTTTGTTAATGCTGTTAAAGAAAATGGTGTGAAGTATGTGGTGTTACTTAGTAGCATAGGGGCACATTTACGTAACGGAGCTGGTATTGTTGATGGATTGGGCGATTTGGAGGAATACTTCTTACAACTTAAGGATGTAAATGTTTTGAACCTCCGTCCAAGCTACTTTATGGAGAATTTATACGGACAGACGGGGATGATAAAAGACAGCGGTATTATGGGTTCTGCCATAAGAGGAGATATTCCGTTACCTCTTGTTGCTATAAGGGATATCGCCAATGTAGCGATTAACCGGTTAATCGATCTTGGTTTTACAGGTAATTCGGTTGAGTATGTTTTAGGACCAAGAGATGTATCATACTATGAGGTAGCCAGAATCGTGGGACAAGCTATTGGAAAGCCTGATTTAAAATACGTTCAGTTTAGCTTTAGAGATGCAAAGAAAGGTGCGATGGAAACAGGTTTTATTTCTGAAAATATTGCAGAACTCTTCAATGAATTATCAGAAGCAATGAACAATGGCAAAGCTTTGAATGCCCATAAACGTACCTTCGGAAACTCCACCCCCACCACACTCGAGGAATTTGCAAAGATTTTTGCTAAATCTTTTGAGAGTGTGACGGCATAATTTAAATAGGTTTTATATCCAAAGTGGTGTCTCAAATATGTGGTCACTGAGCGGTGTCGAAGTGACATTCGTTTGATTAAAACGGGTCATTTCGACTTCGCTCAATGACCTTTTCACCTTTTTAGACAGCTTCTTGTTAATAATTGGAACAATTAAAACCAATATCCTAAGCTCAGGTATGCACTCCATGGCCTTTTTTGAGCTTTCATTACGGTAATTTCCAATGGCCCAAGAAGACTTTTATATGCGTATGAAAGTCCACCTCCCATTAAGAAATCTTTATTTTTTAATAATTCATTATAATCAACACCGGTTTTACCCAGGTTAAATTTGCCAACAAGATAATGATCGCCATAAAAATTCCATTGAAGGTCGGTAC
>CAYZNC010000488.1:0-4460 GCA_964478555.1 uncultured Bacteroidales bacterium | reverse complement strand
AGGCATATTACAAGCTTTCTTCTGCCCAAAAACGCCTGTATTTTCTGTATGAATTAAATCGTTCCTCCTTGGCGTATAACATACCATATGTTGTTCAACTTATAGGAGTATTAGACAGTGAGAGGTTAAACAATGCATTTAATAGCCTAATCATTCGTCACGAAAGTCTGCATACCTCTTTTGAAATAGTTAACGGAGAGCCCTTGCAGAGAATATCAGAACAAATTTCTTTTGAGATAGAATTCTTTCATTTATGTGAAAAGGATGTAAGGTCCGTAATTCATGAATTCATAAGGCCTTTTGATTTAAATAAAGGTCTTTTGATAAGAGCGGGTTTAATTGAAACTGCCCAGCAGGAATGTATTTTAATTGTAGACATGCACCACATAATTACAGATGGTGTATCACAGGCAGTCTTAATAAAGGATTTTATGGCATTTTACAATCATGAAATATTACCGGAATTAAAATTGCAATATAAGGACTATGCAGAATGGCAGCAAGACGAGGAGCAACAACAGAAAATAGCAAAACAAAAAGAATTTTGGATCAATGAGTTTTCGGAAGAATTAAATATACTTGATTTGCCAACAGATTTTTCAAGGCCATCTGTAAAAAGTTTTGACGGCAATTCAGTGGGCTTTGATATCAGTGTTGAAGAAACGGACAAATTAAAGTCAATAGCAAAAATGGAAAAGAGTACACCCTTTATGATAATATTGTCCATCTATAATATTTTATTAAGCAAACTAGGCAACCAGGAAGATATTGTCATTGGCACACCAGTAGCAGGTAGGCATCATGCCGATCTGGAGAACATGATCGGAGTATTTGTAAATATGCTTCCATTGCGTAACAATCCCAAGGGACAACTAAGTTATAGGCAATTTTTGTCAACAGTAAAATCAAAAACGCTCGAATGTTTTGATAACCAGGCCTATCAGTACGAAGAACTGATAGATCAATTAAAAGTAGAACGGGATACAAGCCGCAATCCCTTGTTTGATGTGGCATTTGCGTTCCAGAATTTCGAGGAACATGAGCTGAAAATTCCCGGATTAACTCTTAAACCATTCAACAGTGAATATTGGGTATCAAAGTTTGATATTACTTTGTCTGCAGGCACCGGGGCTGGCAAAATATTTCTGAATTTTGAATACTCAACAGCCCTTTTTACCAAAGAAACCATAGAAAGATTCATAGTATATTTTAAGAATATCGTATCCATCATCGTTAAAGATGTGAATGTTAAGATAGCAGACATTGAAATATTATCAAAAGAAGAGAAATATCAATTACTGTTTGAATTTAATAATACCAACATAGATTATCCCAATGATAAGACCTTAACATCTCTATTTGAACATCAGGTAAAATGCACTCCGAATAATATTGCTTTGACTATTGGTCATCACCAATTGACATATAACGAACTAAATATTAGAACCAATCAATTGGCTTCACATCTGAGAGATGAGGGTGTAAAAGAAGGAAATATAGTTGGATTAATGGTTGACAGATCCTTGGAAATGATTATTGGCATTATTGGCATATTAAAAACCGGTGCGGGGTATTTACCTTTAGAAACATCTCAACCCGAAACCCGGGTTCTTCACATGCTAAATGATAGCAAATCCGTATTACTTTTAACTGACAGGCAAAATGAAGAGAAATATAAAACGCATATTGCGACCGTAGACGTTCATAATAAAAATATATACAACAACAATGAAGCAAACCTTGAAACCCCATTCTCATCAGAAAATTTAGCGTACATTATATACACTTCAGGATCTACAGGTAGTCCTAAAGGGGTTATGGTTAATCACAAGGCAATAGTGAATCTATTTTATTCACAGAAAGTAACATTCGGAATTGTTGCGGAGGACAAAATCCTTCAATTTTCTTCTATTTGCTTTGATGCATCGGTGGAGCAAATCTGGTTGGCATTATTAAGTGGTTCTGTATTGGTATTAATCAATAAAGAAACAATAACCGACAGCGCTCTGTTTAATAAATATATATCTGAAAACGTTGTAACACACCTTCATGCAACTCCTTCATTTTTGGAAAGTATTGAGTTAAGTGATAAAAATAATCTAAAACGGATAATTGCCGGTGGGGAAAATTGTCATCGAGCATTAGCAAAGAAGTTTTATAAAAATTATAACTTTTATAATGAGTATGGTCCAACCGAAACAACCGTTACGTCTATCGAATGCCTGATCAATGATGAGATGTTAGGAAGGGTTCAGATTCCAATAGGTAAACCGATTGGTAATACCTTCACATATATTTTAGGGAAAAATATGGGGTTGTTGCCCATAGGTGTTAAAGGAGAGCTTTTTATAGGTGGGGAAGGTCTGGCTAAAGGGTATGTTAATGACGAATTTCTGACAAATGAGAAATACCTCGTCAATCCATATCTGAATGGTGGACGTGTATACAGAACAGGAGATCTCGCCCGATGGCTGCCCGATGGGAATATAGAATTTGCAGGAAGAATCGATAATCAGGTGAAAATACGAGGCTTTAGAATTGAGTTAGGTGAGATTGAAAGTCATATACTGACATACCCCAAGATGAAAGAATCAGTTGTTTTAACCGGGGAAAGAGTTGGTGATAGTTATCTCGTAGCATATTATGTATCAGAAGATGACATATTGGAAAAAGAGATAAAGCATTTTTTATCTGACAAATTACCAGATTATATGGTTCCTTCTTATTATATACGGTTAAATAACATACCCTTAACCTCAAATGGTAAAATTAACAGAAAAGCATTACCTATTCCCGAAATAATAACAGGTTATGTTAAGCCTATAAATGAGAAGCATAAAGAACTCGTGAAAATATGGTCTGAAGTGCTTGGGATTAATAGTGATGAAATTGGAATAAATACAAACTTCTTTGATATGGGAGGCAATTCATTAAAATTAATGAGTATGGTTAATAGGGTGAATAAACAATTTGATACCGAAATATCGGTAGTCAAAATGTTTAAATTTCCGGTTATCTCTTTAATAGCAGAGTTTTTAAATAATCAAAATAAAATACAAGCTGATATGAGTGATTCAGGAATTACTGCAGGCCTAGAACAAATGAATGAAACCGTTAATATATTAAATCAGCTTCAAAATTAATACAATGGATAAATATACGGGATTAGAAATTGCTGTAATTGGTTTGACCGGACGGTTTCCAAAAGCTGATAGCATTGAACAGTATTGGGATAATTTAAAAAATGGGAAAGAATGTATTAGCGAATTTAGTGATGCCGAATTATTAGAAGAAGGTGAATATGAGCAATTTATACAAAATAATTTGTATATAAAATCAAATGCTTATCTTGAAAATAAAAATTATTTTGATTCTGCATTTTTTAATTACAGGCCAGATGAAGCAGAATTAATGGATCCCCAAATAAGGATTTATCATGAATGTTGTTGGGAAGCTCTGGAGGATAGTGGTTATGGGAATTTTGATCCCAAAGAAAAGATAGGTTTTTTTGCTGCTGGCACGCCCAATGTTAATTGGCAGTTATATTCCATGTTAAAAAATAGAGAAGGTCTTGTTGATGATTTTACTGCTTCTCATTTAAGAGGGGTAACTTTTCTAAGTTCAAAAGTGGCTTATAATCTCAACTTTAAAGGCCCGGTTATTTTTTTGCAGACCGCTTGTTCCTCCTCTCTTGTTACCATACATGAAGCATGTAATAGCTTATTACTTGGAGAATGTTCAATGGCGATTGCAGGCGGGGTGACTATAAATAATTATTCTAAAAAAGGATATTTGTATAAAGAAGGGTTGATTACCTCCAAAGATGGAAAGTGCCGGCCTTTTGATATTAATTCAAGTGGTACTGTTGGAGGTGAGGGTATTGGGGTGGTTGTTCTAAAAAGGCTAAAGGACGCTATCCGTGACCGTGACAATATTCATGCAATTATTAAAGGAACCGGGATTAATAATGATGGTAATAATAAAGTAGGATATACGGCTCCCAGTGTTCAAGGCCAAATTGATGCAATAAAAAAGGCTCAAAAGATGGCAGGAATAGAGCCTGATAGTATTAGCTACATAGAAACTCATGGAACAGCAACCGTTCTGGGAGATGCTATTGAAATTGAAGCATTAAATGAGGTGTTTGGCCCCAACAAACCGGCAACCTGTGCTATAGGATCAGTAAAATCAAATATTGGACATTTAGATAGTGCTGCGGGGGTGGCTGGTTTTATAAAAACAGTATTAGCGATTAAAAATAAACAAATTCCGCCTACACTACATTTTATAGCTCCAAATCCGAAAATTAATTTTAGTGGCGGGCCGTTTTATGTTTGTAATACCTTAAAGAATTGGGAAAATCATTCGGGTCCATTAAGAGCAGGTGTTAGTTCGTTTGGAATTGGAGGTACAAATGCCCATATAGTTTTGGAAGAAGCTCCCTCAATTTCTTCATCATC
>CAYZNC010000487.1:629-4472 GCA_964478555.1 uncultured Bacteroidales bacterium | reverse complement strand
AAAACAGGAATAATATGCCATTGCCTTTTTCAATTTTCCGGGTTAATTTGGGTTGTGATGCTACCTATTTGATTATCTCTAAAAACCTTATTTCTTTTCTGCTAAGCCCGCAGCAAAGAAATTACGGCCTTCATAAACGATATCCTGAGTGCCATCATAGTTTGAAAAGTGCTACTGCAAGCAATCCGAAACTTGTTAAGGACAGCCTCATCCATTATCATTTAATTTCTTCATCAAATACCACTGCCACCTTACCACATTTTCCTTCGTTCATTAGCTTGTATGCTTCAGCAACCTTGTCGAGTGTAAAACGGTGCGTTACCAAGTCCTCCGGATGGATTCCCCACCGGACAATACGTTCCACTACTTCTTCCATCTTCCAGATACTCGTTACCCACGAGCCGTAAATTGTCTTCTGATCGTGAATAATATCAGGACTTGGGTTGAATTCAACCGTATTCCCCTCTCCTATCAACACAATTTTGCCCCATTTGCGGGTGGCACGAATCGATAATTGACGGCCATTCGTATTACCAGAGCAATCAACAGCCTTTTCAACACCATTGCCGTTTGTTAATTTCATAATTTCAGATAAGGTCTGGTCGCTGGTCACAAAAGCGTGATCGACTAATCCTTTTGCAACGGCCAGATCAACTCGATCTTTTACGGTATCCACACCGATTAATTTATTTGCCCCCATTGCTTTTGAAAGCATAAGTGCAGCTAAGCCAACCGGCCCGAGGCCAACTACCAAAACTACATCATTACCCGAAATTCCGATTCGGTCGAGCCCTTCATATACGGTACCAAACCCACATGCTATCTGGGCGCCATCAGTATATGTGAGTTCATTCGGAAGTAAAACGAGGTCCTTTTCTTCGGCAAGGATATAATCTGCCATTCCACCATCGCGTTGCCAACCATAAGCCGCACGATAAGGACTGGTACAGCTGATCATATAACCACGGCGACAATCGTAACATACACCACAGCCTGAAATATGATATATTACTACCCTATCGCCTTCTTTGAACCTTCTCAAACCCGGCCCACATTTAACAATCTGACCACTGGGTTCGTGACCTGCAATCTTGTTCTGGTATCCCTCAGGACCTTTCCCAAGATGTTCGCGGTAAATAGCCCTGATATCACTCCCACATATGGTTGAGGATTTAGTTTTTATCAGCACTTCACCATGGCCAGGTTCCGGGATTTGCACATCCTTCAAAATCGCAGTACTATTTCCAGGTAAATAGGCACCTTTCATTATGTTCATATGCTAATTATTTTTAAATTGGTAATTGTTATCCGAATTATTCTTTCTCTTTAATCCATTTGTTGCCAGCACCGGATACCAAAAGTGTATTCCCCCATGCAGTAAAGTCGCCTGTGCGGATTACTACTTTCACCGATTTACTACGCTTTTTAAAATCGACATGCGACATTTTTTCAACTTCTACTTCTCCAAACATGGTAGTAACCTTTTTGAAATATGCCGGATTATGCTCAAAAGTCTCATTTGCCATCACTATCTTTTCAACGGAATAGTAATTTTTTAAAACTTCTAATGTCTGAAGAATGGTTGGTACATTATCGGTTAGTGAAATATCAATGGTTTCCACATCTTTAGGAATAGGAAAACCGGCATCGCACACGATAATTTCGTCTGTATGACCGGAATTAGCCAAAGCTTCAACGATCCTGCTATTCAATAATTTCATTTCTAACATAATCAATGTATTTAATTGGTTATTAAATTGTTGGTATTTTACCGTCGATATCCCATAAATCTTCCCATGTTTTAGCTCCCTGCCAAAGAAATACCTGACCTTTTATGAATCGGCAATTCTTACCAATGCTGGCTATTTCTTTCATTTCGTCGTCGGTAAGCGGAGCTTCGGTCACACATTTGAGGTTTGCCATTATTTTGTCTGGTTTAACCGAAAAAGGAATTGGAACTTGACCATTTTGAACGGCCCACTTAATACAAACCACTGCGGGATGGACATTCAACCTTTTGGCTATTTTTCCAATGATTGGATCATCAATCGGCGAAGTATCCTCTGGGGTTTTATCTCTCTCGGGGCGGTTAGGGGAACCAATAGGACAAAATCCTATGGGAAGCATTCCGTTATCCTTCACAAACTTAAACAATTCCGGTTGCTGAAAATGAGGGTGTAATTCCATTTCGTTACATACCGGTTTTATCTTGGCATCGCGTAGCAATAGTTTCAGCTTTGGAATAGTCATGTTCGAAGTCCCAATGTGCTTAACCAACCCCAGTTCCACCAGTCGTTCCATTTGTCGCCATGTCTTCATGTAATCTTCATGAATGTATGGTTTTGCATGCGGATCGCGCGAATCAACACTAACTCCGGGGGCATGATAGTTCGGAAATGGCCAGTGCACTAGATACAGATCGAGGTAAGAAAGCCTGAGATCCTTCAATGTTTTTGCACATGAAATCAGTACATCTCCTTCACCGTGCATGTCATTCCATACTTTAGAAGTAATCCACACGTCTTCGCGTTTTACCTCTGTTTTAAAAACATCCTGAAGAGCCGTGCCAATTTCTTTTTCATTTCCATAAACAGATGCGCAATCAATATGTCTGTATCCAATAGATATAGCTGTTTTAACAGCTTCGGCAATCTGCTTTCCAGTGTAATTATCGGATCCAAATGTACCCAAACCAACGCACGGAATTTGTGCTCCCGTATAAAGCTTTGCTTTTGGAACTTTGTTTGGATCAATACTATTTGCATTCATAGTTTGCTTTTTAAAGTTTGTATTTGATAATCAATTCATTACTTTATGACCTTTTTGTGCATAGATTGGAACCGGGACAAAACCTATACTTGTTTAAACGACATTGGTTTAAAGTTTTATTTTTTGTGTACTTTTAAAGGACAATACAAGACAAATTTCCATTAATATAATTGAAATCATATATATAAAAACAACATTCTTGTGTTCAAAATAAACATAATGCAAACATGGACAAGGAACTCGATAAAAAGAAAATAGATCCGTCGGACGTGAAGCAACATTTCACTGACATCAGTATTAAGCTTCATTGTTTCAGGTATTGGATACTTTCGAAGTGGGAATGTACAAATATGGCCTATCCTTTTTGGCGGATTTATCATAATTCGGTAGGTGGCGCTAAGGTTTTTTACAAAGGGACCATCACCGAAATTACGCCTGACAAAATTTTTATTATACCACCGAATACTTCATTTACCAATTTTTTAACCCACGAAAATGAACAAATAACCAGGGAAAGCATAGAAGTAAGACGATTTGAAAATTCTTCGACAGCCGGTCAACTTAAAGAAAATGAGGTTGACCAATTGTTTATGCACTTCAACCTTGGCTTACCATTCGACTTTGTTGTTCCAGGCATTTACACTATTTCTGTTAATGATTCGTATTTAATGCAATTGGATTTAATTAAAGCCATCGGGATCAAATACAATGATAGCTTTGATTTGAAAAATTGTTTGCTCATTTACAATTTCATAACCCATATATTGCTGGACGTTCCGGAAAATATTTGGCAAGACATGGAAATGGACAATCGAATAATGCAATGTATTCAATATGTTCAGAAGAATATCCATAAGAAACTTGAAAATGTAGACCTTGCGCACAGGGCTAATATGGCAACCAATGCGTTTGCACGGCTTTTTAAACTCAACACCGGTGAACCGTTGCAAAAGTTTATTTTGAAAAACAGAATAGAGAAGGCCCGCCAGTTGCTTCACCATAGTAATTCCAGTATCGATAACATTGCCACTGAGTGCGGTTTTTGCGACCGGCACCATTTCTCCAAGGCATTTA
>CAYZNC010000487.1:0-619 GCA_964478555.1 uncultured Bacteroidales bacterium | reverse complement strand
AAAAAAGTAATGTCGTTATCACCGGGATATTATAAACAGCATTTGACCATGTTGTAATTATCGGTGGCTTAATTAATTTCATAATGCCCTATAACCATTTTATTTGATTGTATTGAATTCCATTGCGTTCGGACATTTTATGCCTTATGTTATAGCAATTGAATCAGATTCAGAATAGCCTCAATAAGTAATTGAAGCTATTTGTAATTTTCTCCACTGAAAGGATTGATATTGTGTTTTGATAACAATTTTTGTAACCTATAAAAATCTATTCCGTTTCATATAGAAATTTGAAGATGAAATACTTGCCATCCAAGATGTTTATAAATGCTGAAGTTGCTTTAATTGCTTGTTTAAGAAGAAAACTATATTTGTAAATGAAAGTATTAATTGGGGTACCTTTTTAAATTTTGAATATTAAATTTTATTATAGCTTAGGCATAAGCTATAAATTGGAAGTGCTAAATATCAATATAATGAATAAATTACTTGTTTTTACAGTTTTCTTTACGCTTGGTTGGGCACCTGTCAATGGGCAAACCAGTGAATGGAAATGGTTGAATCCTATTGTGCAGGGTAACACTTTAAATGCTGTGTATTTCATCGATTCGCAATTAGG
>CAYZNC010000486.1:0-4494 GCA_964478555.1 uncultured Bacteroidales bacterium | reverse complement strand
CTAATCATGGTACAGGAGAATATGCCAAGGCATATTCTTACATACATCAGGCTATTAGTATGTATTCGTCCATCAAAGATTATTTAAATTTGGAAATATGCTTTAATGCTTTAGGTATCCTTCAATACGATATTGGAAATTACAACGAAGCCATTGAAAGCTTTAAAAAATCGATCAAACTGAATATTGATAGAAAAGGAAATTTTGTTGACAGGGCTGTCTATTATTTAAATACAGGTAATACCTACCTACAAAAAAAACAATTTCAGGAAGCGATAAAATATTATAAAATAGCCATTCCTTTACTTCAAAATATTGATATTTATTCTGTTTTTAGTTTAACCGATTTGTATCAGAATATGGGACAAACTTATCAGCAATTAAATGAAGGTGATTCTTGTCTTTTTTGTTTTAATAAGTGTATAGAGATCTCCCAAAAAGTTTTCGGTACAAAACACCCCACAATATCTGAAGCTAATGCCTTAATTGGTAAATATTATGAAGCACAGAAGCAATATGATACTGCGCTTTATTATTTTCAATCTGCGCTCATTTCAATTGTACCTAAATTCAACGATAGAAGAATAACTAACAATCCCAGATTTAATCAGATCGGCTTTTATCTTTCATTGTATGAAATTTTAGAGCACAAAGCAGATATTTTTATGCAGCGATACCATGGAAATCCCAGATCCAGGGAAGATCTTCATACAGCCTATCAATGCTTTAGTTTATGTGACAGTTTAATGAGCCGGCAGACACAATTACTGGAATATGACAATTCTAAACTCAAATTTATAGCGTTATATCACAAAGTGTACGAAAAATATCTCGGATGTCTTTATGAATTGGATGCGGTTGAAAAAAATGAGAAATATCTTTCCTATGCATTTGATATCATGGAAAAGAATAAGGCAGCTCTCCTGCAAAATGGTCTTAGACAGGCAGAAGCTTTAAGCAGTGTTGATATCCCCAAGAATATTCGTGAGAAAATGGAAGAGCTCAACAAAAAAATCATTTACCTGGAAAAGTCTATATCAGAAAATAACCAGGACACTCAAAAAAATACACTTCAACAGGAACTGTTCGAAGTCAGAAGAAGATTGGAAAAACTAAAGGAATACCTTGAAAAAACTTACCCCATTTATTTCAATTATACGTGTCAAAGCAATACATTAAGATTAAGTTATATTAAATCTCATTTAACCAGAAAGCAACAGTTAATTGAGTATTTTCAAGGGGATAGTGTTAATTATGCTTTATCAATAACAAATGATAAAAGTACCATCTATAAATTTTGTCAGCAACCTATGGGCATAGATTCCTTGATTTCTAAATTCCAAAATGTCATATCAAGAAGTCCGGATTTCAATGGCTTAGCTGCTAATTACCAATCATTTTCAGCCATCAGTTATCAATTGTATGAAATATTACTATTACCGCTGATTGAAAAAAACTCGTCAGAGAACAGGCAATTAATTATTATACCCGAAGGAAAGTTTTCGCTTATACCTTTTGACGCGCTAACCGATTCGCTACCAAACAATAAAAATATTGATTTCAGAACCCTGCCTTACCTGATAAAATCATTTTGCATAAGTTATGGATATTCAGCTAATTTATTATTTAATAATATTTATAATCAGCAAAACCCAAAGTCCAAGGTACTGGCATTTAGTGCTACCGATAATTCAAAATCTTCGTCAGGGTCCTTGATTGGAACACTTTCCGAGCTAAATGAGATAAAGAAGCGGATGGATGGTAGTTTTTATTTTGGTAAAAATGCTACCGAATATAACTTTAAAGTTCAGGCTCCGTCCTTTAAAATAATCCATTTGGCTCTTCATGGCAGTGGAAATGAAAATACGGGTAACTGTCAAATTTCTTTTATTTCGGGAGGGCACAAAAACGAAGATGGCACTTTATATGATTATGAACTATATGCATTGAAATTGAATGCGCGTTTAGCAGTGCTCAGTGCTTGTGAAACCGGAGCTGGAAAATATTACAAAGGTGAAGGTATATTCAGTATGGCAAGAGGTTTTATGTATGCCGGCTGCCCTGCAGTCGTAATGAGTTATTGGAAAATCAACGATCTTAATACTACAAAACAAATGGGCTATTTTTATCAGTACTTAAAGGAACATGAGTCCATTAACATGTCATTGAGAAAAGCTAAACTGGAGTTTCTTAACAGTGCAGATAATATAAGTGCTCATCCGGTTAATTGGGCATCACTGAATGCATGGGGGAAAACTGATATCCAACTTGAAAAATCAAGCCCATTACGTATTCTCCTGTTGCTTTCCCTTATATCTATTGTAATTATCCTATTTTTTATAATTAAAAAGTTTCATAAAATTTAAACCGCAACTTCTTTTACCAGTATGCGCATTCCCTGTATCATTTCTGTAAGTATATCGGTTGTAGGAGTTTTGACAGAGAGGAAGTTCGGCGGCGGCGGCGGAGGAGGAGGTTTGACAGGTACCATTTTACATACCTTATCAGTAACTGTTTTGTTTTGAATAACCACATAAATTATCACTTCCTGAGCATGATCGAGATTAGTATTTTTGCCAAGCTGTGAAATGAGCTTGTCAATTTCTCCCTGTTTTATAGGTATTGGGAATTTCACAGTATTTACGTCAATTTTTTTTTCCGAATCAAGGCCTGCGTTATAAGCATAAATATCTCCTGAACTATTTAAAATGGCAGTTAATTTTAGTGTAATCGTGTTTTGATCATCCATTAAGTTTAATTTAGGTTAGTCCTTTATTTAATTTTTTTTAGAATTTTGATCGCATTTTGGGTATAATTGTTTTCTGTTCCCGCTAAATTTCGAAATTGCTCCATAGCCAACCCGACTTTATTATTTTCCAAATAGCTCAATCCTAAGTACCACTGTACTTTATCGTTGATCGCTTGGTTTTTATTAAGTAAAGGTAATAAAAGTTGTTCGGCATTTTTACCATCATGGATGGATAAATAAGAGATGGCAAGGTAAAATGAAATGGTTTGATCCTTATCAAACCCAGGTAAAGACTTAAACAATGTGATAGCTTTAGGATAATTTCTTTGATCATACTCGGCAAATGCCTTTTGTACTTTGGTTACACTATCATTATCAAAACGGGTTGTTGGATATACAATATTCGGATATGGTTCGAAATATGCGGTAAAAAGTGTTTTGTTATTCACATGTTTACCATGGCCTGTAAAATAAAATAAGGAATAAACTATAAAAATGAGCAAACAAGCAGCAGCTGCATAATATCCAAACTCAATAAAAAGTTTTATAATTTTAGGGTTATCCTTTTTAACTATTCTAGGTAAAGTATTCTCTATTTGCTTAATTTTCGAGAGTTCGTCCATTCTTGCTGAACATTGAATACCTGAAATAATTAATTTAACTTGTTCAAACTGGCCGCGAAACTTGTCGTCTGATTGAAGTCGATGTTCGAATTCTTCAGATTCCTGTTCCGTAAGTTTCCCAGCCAGATACTGATCTACCGTTTCCAATTCTTGCGGTCTCATTTCATAAAGGTATTTTGTATGTCTTTCGTTTGTTGTTCAAATATTTTCTTCAATTTCATGAGGCATTTATATTTTTGGTTTTTTACCGTATCCTCATTTTTATAATTCAAGGTTGCACTTATTTCCTCACATGACTTTTGCGCATAATAAAACATTTCCAGAATCTTTTTACAAGGCTCACCCAGCAATATTATACTTGTCTTTATTTTTTTAAAGTTTTCTTCGAATGCTGATACAGCTTCATCGGTTACATTTTCAACAAATTTGGCATAAATAAAATAGTCGTTTAGGTCGAATCGCTCTTGGTGACGTTTAAACTCGAAGTATTTATTTTTACCTAAAGCAAAGAGGTATGTTTTTATGCTGCTGCTAATTATGTCTAGTGATCCGTTTCTCAGATTTTCGCATAAAGATAGGATAGCATTCTGATAGACTTCCAAAGCTACATCTGTATCGCAGCCGTATTTTTTAACCATCCATAACACAAATTCTTTGCGATGGTTTCCGTAAACTTCAGCTAACACAGCTTCATCTCCAATCTTTAGTTTCTCAAAAATGAGAGACTCGTTCATAGACAGTCGGGTGGAATTTTTATAAATAAAAGTAAAACAAAATGTTATATACGCTGCGAAGATAAAAAAAAATAATTTCATTGTAAAATTATTTAATATTTATGGAATCAACAGACAAGTCACTGGTAACATTGTTGTTTATAAACTCTCCTCCGCCCAAAGGACGGAAGGAGAGTCATAAACAATTGGCTAACTAACTATTTATAAAGATTACACCTACTTGCTATTTTTCTGTACCGATGTTCAAAAGAACTTTTGTTTTAAACTCCCCTCCATCTGGTGGACGGAGGGAGAGTTACAAACAATTGACTAACTAAACTATATAGATATTACACCTACTTGCTAAAGAACCTTTTGTTTAGAAGCTCCCCTCCAAGTGGAGGGGAGC
>CAYZNC010000485.1:0-4498 GCA_964478555.1 uncultured Bacteroidales bacterium | reverse complement strand
TGAACCACTTCTCCATTCGGAGTTCGGTATTAAAAATGAATGTCGAATATTGAATATTGAATGTCGAATAACGAATGTTGAAGTTGTTCGTAGCGCTTCTTCATTCGGAGTTCGAAGGTTCGTTCAATTCGTGAACCAATATATGGCATTTAAACATTTATTTTCCTAATTTCCTGGCAACCTTCATACACTTCGTCGAATATTTGGAGGGCTTTTTTTAGCTGCAAAGCGGATGATTCGGCAACTTCCAAGATATCAGCTTTTTTTGGATTACCATTTCCTGCGATAGTGGTGGTATGCTGGCCGTTAAAACCGTTGCTGAATACTAAATCGTAGGCAGGTGAGAGGCTCCAGTCCCCATCTTTGAAAATAAATGAGAAATTTTTAGCATGATCATCCCTGTTATGAGTAAGCACATTAAATACCATTAAACGAAACATTTTTCCAACTTCTTCAATATTCTTGGTAAGTGCAAAGGTTGCTTTTAATAGCTCGGTATAATCAAGTGAAGGAAGACGATAATTGGCATACAGTAACCCGCTTGCACTGTGTACGTGGTAACGAGTATTCCCTTCCTTGTCGAACCTGCGAACACCAAAATACTTATCTTCAAACAAGCATGTTTCGGGCATGTTGATTCCGCATTTTTTGGCTACCATGGAATAATTATATTCTATTTGACCAATATCCCTGGGATCGTTAGAAGATCGAAATTTTACCAACCAATCGGCATTATTTATGGTGAGTAAAACTTTAGGCCGGGCTCCACCTGAAGAACCTCCTTTATTCATCAATGTTTCCAACGAACCGTTATAATCGTTGTTTAATATTCGTTCAACTTCTTTTTCAAGCAGTGTTAATTCGGAAATATCAACACCATGTTCAATTTTCTTTTCGGGTTTATAGGTTAATGCCCCCATTCCGTTTTGTCCCACAATACAAAGTCTGTCGAGTTGTGTTAAGGTGGCTGGGTCAATTTTTTGCTTTATGAAATACCTGTCGGTAAGTAACATTCCCCATCCATCCGGCAAACTATCGTTAAAAACACCAAAAAGTCCGTTGAAAGGTTCGCGCTTACCAATAAAGACACCCGGTTTAAGAGGTAGATAAAATGGCGAAATAGATTGACCGTTATGTAAATAATCTGCGTCATATTCAAATGCACATACATGATCGGGGGTTAAGGCTAGTTTACCAACCGCAGCGCCATTTAAGTATACTTCAACAATTTCAGCATGCTTAAACATTTGTTCTTGCCCTTTGTCGCGTTTTGGCTTTTTTGGTTGTCAGCACCTCTGCAATATTTTGATACTGTCTTTTTGAGAACAGCAAGTAAAATTCTTCTGTGGCATTTAACACAACAGCCATCATTAACAGGTGTTTTAAAGAAATTTCGCCCTTACTTTCAAATCGTTTTAAACTTCCCAGGCTAATACCGGATTTTTTTGCAAGCGCTTCTTGGGTAAGATTTAATTCCAACCGCCTTGTTTTAAATTGTTTAGCAATATTTATAGCAATAGCTGCCGGATTAAAATCATTAAGATTAAAATTGTTATCGGATAAAATATTAGCTGTAATATCTGTTTTTGACATATAGCATTCTATATATTATCTATTAAGTTAAGAGTGTAAAGTTAAAAAGTTTTTAGATACACTTTTCTGTTCGATTCAATCAAACAATAGTGTATTTTTCAGAACTACAAATCAAATAAGGCTATTGGCTTTTAGCGGTTGGCTATTGGCAACCCCCATAACTTGTTCGATATTAAAGATGAATGTCGAATATTGAATAACGAATATTGAATGTTGAAGTTGTTCGTACTACTTCTTCATTTGGAGTTCGGTATTAAAGATGAATGACGAATTAGACTAGCGGTTGGTTATTGGCAGTCCTTGTCTCCTATATATCCAAATTATCAGGATTTTGCCGACAATCCCAAATCATTAATACTATTATCTCCTCTGGAACAATTCGATAAAATAATTTGTAATCTTTTACAATCAAAACACGAACATCCTCAAAATCTGTTTCCTTGCCTAAATATGGGTGTTTTTTTAAAAGAATTAAGAGTTGTTTTATTTCTGAATTAAGTTTTCGACTGTATGTTTTGTTACCATTTCTAATATAATAAAAGGTGAGAATTTCTGAAAAAATACGTTCCGCACCACTTGTCCATGTTATTCTTCTAACCATTTTTCTGATTTTGAGAAGACTTCATCATTCGTAATTACATTGCCTTTTGCGTAATCTGCCATGCTTTCGTGAAGTATTTTCTTTTCAAAGTCGCTTAACTTATAGATATCCGCATTCTCTCCTTTTTCAAGAATGCTGTTTAAATAATCCAACATCAGTTTATCTTTAGTATTGAGGATTTTTCTTATGATACTATTTTGAAGCTCAATTGTATTCATGGTAAATATTTTTCTTCAAAGTTACGAAAAAGTTGAGAAATTTAGTTGGTGAATTCGTTTGAAGATTATAAAGTGTGAAAGAAGTCTGGACCCCTCTTGATGAACTTTTCACCTGATAAACTTTCTGCTTGATTTAGTTCGGGGCTCGATCGTTTCGAGGTATAACATAAAAATTGCTCCAGCGGTATTTTAGAAAGTACAGAAATAAAAGATGCTGATTTTATATCTAAATCTCTCAGAGAAACCGCGGTTTTCGCAATTTCCCCGATTCCATATGTTTTAAAAATAATTTGCCAATCGTCTATTAATCCATAATCCAAAACCCGTTGAATAATTAATTTCTTACTTTTTTCAAAGTCCAAATTATTCATATCCACATCCCAAAATAAATGCGGCGACAGATTATTTAATGGTATTTTCATGTTTGTGCAGGTAAATCTGTTCGATTCAATCAAACAATATTGTATTTTTCAGGACTTCAAATTGAATAAGGCTATTGGCTTTTAGCGGTTGGCTATGGTTTAAAGATAAATCCTTTCAAATGTCTGATCATCAAAAGGACGATTAAAAATGCAATTGTGGACGCTGTAACTGCTCGCGCGCGTTTCCGAGCGCGTGTGGTTAAAAACTTTAAGTATTTTATTAAGCTTTAGGTTAATGCCAGAATATTTTGAAGACTAATCCACATTTGTCAGAAAAATCTAAAATTTCGGTACCGCACGCGTTAAGGAAACGCGCGCGAGCAAAAGATTGACTCGTGACTATGGGATTCGCCGAGCTTCGCAGGTCACCCTTTCCACGGCTCCGCCCTTTCAGTCACATACTTACGACCTAAATATTGATTATTAAGCAATTAGCTAGTGCCTAATACTTAAGCTTAAAATTCTAAAATTACTTTTCTCTGAAACCTTCTTACCAAATCAACATAATGCCTTATGGCCTGTCCGCTCATTGGCGGAGAACTTGTCCTGCTTAATTACGGACTGCTCGGCCACACAATATTTCTCGACTCGGTTGGGTAATCAAATAAACTAATTTCGAAATTTCAAGTTAAACAAATTTTACAAAATATTGACCTTATTGGGTTGCATTTTTTTTATAAACGCAGGATTAATGTCAATCAACAGCTTCTGATTTATCGCATCGATATGCATCAATACTCTTTTCTGACCTTTAAATTGAACGAACATACCTTGTAGTCCCCGTAGCGCTCCCCTGGTTACCTCAACCCTATCGCCATATATGAATTCATTAAAACTGAGCTCGAACTTTTCAGAAGAACTAAGCAACAACTTCAGGTCTTCTATTTGTTTATCGGGTATTACAGCCGGTTGTCCCGAAAACGAAATTACATACACAGCCCCATCAGATTTAGACACAATCGCCCTGACGTTGGAAAGATCGGCACGAACAAATATATAAGAATTAAATAAGGGTACTTCAACCACCTTCTTCCGGTCACTCCATTGACGTATGGTTTTCATAAGCGGTACCCAGGCTTCATAACCCTGCTCGGTTAACTCAGTTACAACTTTTTTCTCATTCCTGGAGCGTGTATATATAGCAAACCATTGTTTATCAACCGCTTGTTTTGTTTTTTCTGGCATTTTTGTTTGTTGAGTCAATGATAAGTGTTTTTCAAATTATGCCCGAAGATAACATAAGTAGAACATA
Organism: uncultured Bacteroidales bacterium; assembly: GCA_964478555.1. Classification (GTDB taxonomy): domain Bacteria; phylum Bacteroidota; class Bacteroidia; order Bacteroidales; family JAAUTT01; genus JAAUTT01. The sequence goes on along the minus strand of CAYZNC010000485.1, from coordinate 412 downwards.
ACTTCCAAAACAAAAAAGTGATTAATAGCATATTTTCATTAATCGGGTTTCCAGTTTTTTAATAGTCAGTAGCAAAGTCCCGTAGGAACGGCAGTATGGTGGTAATAGGCACATTGCTTCGATTGAGATACCTTATTGTAAACGTGACTCAAAATGACCACCACCTACCCCTCCTGGAAATGCTGTGTTAAAATCTACATAAATGCCCCAAACCCCTAAAGGGGCTTCCGCAACTACTTGAGGGTAAGGAAGTCTACTTTAGGGGATTTAGGGGCAAATAAAATACAGGATCATTTTCACCCCTCCTGGAAAACAGGAGAGGATTCCGACTACTACTCAATTTTGTAATTTGTGGACCCCATCTCCGGTAACCGCAGGTTCGTGTAATTCGTGTAATTTGTGGACCCATCTC
>CAYZNC010000484.1:0-4515 GCA_964478555.1 uncultured Bacteroidales bacterium | reverse complement strand
TATGTACTTTGTCAAAGCCCGTTAGGGCTGGTATATCGGTAGAAAATCATAATGATCGCTCACTTTCAAAGCCCGTTAGGGCTGACATATATATCTAATAGCGATGGAAAAGCCTACCAATATGCAAATTATATAAATAGGTCATTGGTAAGTGAAGCGAGCAATCTCCTCAACTGGAGTTGTGCAATCCACAAGTACAACGCCGAACGTCTTGCAATTACAAGAAATGCTTATTTTCACTGATTACTTTTCACTTCTCATTGTTCATTTCTCAATGTTCATTGTTCATTGCTCATTGTTCAAAACAACCCGTCAATCGACAAATACCGTTCTCCCGTATCATAGTTAAAAGTAAGTATGCGCGAACCCTTAGGCATTCCGGGCAATTTTTTGGCCACAGCAGCAAGCGATGCTCCCGTTGAAATCCCCACAAAAATACCTTCGAGTTTCGAGGCCTTCAAAACATATTCGTAGGCTTCATCTTTTGAAATGGTAATAACGCCATCGAGCACTTCGATATGAAGATTTTTAGGAATAAAGTTGGCTCCAATTCCCTGGATAGCATGCGGGCCAGGTTGTCCCCCGCTTATAATCGGCGATGCCTCCGGTTCAACAGCAAAGACCTTAATCTTCGGAAATTTCTTCTTTAACTCCTCAGCTACTCCGGTAAGATGTCCCCCTGTTCCCACGCCGGTAATAAAATAATCAAAGCCCTCGGGAAAATCTTTAATAATTTCCCGGGCGGTAGCTTTTTTATGAATTTCAATATTTGCTTCATTATCAAATTGCGAAGGCATCCATGCGTCAGGCATTGAGCTAACCAGTTCAGCTGCCTTATCTATGGCTCCCTGCATCCCTTTTTCCCTGGGAGTAAGTTCGAAAGACGCTCCATAGGCGGCCATAAGCTTTCGTCGTTCAATACTGAAGGATTCGGGCATAACCAGAATCAGTTTATATTTTTTCACTGCGGCCACCATGGCAAGACCGATTCCCGTATTTCCTGAAGTAGGTTCGATAATTACCGAACTGGGTTTCAAAATGCCTCTTTTTTCAGCATCCTCAATCATGGATAATGCAATGCGATCTTTAATGCTGCCTCCCGGATTGAACCGTTCCAATTTCACCCATACTTCATAATCTTTGGGATACAGGTTATTTATCTTCACATGTGGCGTATTGCCAATCGTTTCTAAAATGTTATTGTATTTCATTCGAATATGTTTTGTTTCATTGTTAGTTTTAACAGTTATTAAACAAACCTCAAAGGTTTTTGAAACCTTTGAGGTTTCGCCGGATTAAAGCTCAAATTTTATATCACAAAATTAATAGGTTCCTTAAACTTTTTTGAATCGCGAATTACCACGGACGGCTTGTGATACACCACCGAAAATGGTAAAACACTTTCGGTAAGCCAGGTATTACCTCCTATCACTGTATCGTGCCCTATGGTGGTTTCGCCACCCAAAATGGTAGTGTTGGCATAGATAATTACATTATTCTCTATGGTAGGATGGCGCTTTTTGTTAGCCAGTTCTTTACCTACGTACAGCGCACCCAGCGTAACACCCTGATAAATTTTAACCTCATTCCCTATGATAGCCGTTTCTCCTATTACGATACCTGTTCCATGGTCGATAAAGAAATGGTTCCCTATGGTAGCTCCCGGGTGTATATCAATACCTGTTTTGGTGTGGGCATATTCGGATATTACCCTCGGAAGAACCGGTATCTCCATTTTATAAAGTACATGTGCAAGCCTGTAGATGGAAATTGCATAATAGCCGGGATAACACAAAATAACTTCCTCAGGACACTTGGCGGCAGGGTCGAACTTAAGAAAAGCTTCGGCATCCTTCAATAATTTATCGTGAATTTCCGGAACACAGCCAAAAAATTCGTTGGCAAGCTCTTCTACTGACTTTTTCATTAAAGGCTGAAAAGGGGTAACGAGCACCTTAAACTGACGCTGCAAATCCTCCCAGGTCGCCTCCATTTGCAGTAAACTAACGCTTTTATCCACACGTATCGGAAATAAAAAATTAATGAACTCGTTAATAAACTCATACGTTTTAGTAAGAGAAGGCACTTCGTGGCAAAACGATTGCGTTACGGATAATAACTTCTTTGGAAAATTTTTTATAGGACTCATATATTACAATAATTAAAACAAAGAAATACAAATAATTAAAAAATAGGAAAAATAGATTGAAAAAAATTATCTTGAGACTAACAGCAGCAAAGACATCGGGTCAGACTGTTTTTGACAATTACGCTTAGGCTTATATGTAATTGGAAATGACTCATATTCTTTTGTATTCAAAAGAAACATTTAGCATATTGATAAGTTCAAAAATACTAAAAAAGTCATAATAAAAAAAGCGCCCCGAAAGACGCTTTTTTTATTTTATATATTGCGGGTTATCCCCTGATTGCTTTAATACCAGGTAATTCTTTACCTTCCATGTATTCGAGCATGGCACCACCACCTGTAGAAACATAGCTAACTTTATCCGCCAACTTGTTTTTATTGATGGCCGCTACGGAGTCGCCACCGCCTATGAGACTGAAAGCCCCATTTGCAGTTGCTTTGGCTATAGCATGTGCAATGGAAGAAGTTCCTTTGGCAAATTTTTCCATTTCAAAAACACCCATAGGACCATTCCAGAGAATGGTTTTGGAGTTTTCAATTACTTCACTGAATTGCTTAATGGTTTCGTCAGCAATATCCAAACCCATCCAGCCATCAGGTGTTTCGTTAGTTTTTGTTATTTTGGTATTGGCATTAGCATCAAAAGCATCCGCATTGATGGCATCTACCGGAATGTAAACTTTCACACCTTTTTCTTTAGCTTTCTTTAAGATATCAAGAGCCAGGTCAAGTTTGTCTTCTTCGCAAAGCGATTTTCCAATTTTCCCGCCTTGTGCTTTGATAAAGGTATAAGTCATACCTCCGCCGATAATAAGGTTATCAACACGATTGAGCAGGTTCTCGATAATCAGAATTTTATCGGATACCTTAGCACCTCCCATAATAGCTGTAAATGGTTTTTGAGGAGCCAAGAGAATTTTATCCATAGCTTTTAACTCACTTTCGATAAGGAAACCAAACATACTGTCTTTGGGAAAATAAGTAGCTATCAAGGCTGTTGAAGCATGTGCACGGTGTGCAGTGCCAAATGCATCGTTAACATAACAATCGGCATAGCTGGCTAATTGCTTAACAAAATTTTTCTGACTCTCTTTTACCTGTGCTTTACCAGCTTTTTTCTCATCATCTGTAGCGTTTTCTGCCAAATGATAAGGCTTACCTTCTTCTTCTTCATAGAAACGAAGATTCTCCAAAAGCATTACATCTCCTGGTTTAAGAGTAGCAGCCATTGTTTTGGCGTTTTCGCCCATACAGTCACCAGCAAATTTAATTTCTTTGCCGATTACCTTCTCAACAGCTGGGATAATGTGCTTCATTGAAAATTTATCCTGGGCTTTGCCATCAGGACGGCCAAGATGCGACATCAGAATAACCGAACCTCCATCCGCTAAAACTTTCTTAATGGTAGGCAAGGCGCCACGTATACGAGTATCATCAGTTACTTCGAATGTTTGTTTATTGAGCGGAACATTAAAGTCAACGCGTATAATTGCTCTTTTTCCTTTAAAATTGTATTTTTCAATCGTCTGCATATGAATAGGTTATTAAGATTTGTTATAAAAATCACAAAGTTAATATAAATGAAAGAAATCAAAAACAAATTTTACTGCTGTTCAAAAATTCAAATTCTAAAAATTTAATTAGCTTAAAACACACAGGCCATATATGAGCGACGAAGCAGATGTGACTGTTACCAATTTAATGTAAAGCAAATAATGAGATTCCTCACTTCGTTTGGAATCTCCTCATGTGAAGTTCTGAAACAGCCACTGAGTGCTTCGCCTAACAAACATCCGTAAATATTTCACAGCAACGTTTGGCGAAGTATTTATCTCGTCATTTTATTTAAAATGCTTTCAAATTTAACTTACCGAAATTTCCGTATTAAATAATTTTAAAAAGAAAAGACCATCGTTTCCGACAGTCTTCTCAGAATTCCGGATATCCGGAAAAATTCCTTTGATTATTTATCGCATTGTAAGTTTTGTAGTTGTGCTTTCACGGCAGTTACAAATTTACCATAATTGGCATTTTTGAAATTTTCACAAGCCTCTTCTTTTTTATTCTGACCAGCCAGAGCGGTAGCTAATTCATAATAAAACTTAGCCTTTGCTTCAGGTGTTCCGGCTTCGAGATCGAGACCTTTCTTTGCATTAGTTGCCGCGTCAGTATATTTCTTTTGTTTATTATAAATGAGAGCCAAATAATAATAAACATCGTTGTTGTTAATGTATTTTAAGGTTGTTTCCAAATTACTGATGGCTTCTGATGTTTTATTAGCCTGCATGTTTTTAATACCCGACCGTAAAAGATATTCCCCGGTTGATTTTGTCATAGTATTTGCCATGGTAGTATCGCCATCGGCT
>CAYZNC010000483.1:0-4540 GCA_964478555.1 uncultured Bacteroidales bacterium | reverse complement strand
TCAGCCACTCACCCATCTCTCCTGGTTTGTGCTAAATTAATCAGAATTAACTGACATTAAGTATTTTAAAGAACATTAGTTTTACTTTATCCTACCTTTTTGATAACCTCTTTTCGGATTTGAACAATCGTACCTTTCAAAAAAGCTCGACAAAAGTATAAAAACAACAGGGATTCGCAAAAAATTTGTTTAAAATATTCAATAAAGATATCATTATCATTTTATTTATTCTATAGAACGTAACGAGCAAGCCATTATTGCTATATAATTGAGATGACTTTAGAAAGTTATTCCGGTTTTTATTAATGTGACATCATACAGAATCGTAAAAAATCACCGCATTTATAGGCTCAACAGTAACGTGAATGACAAAGGACAAAAAGACCCTGATAAAATTCGCTTACAATAAAATGGTGAATTATTGTGAAAACCGGGAATTTGACCTGTACCGACAGCAGCGTGCAATCTGACTTCTTATCGAGATGCAATTATCGAAATTGGTATTTAACACCTGGCAAAAAATAAAAGACAATTCTGCCCGGTGGAAAAATAAAATTAAGAAATTAAGAAATTTATTTCCAGTATATTAGTGATCCTAGATAATAGGTATATGATGTAAAGTCTTAATCAATCGTAGCCAGCAGGCCTTTGTCGATTAGTTTTCGTTTTAAGGGTTGCAAATGATTGATAGTTCCTTTTTTAACATCGCATTTTCCTTTATAATGAACAATATAAGCGCATTGTTCAGCCTGAACAACATCATGCTCACATACGTCGATTAGTGTTTCTATGACGTAGTCGAAAGTATGAACATCATCATTATGCAGTGTAAGAAAATTAAATGCACTTCCACCCCTTATTTCTTCTTCAAAATCGTATTTCTCAGGAAGTTCTTTTTTTGATCTCACAGTAAATTAGTTTTAGTTGTTATAAGATCTTGGGAAATATATTTACCAGGCACACAGATACCTGTTTAACTTTGTTAATGAATATATCTCAACAAATTTAATTATTCATATGAAATAACCATAAATAATTTCGAAGTTTATTTGTACTTCCTATGATATCATTGTTAAACAGTCTGTTATCTCATAATCTCAGTCATATTTTCCAGATGTTGACTTGTATCTTTAAAAAATTGCTGACAATCTTGTTTATTTTGAGTGTCCAAATGACATGCCTTTATAGCAGCGTCATAACTGAATCGTGGAATTAACTTGTAACTCGTTTTCCCATTAATCATCCCTTTAAATACCCATACAGGCAGATAACCATAAGACTTGATTTTTGTGAAAGCGACTTTTTCAAGATCGAGTTCATAGACGATACCGCCATTAGTATACCGATCACGCTGATTGGATACAAAATTGCCTAACGAATACAAGACAGGAATAAAATCAGTACTATCTTTCCTGTCGTAGACCTTTTGCAGAGGCTGAATTACATGAGGGTGTGAACCGATAATTGCATTAGCCCCGCATTTTCTAATGAAATCCGCTACTTTTCGCTGTTCAATATTTGGGAAACGTTCATATTCGATTCCCCAATGAGTGGTAACGATGATAAAATCAACCTTCCCCTGGCATTTTTTTATATCCTTACGAATTTCAGCCGTATCGATATAATTTATGATGTTAGGCGCTTGTACTTTAATGCCATTGGTGCCATAGGTGTAGTTGAGAAAAGCTACGGATATATTGTTTTTATTTACGATAAGGGGGTATAACCTGTTTTTTTCCGCGGAATCTTTAAAGGTACCAGTATGAAGAATATGAAGCGAATCAAGTACCATAATGGTTCGTTCTACACCTTTCTTCCCTCTATCCAGTGCATGGTTGTTAGCGGTAATGAGTACATCAAAACCAACATCCTTTAAGCAATTGGCCAAAGCATCGGGACTAGAAAATTGAGGATAACCGGAAAAAGGCGAACCTGCCAGTGTAACTTCAAGATTTACCACAGCAAGATCAGCTGACGAGATATAAGGTTTAATATATTCGAAAATAGGACTGTAATCGTATGTTTTGAGCGAATCGTTATAAGTTGAACTGACCAATGGCATGTGTCCCATCATATCTCCTGCAAATACAATTTTCAGACGTGATGTATCAGTGTTTATCTGCAGATGAGACGTATCATTAACTGCAGGCGTACCCTGTGCAGCACTGGAAAATGATACCAGCATCAATAATAAGCCTATCATAGCCCTCATGAGAGGTTCAAGCAATTTTTTTTGAGAAAAATATATCCGGTTTATCATAATCAATGTTTTAATTCAGGATTATCACATCGGGTCCAGTAATATGTGTACCCGTTAGGTTCTGCTTTATCGGGATCTATAAAAAAAGTATAAAATCGAAAGGTTGAAGCATTTTTTAATACTACCTCTTGTGCATCGGTGGTTGCTATTAATTTGTAACTTTTATCGCCACCGGTTGCTATGGAAAAAGGCATCATAAAACCTTGGTCTACCTCATCCCACTGATATTTGAGGACAATATCGTTTCCTTCTCTGCGATAGGTATATTTAAGCACTGGCAAGTTCTTGTCATACAGGAATTTTTTGAAAAAAGAATCATAATTTTTCCCGGTATAATCATTTACCATTTTGGTGAAATCTGTTGTGGTAACAATTTTCTTTTCATATTTAAGGGCAAAATCTTTGAGTAACTTGAAAAAAAGCGAATCATTATCCATTAAACATCTTAAATTATGAAGCGTAACTGCCCCTTTGGTATAACAATCGTTGGACGCAAATGAGTTTTCATTTACATTGTAGTTTTGAACTACAGGCCATACATTAAAAATTTCGGCCATTTTGCGTTTCATTTCTTTCAGGTATTCCAAATTCCCATATTTATGCTCGATGAACATCATTTCAGCGTAAGTGGCAAAACCTTCCTGAAGCCAGATGTCAGCCATATCGCTTGCAGTTACGGAATTACCCCACCATTCATGGGCCGATTCATGAACAATAATGTAGTCATATTTCCTGTTCAGGTACATTTGTCCCTGATCTTTCTTGTTGAATTCGTTACCATAGGCTATAGCTCCCTGGTTTTCCATTCCTTCGTAGGGCGCTTCCACAAGTCCATATTTATCCTTCATAAAAGGGAACAGACCAAAAGCCTGTTCGTAGTATTCAAGAATCTCTTTTGTTTGGGCAAAAGTTTTTCGTGCAACGTCAAAATCGTAAGGCATCGCATAAAAATCGAGGGGAAATTCACCTAAAGTGTTATGAATGGTATCACTAAAATGGGAATACTTACCCAAATAAAAAGTAACATCGTAATTATTGATAGGATTAGACACAAACCAGGTATGACTTGTATAGTTCTGATCAACCTGCGTTTCTGAACGAAGCCGGCCGTTGGAAATAACATTATAGCCATTGGGTACTATAAAGGTTAATAAAGTAGAATCGGACTCGTCGCTGGGATGATCTTTATTTGGCCACCATGAACTAGCCCCAAGATGTTCGCAGGCGACTGCGTCCCATAAATTTCCCTTTTTATCTTTCTTCCATACAAAACCTCCATCCCACGGAGGATTAGTAGCTTTTTTAGGTTTCCCGGAATATGCGATGGTTATGGTTTCGAGGCTACCAACAGGAAGATTCTCCGGAAAATCAATAAAAATGGCATCATATTCCCTGTGATAAGTCAATGGCTTATTCTGCCATGTTATTGAGGCTACGTGATAGTCGGCAAATAAGTCTATTTGAACGCGTTTTGTAGACTGAACCACCTTGAAAGTTATCTCATTGGTACCAGCAATGGTTTTTGCTTTGGGATCAATTTTGAGTTTCAGGTTATAAAAGGTAACATCAAAACATGTTCGCTCCGGCCGCAAAGCTCCGCGTAAACTGTCTTTCCTGGTATATCGGGGGCGGTAACTCAGTTCGGGATATATTTTTTCATCTTTATAGAAAAATTTGGTGAGAAACTTTAATTTGAAATCTTCATCAAAAATTATCCTCAGTGATTTTTCATTAAGGTTCACACCATGGCTTTCTGCAATTTCATATTCCTTTTGCGCGCCTTTTAAGTCACCAAGAATCAGATATGACAACGTCCTTGCCTTATAAATATCTTTATTTTTTGGATATAACTTTAATGTTTGGTTACAAGTTTCAATGCAACCGACATAATCCTGCAAGTTAAACTGTACCAGAACCTTATTAGTTAAATCTTCTTCGTCCTGTGCGCTAAGCAGCGACGATGGCAGGATGAGGAGAAGTATCAGAATTCGTTTAATCATTTATTTATTTTTAATACTATTATATTCAATTCGTTTCATATCGGAAGCAGCAAATGACTTTATTTTACAGGCTGATTAGTTTAAAGTTTCGAGTAAAGTTGAGGGTTTATTTTAAGAAATCCGTTGCTATATTAAACACCTTATCAAAACATTGGTTTACCTCATTTTTATTATTTTCAATTTGAGGAAAAGGATCTTCATGCTTATAATCATAGGGAAAGTCAAGAATTTCAACTCTTACCGGAATATTTCGTGCTGAACCCTGAAGTGTATTAGCCAC
>CAYZNC010000482.1:0-4540 GCA_964478555.1 uncultured Bacteroidales bacterium | reverse complement strand
CAATTAGTCAACAATAATAAGATAGTCAATAAGCATAAATAAACTTTTAATAATCTGCTCATAGTGTTTTAATTATAGGTTACAATATTTGTGTTATAGCTATTCTATATTGCATGGTACTATGCCATTCAATGATCAATCTTCGACATTGTTATTAAATCGTTCTTAAAATATTAAGCAAGATTTAATTAGTAACTAGCAAATTAGATTATAATTCCCCCTGATTAATAAGATTAAAAAATCTTTTTAACCTTTTCGGGAAATTGAATACTTATAAAATTTGAATTATTTTAATAGAGGGTGTTTTCTTTAGCATTCGTTAGTAATTTAGTTTCGTTAGTAAGTTTCGTTCCTTTAGTAAGTTTCGTTCCTTTAGTAAGTTTCTTTATACTAAATTTAGTAGTTTTTTTTATATTTCCAAAATAATTTGCCATTAGAAAAGCATTTTAAGGTCTTTTTTTATGCAAACTATCTTCGCTGGCAGCACATGCTGTCCAATCCAATAAGGAATTATAAGGTTAAATAACTCCTATCTTTTAGGTTCCGTTAGTGACGGTAAATGTAGTTTTGGCAAATCGCGATAGCAATATTTAAAATGCGAATATATTTGCACAAAATGATACTAATATGAAAAACAAAGTTTTTCGATATACTATTGCTTGTTAGGAAGATAGAAAATAGTTGATGTATCTATATGTTGCCGTGAACCACCATAAAACTTTCAGATCTCCGCATAAAAGACAAACACTCAATATATTCTTTAAGCTTGAATACTGATAAGCCAATCATATTAAACACTTTTTGTGGCCCAGACAATGCTTACACCATGAAGCAGTTTATTAACTGCCAAAAAAAATGAAATAGTTAGGTATATCATCGCGACATACCTAACTTGAACTACTAAAAAAACTACAATTTAATATCCTTGATTTTGAGTGTACAGTCCAACTTTAACATCCATTTCAGCTTGTGGAATGGGATAAATTATAAATTCTTTTTGAAAATCATGCATTTGTTTTCTTTTTGCATCAGCAGCGGTTGCCCACGCCGGTATAACAGTTGTAACCAGACCACTTCGTACCAGATCGTGCCAACGTGTACCTTCGCCAGCAAATTCCAATCTTCTTTCTGCCATTAATTGTGTTAATGTAACATTAGATATTGGTGTTAGTCCGGCTCTTGCTCGTATCTGGTTAACATAGCCATCCACTGTCGCCTGGGTGCCGAGGGCATTATTCATTAGAATACACTCAGCCTTAAGCAGTAATACATCCGTATATCGCATTACAATAAAATTAATTGGAAAATCGAATCTGAGTGCAGCAGTTGCAGGAAATGCAGTGCTATCTATATATTTTATAAAAAATGAAAGTGTATCCAATTTGCCGTTGAGAATAAACGGCGCATGTATCGTATGTTGTCTGCGAATATCAGATGGGGAATATTGATTTTTAAGATCCATAGCTACTGGCCTGTCTGACCCACCAATCGTAGCAGCTTTCTTAAATGTAGCCCAATCTTCGGGCACAAGCAGCGCCGGAAAGTGGTTGCCAATTATTGGCGTTTGTCCGCTCATAAAATTGATATCAAAAACGACTTCTTTATTATACTCATTATTGTATGCAAAGATTTCTTTATAAGTAGTTAAAAATGTGAATTGGCCACTGGTTATAATCTGATCAAGTAAAGCTGCTGCCTTATCCCATTCATTTAAACCCAATCCGGGGCCCTCAATGCTGTAGGTTGGGCCGGAACGTGTCATATATACCAGCGCTAATAAAGCTCTGGCTGCATTCTGAGTAACTCTTCCTGTGTTGGTGGTTACTCCACCTTTGCTATCCAAATAGTTAAGCGGTAGCGAATCCTTCGCATATGTTAAGTCTGCAATAATCAAATTATATACATCACTAACAGGGCTTCTCGGTATAGTGAGAACTTCTTCAGGTGCAGCAGGATGATCAATAATCGGTAATTTTCCGAACCATCTTACTAAATCGAAATAATAAAATGCCCTCAGGAACTTAGCTTCTGCTTTCAATCTGTTACGCAAAACAGGATCAACAATTATACTTCCGTTTGTCTGTATTTTTTCTATCACCAAATTAGCCCTGAATATGCCATTATAATTTGAATTCCAAGCTTCAGCTACATACGTATTACTGGCTATTGAATTCCAGAAACTGTTAATGCCTTCCCAATCCCTTACACCTCCATCTGAGACAGCATATAAATTATCCGACCGCGTTTCTGATAAATTAAATAGTCTTTCGGGGTAACCTGCTAAATCACCATAAATAGCAGTTACAGCCTGTGTAAAATCGCTGGGCAAAGAGAAAAATGACTCAGTTCCATTGGATGAAATTGGCTGTTGTTCAAGTTCTTTTGAACAGGAACTAATTAAAACCATTGTTAATATAATGATCCGTAAATTCTTCATAAATAGGTTGTATTTAAAAATTAAAAATTCAAGTTTAACCCGACTATAATTGTTTTGGCTAAAGGAAGTCCTCCATAATCGCCAGCGTCGGGGAAAGTCGTGCTGGTGCTTAACGAGGTATTGACTGCTTCCGGATTACCTCCACCTTTATATTTGTCCTGACCAAACCAGTTCGTGGCAGTTATATATATTCGTGCACCCTGCATTTGTTTAGCTTTCATAATTTTACCAAGATCGTAGCCGAGGGTAATATTTCTTATCCTCCAGTAGTCTGAAGCATATAGCCAATCGGTGTTTTTAATAGATCCAAAAGTAGAATACGCCCTGGGCGTTTTTCCATCGCCGGGATCATCGGCAGAACGCCACCTGTTCCTGTAATTACCTGTTATATTATCTACATAACCCTGACCTGTTCTGTCTATTGCCCGACCTAATAAAGAATAGATCTTACCGCCTTGCTGACCCTGAACCAGAATACTTAAATCAAAGCCTTTAAATTTGACTGTATTGGTAAATCCCCAAATGTAATCAGGATTTGGATGGCCCACGATGACACGGTCATCTGCCGTTATTTTGCCATCACCATTGGCATCGAAATATTTCGGATCACCCGCAGATTCTTTATTAAATTGGGGTACACCATTATCAATATCATCCTGTGATAAAATACCTTCCTGGCGAATCACGCTAATACTGTACATTTGTTCGCCTACCTGTAAAACGCTATTGGGAATATCAAAAGATGTAGGAATTAAAATCTGGGTTTGTCCCGGCCCCAGTGCTTCCACCTTGTTCTTGTTATGAGCTAAATTGAACGTTGTTGACCATTCTACTTTACCAGTGAGGTTGTGTGATATTAATTCCATTTCCCATCCTTTATTTCTTACCCGTCCGACATTGGAAAGTCTTGTACCAAAACCGGAAGCATCAGGAATTGGCACATTCAATAATAACTTTGTATTTTCTTTATTGTAATAATCGAAAGTACCGGTTAAGCGATTAGCCAAAACGCCAATGTCCAAACCAAAATCAAGCGTATTAGATTGTTCCCATGTTAAATTGGAATCGACACTGCCGTTAACAGAACGACCAACATATCTGGTTGCTGCAGTTCCTGTACCAAATGAATAATTATAGGTAGACAACTGTTCTATACTACTGTAATCACCAATATTATAATTACCAGCAGTACCCCAACTAGCTCTTAATTTCAGATCACTAATTGTTTTGATACCTTTCATAAATTCTTCATTGGACACTCTCCATGCTAATGATGCAGAGGGAAATGTTGCCCACTTGGTAGATCCAAAACGTGATGATCCGTCTCTTCTTATACTGGCCGAAAACAAATACCTATCGCCGAAACTATATTGTAAACGTCCAAAGTATGATAACAGCACATCCGTGGTTTCAGTATTATTAAAGCCACCCGTTCCCACCACGCTCGCTGCTTCGTTCAAAGTTGTAACACCGGAAGTATTGAATCCACCGTTTGAAGAAAGGGAAGTAGTACTTATAAAATCCGAATTATAGGAAGCACCAGCCAATAATGACAGATCGTGTCTATCAATAGTTTTATTATAGGATAGTGTATTTTCATTAACAAAAGTTAATTTTCTGTAGTTTCTAGTAGTTCCGGATGTTAGCGTATTGTCACTACCCTGACGGTTCTGCAAAGTACCTGTTACTGTGTAGGGGACATAAGTTTTTGTGGCATTATCCGTGTTATCGAGGTTAACAGTTGTTCTAAAATTAAGCCCTTTAATAATTTGAAGTTCACCAAATATTGATGCAATGGTCCTGAATCTTTTTGTCTGTCCTATTGATTGTTCTAACTGAGCAACGGGACTATTTCTCGAGTTACCCCACTTATACTGTCCGAAATTTCCGCTATTAACATAAACTCCCATTGTATCTTCCTGCACAGGTGATAAACTCAATGTTTGATGCCAGATAGCGTCTTTACCTTCAACGCCTGGATCATTTGTAATAGAATACGTAGGTGTAAGATTAATTCCAAACTTCAGATATTTGCTTGCTGCTGCTTCCACATTTACCCTGGCAGAAAAATTGGTAAAGTCCATGTCTCTAACGATACCTTCC
>CAYZNC010000481.1:0-4542 GCA_964478555.1 uncultured Bacteroidales bacterium | reverse complement strand
GATATAAATGAAGTATTTGTTTGAGATATTTGATTTTTTTATAATTTTAGTTTTTTAACAAAATGATGTATTCTACGTAAAATATAGTAATCTTTTGTGTCTTAGCTTATTTTAATCCATATGAGGAAGAAGATATTAGCATCTTTTATAATTGTTTTGAATGTTTTGCTTGTATTTCCGCAGACTTCAAATTCAAAGGCTAAGGTATATTATAACAAGGCACTACAGAAAATTAAAGTAGCCAAATATACCGATGCGCTGAACAATTTAAATATGGTCATTGATCTTGAACCAACATTTACCAACGCTTATCTGGAACGTGGTAAAGTCAGGCTTCAACTGGCTCAGAATGACGCTGCGCTGACCGATTTTATGCGATGCCTTGCATTAAACGAAAAATCGGGAGAAGCTATGTACGGGAAAGGTTATATTTCTTTTCTCAAAAACGAATACGATCAGGCTTTGGAGGAGTTCACCCAAGCTGTACAAAACGGTTACACGGAACCAATTATTTACTATTACCGTGGTGTTATACGACTGGTTAAACAGGACTATACCGGGGCTAACCTCGATTTTACTTTTGCGATCGATAAGCGGTACAATTTTGCTTATGCTTTTCATGACAGAGCCAGTGCAAAATTAAAAATGAAGGACTTGAAAGGTGCGCAAGCCGATTATGAAAAAGCAATTGAATATCAGCCCAAATTCCCTTTGGCCTACAATAATTTGGGTAATGTGAAAAGAGAACAGGGCGATTTTCAGGGTGCTGTGGATGCATACTCAAAAGCTATAGAACAAAACCCCGGCTATTATCTGGCATACAATAATCGCGGTTATGCTCATTTTTTGGCCAAAGATAATAAAGATGCCACGGAAGACTTTAATAAAGCCTTAACACTTCAACCCGATTATCCTTCGGCCATAAATAATATAGGAGTTGTTAGAGCTAGTGAAGAGGATTATAAGGTAGCCATGGAGAATCTGAACAAAGTGATAGAGCTCAACAGCGAATTTGGACCGGCGTATCTCAATCGTGGATATATAAAGGAATTGCAGGGAGATATGGATGGCGCCTGTGCCGATTGGAAAATCGCGCAAAAGCTAGGTGTTACAGAGGCTGAAGGCTATCTCAAAGAGTATAAATAAAGACCAATAAAACCAAATCTAAATACCTCATCAATGAGTCGCAAAATTTATAGAATCATCTGCACATCCCTCTTATTACAGCTGTTTTTTATAGGTTTCATTTCTGCACAGAGTGAGGTTAGGGTTCCTCGCCGGTCATTAAGAGCACAACACGAGGGATTTGCTGCAGCATATCAAAATCTGATCGATGGCGATTCATGGGCACATAAGGGAAAAGGCGCCTTACCTAAAGCATTAAGTTATTATTTAAAGGTTTATGAATATAATAAGGATTGTCCGGAACTGAATTATAAAATATCACTTTGTTATTTTCGATCAGACTCAAAAGCTAAAGCACTCGACTTTCTTAAAGCAGCATACCTGAAAGATCCTTTGGTTGGCAAAGATATACTTTACCTTTTAGGAAGAGCCTACCAGCTGAACCTCGATTTCGACAAAGCGGTTGAGGAGTATAATGCTTTTTTACTTTCGTTGAATAACCGCCAGAAAAGAAGACTTTCCGACATGGTGAACAAAAATATCGAAGAATGTAAAGCCGGCAAGGAATTGGTGAGTAAACCCAAACGTGTTGCCATTAAAAATCTTGGTGATGCCATAAATTCTTCTTTCGATGATTATAATGCCTTACTCATGCATGGCGATTCTGCAATGTTTCTGACATCACGCCGTCCATACAAGCGTAAAAGGCCAAATAAAGTCAACTACATGTTTGACGAGAATATTTATTTTGCACGTAGTAAGGCTGGTAATTGGGATAAAGCAACGTATCTGGATGATGGTGATTTTAACTCCAAACGTAACGATGCTATTGTTTGGGTTTCTGAGGATGGCAATACCCGCTATCTGTATGATGGATTTCGTAAAAACGGAGATATCATGGTTTCGACCATGAAAAACGGCGTTTGGAAACATCCCAAAAAGCTGAAAGGAAGATTGAACACGAATGCTTCGGAAACAACAATGTCCATTACCCAGGATGGAAATACCTTGTATTTTGTTAGTAATGACACCAGGGAGAGTATCGGAGGGAAAGATATTTATATCAGCAACCGGAAACAAAATGGAAAATGGGGACGGCCGCAAAACATTGGATCAACCATTAACACCCCTTACGATGAAGAATCGGTTTATGTGAAACCTGATGGTAAGGTGATGTTTTTCAGTTCGAAAGGTCATAACAGCATGGGAGGGTTCGATATTTTCCGTTCAGAGAAGGATGCTGGCGGAAACTGGAGCAAACCTGAAAATATCGGATATCCTGTAAACACTCCGGACGATGAGCTTTTCTATCGCCCGTCGAACAATGAAAAAATTGCTTACTTTTCGGCAATGCGCCCCGATACACATGGTGGATATGATATTTATAAAGTCATTTTCCTGGGTAGCGAGAAAAAAATGATATTAAGTTCCGAAGAACAGTTGATTGCTTATTTTGACAAACCGATAACCGAAATATTTAACCGGTTATCTGAAGAAGCTAAGGTTGATTCCTCAATGTTCATGAAGGGTTTTATTACCGAAATCAAACATGGAAAACCTGTTGTGGCCAAGCTGGATTTAATTGATGTTGATAAAAGTCAGGTGGTTGCTACTACACTGAGTGATTCAACCGGCGCCTACAGAATTTCTCTGCCCGCTTTGAAAAAATACGGAGTTGAGATTAATGCCAAGAATTACATGTTTTTCCTAGACGTAATCTCCCTTCCGCAGAAGATTGATAATAACGAAATAGTCAAAAATTTTGCGTTGACCAAGCTTGAAGTGGGTGCTAAAATAGTTTTAAATAATATTTATTTCGAAACCGGTAAAGCAATTTTAACTACTAAATCGAATACCGAACTCGATAAGTTAGTCACCTTCCTCCAGGAAAATGCAGATATCAAGGTTGAAATATCCGGTCACACCGACAATGTGGGTACGTTAATAGCCAATACTAAGCTCTCAGAAAACCGTGCAAAAGCTGTAGTAACCTATCTGGTCAAACATGGCATTCCACAGGAACAAATGGTATACAAAGGTTATGCATTCACCCAACCTATTGCACCTAACACTACAAAAGCCGGAAAACAGTTAAACCGCCGTGTAGAGTTTAAGATATTAAGTAAGGAGTAGAAAGGTTTCAAAGGATAAAACGGTTTAGCAGGAAAATTTTACAAAGCCTTATTTTTAGAACAAAAAGCCCGGAGGGCTGGCATATCGGTAGTATCGAATTGTAAATGCTTTTTTAAACCCAGAGGGTTGGCATATAATAAATAGTGTTTGTCGCAATGATATCAGCCCTCTGGGCTTTCTAGTCTATCGAAAATCCCTTTTCTACCGATATATCAGCCCTTTGGGCTTAATAATTAACATACTAAGCTGTAAAGGAAAGGCTGAGAGGCCTGCCTTGTTATACTATATCGAATTTTAATGATTTGGGCTTAAGCTATCAAGGAAGATTGTGGTAGAAATCATCAAAAAATGAACCTTATTACCTTAATTATTTGATCAATAAGGAAATAAGGTTCATTGTACTGGTCGATCCTTATACTTCGCTCAGGATACGTTACTTGTAAGAAGCTATGAGGTAAACGAAGCCGGTGATTGAGCGGAGTCGAAACCACCTTTCAAGGTATACTACGATTTTGCAAATCTTTCTTTGTATGCCCATAACCCCAGCGCAGGATTGGAAATGTAGAATATTTCTTCGCCATCTACACGATTGAATCCGTCTTTGAGTTTTTCAGGATTATATTTTGCAGACATTGCCGCTAAAGGTGCATAATTAAAATTCACACTACGAATTTCCTGTTCCGTAAGATTTCCGGGACAGTACGTTACTTTGAAGCGTCCTTCCGATGAACCATGGATAAGATGGGCTGCAGCACTAAGATTGTTCTTAAGATCGTCGTTATTATTGGTTAGTTCAAGTATTTCCGGCGTAGTTAAGTATCCATATTTACGGATGAGCACGTCAATTTGCTTATCTTCTCCAAATTCTTTCAGACCAGGGGCAAGAACTATCAGTTCGCCACCATCGTCAATCGCCATACGGGTGCGGTAAATACTTTTATTTCCCAGCCAGGTACTCTTGAATTCTGAGGGATCTAAGTAAACTACAACTTTTTTCAACGGTTTGTCGAGCATTTCGAAATTTACCTGCAACGAAAGTTCAGCTGCCTTGGTAAAACATTCTACATCGTCGCCTATGTAGAGGCCGCGGACTTTAAGATGTCCATCCTCGCCTTTACTAACAACCGTTTGTACGTAAATGATAGGCATCTGTTTTGCGAAATTATCAGAAGCATAATTTAGCACACGTCGAACAGGATTATCGGCTCTACCCATGATACGCTCCATACCATATGCAGCACCCAGAAAATGGCTTTTGTTAATACCTTCTACACCACCGGTTCC
>CAYZNC010000480.1:0-4546 GCA_964478555.1 uncultured Bacteroidales bacterium | reverse complement strand
TATTTATAAGGTTCATTCAGCGTTTTTTTTACCCTGGCATCAAATTCACGAAGATCATCAACGTTATAGGTGTTCCCAAGGGAAAGCATAGGGTACTTATGCTCAATTTGTTTGAATTCCTGGTTAATATCATTTCCAACTCTTTGACTTGGACTATTTGCATCAAAAAATTCAGGGAATTCTTTTTCCAGGCCTTCTAATTCCTTCATCAATATATCAAATTCGTAGTTACTGATAACCGGAGTTGAAGCTATGTAGTACAGATAATTGTGTCTTTCGAGCTCGTCTCTGAGGATATGTATTCGTTTTAATGCGTCTTCACGTGTCATAAGGCAAGTTTATAATCAAGCCAAAAATAATCAAGATGTAGTAAAATATGATATTCAATCAGAAATTATTTTTTATTTTTGACAGTAATTCTTCCGCTTTTGTGCTATACACGTTATTGGATTTTTTAAGTTCCGCAAGGAGAGGAGAGGCTTCTTTAATAATACCAAGTTTAATATAGCACAAACTCTTATGCCAGTTTAAATGTGCATAAAAAAGACTATTCTGATCGATGTTTCCAAAATGAATCAGGGCGGCTTCCATACGGTTTTGTTCCATATTACAAATGCCTGAATAGAATTGGGCTAATTGGTAATTGTAAGATTGCGGTGTAATGGATCTGAACAATTTCAAAGCAAAAGAATAATTCCTGTTTGTATAGAATGTTAATGCCTGTTCAAAAATTGCATCGGACTTTGAGGCTGGAGCTATGAAGTTTGCTGCTACAGGAGCATAAAATTGCTGGTATAATTGGCGATTTATTTTGTTATGAATTTGAAAATTTATTTTTGCAACAGGTAAAAATAATAGTATAGGAACGGCTATAATGGCCATGCTCCGGTGAATATAGTTTTTTAGTAGCGATTGCTTTTTAAGAGATTCCTGCCTGGTGCGTTTGATCATTTCCAGGTAAGCAATATCCTCTCTCCATAGCTCTTTGTCCTCAACTTCAGAATCTTGCAGTAAATCATCAAGTTCCTTCTTTGAAGGGCTGTAATTTTTTACATCAGAAGTTTTCTGATAATAAAAAGCGTGTATAATATCACCATTATTCTTTAAACGCCCCGGTTGAGAAGAACCATAATTAAATAACGGAATCAATTGTAAAACAGGCTTTTCGAATAAAAATTGCGCTAATATTTCTCTACTTATCATAAAATCGGGAATAATTATTGAACTTTAAAATTCCGCTAATTAATCATATCTTATAGCTAAGTTACAAAATTCAAATTCAAAATAAACTATACTTGTGCTTATAAATTTTATTAAACGAAATAATTTTTTCAACATTGGCTGTACCTCAAAAAAATAATGTTGTTAAAAAAACGTTTAAGGACATACAAAAGTTCTATCTTTGGTGTTCAAAGTACAGTTAAATGAGTCGATTAATCTTTTATAGCCTTATATTTTTTTTCTGCTGTCAATATGCAAACGCACAAATAAGTGAAACTGCAATTCCTTTTAGTATAACAACAAAACTCAGGCCTGTCAAAGAGTTCGTCCTAATGCCATCATTCGATAAATCACAAATAATTTCCAAAGATAGCAATAATCTTTTAAAAGGTATTAAGCATCATTACTTTGCAAAAATGTTTGATGTTAATTTATCACCCGATAACGCAGGGATATGGGATACCACAGCCGAGGGACGAGTATGGAGACTTGGTGTTCGTTCAAAAAGTGCTTACTCTTTGTATTTAATTTTTAAAGTGTTTAATTTAAAGCCGGGAGTAAAACTTTTTGTTTATAATGAATCTGTTACGAGATTTAGAGGGGCCTTTACCAATGCTAACAATAATGAATATAATGTACTGTCTGTGGCTCCCATACCCGGCGAAGCATTAATCATAGAATTAGACGTTCCCAATTCCGTGGATAATTATGGTGACCTAAAGCTTACAGGGCTGGGTCACGATTATCTTAATGAATTCGGTGATCGTAAATTAAAATCCGCTGAAGCACTCACTTCCCAAGCCTGCGAAGTAGATATAAATTGTCCTGCAGGTGCTCCATGGCAAGTCGAAAAAAGGGCAGTGTGTAAGATTATTGCCGGTAATGAATTGTGTACCGGGACATTGATCAATAATGCAGGAAATAGTATATTGCCCTATTTTATCACAGCCCAACACTGTGTGGGTAATCAGGATGTTGCTTCTACAACTATTTTCTATTTTAACTTCGAAGAACCCTATTGTAGTGCAGATGGAGTGTTGCAGGATCAAACCATGTCAGGGTCAAGTTTACTTGCCACAACAGCAACAAAACTCGATTTTGCGCTCTTAAAATTAAACCAGTTTCCACCTATAATTTATAAGGCATATTTCGCAGGATGGGACCGTTCCATTATTCCTCCATCTAGTGGCGCTTGTATTCATCAACCCGGTGGCGATGTTAAAAAAATATCTTTAGATAATAAACCATTAACAACAGCCGATTTCGGTGAAGGATACGATAAAAATTCACACTGGCTTGTATCTCATTGGGATCTTGGTGCTACGGAAGGTGGATCGTCCGGATCTCCAATTTTTAATAATGCTCATAGATTATATGGAACCCTGTCCGGTGGACCTGGAGATTGCTCTTCTCCTAATGATGATTATTTTTCAAAGCTTTCCAGGGCTTGGTCTGATTATCCCGATCCGGCTAACCAGCTAAAAGCATGGCTTGATCCGAATAATACCGGCGTTTCTTATATTGATGGTATTGATCCTTACGGGTTCAATGATGCTCATGGAGATACTTTTTCAAATATTACGCTAACTGAAAAATTAAACCTCAATCGTTCCAATTTAACATGGGGGTGGCTATCCGGTCACAACTCCCTGGGTTGGACTAGTTTTGCAGAAAAATTCTCCAGAACTGATACATTGCAGGTTCCCGGTATATTTCTGGATGTGGCTAAAGATTATATTGCAAATGCATTTGCAACTATTTCCATCAGTGTATGGCAGGGTTCAACTTTTCCGGTGACTGAAAAGTATACGAAAGAGATTTACTTCCAAAATCTGCAGGAAAATGCAGTCAATTTTGTTGCTTTTGATTCTTTATTGAAATTAACCGGAACTTTTTTTATAGGCTATACCATCAACTATGCTGACCCTCTGGATTCCTTTGCGGTTTATCAATCTCCAAACCGGGGGGCGTCTGGCTATTCAGGGATGTATATATTTAATGGAGCCTGGCATAACATCAGTGAAGTTACCTCACCCAAAATATATGCTTCATTGGCAATAAGCTTTCCCGGATATAAAGGGCTGCAGGTGGCATTGAAAACCCCTGAAATCAAAAGTAAGCTGTTAAAGATCTATCCAAATCCTTGTTATGATTATGCTTTGGTAGAATTTCCTTATCAATCGGACCATATCACGGTTGAATGTGTAGACATGATAGGCCGGTTTACAACCATTCCCTATGAAACTTATGATTACGGAATCCGGTTAAATTTAGGCAGCACCCCATCTGGAATTTATACGTTGATCATAACGGCAGCACACGATCGATGGATTAGTCGTTTTATTGTACAGAAATAATATGTCGTTTCTTCATTTACTTAATCTTTCGATTATTGTATGTGGATGCAATAATGTTATTAAATCGCATTTTTTTCAACATTGCCTGCATCTCAAGCAAATATTGTGGTTAAACTAAGATTCAAGGTCATATAAAAGTTTTATCTTTGGTTCTTCAAAGTACAGTTAAATGAACCGATTAATCTTTTGCAGCCTTGTTTTTTTTTCCAGCTTTCAATTTGCCAACGCACAAATAAGTGAAACTGCAATTCCTTTTAGTATAACAACAAAACTCAAGCCTGTCAAAGAGTTCGTGCTCATGCCATCGTTTGATAAATCCCAAATTTCCACAGATAACAATGATCTTGAAAAAGGGATTAAGCATCATTACTTTGCAAAAATGTTTGATGTTAATTTATCTCCCGATCTTGCGGGCGTATGGGATACCACGACTGAGGGACGGGTTTGGAGGCTTGGTGTCCGTTCAAAAAGCGCGTACTCCTTATATTTAATTTTTAAAGCATTTAATTTAAAGCCAGGAGTAAAGTTATTTGTTTATAATGAATCAGTTACGAAATTTAAAGGCGCATTTACCAGTCGTAACAATAATGAATATAATGTTCTTTCTGTAGCTCCTATACCCGGCGAAGCGTTAATAATAGAATTAGACATTTCCTCCTCAGTAAATGATTATGGTAGTCTGAAGCTTACGAGTGTGGGTCACGATTATCTTAATGAATTCGGTGATCGTAATTTAAAATCCGCAAAAGTAGACTCTGCCCTGATATGCGAAGTAGATATAAATTGTCCTGCAGGTGCCTCCTGGCAAATTGAAAAAAGGGCTGTGTGTAAGATTATTGCCAACGGCTATTTTTGTACAGGAACATTGATCAATAATGCCGGAAATAGTATATTACCCTATTTTATTACCGCGCAGCATTGCGTTGGTAATCAAGACATAGCTTCTACAACTATTTTTTATTTTAACC
>CAYZNC010000479.1:0-4574 GCA_964478555.1 uncultured Bacteroidales bacterium | reverse complement strand
TATAACATGACATTGACTCTCCTTCAATCTGCCTCACCCCAACCCCTCTCCTGAAAGAGAGGGGCTATGCCTTTATTGTCAGGATGTGCCTTATGTACAGAGTTTTTGTAGTAAGGCCTACTTCACCTCAATCACCTCTCCTTCAGGAGGTTTATTTTCATCGGTTGGCTTAGTTTCTGCCGGTTTATCCGTTGGATTATTAGTCTTATTGGTATCAACTGGTTGGTTAGCAGGTTGTTCCTGTGACTGCACTGCTGGCTGATCCTGTGACTGAACAGGTTGATCTGTCGGTTGATTTTCAGGTTGATCCGGTTCATCCACTGCCTGTTCTTTACCGTGCTTTCTATAGCTGCGTAAAAAGGTTCCATATTTAACATCGGAAGCAACCAGATAGAGATATGGAGTTTGTCCGCGTTCGGTTTTCATTTCCCTTGAACGGATCGGCAAGTCGCGTACTATGCCAAGAAAATCATTATTTGAAGAATAGGCATTCATGTTACCACGGGTATAGCCAAAATAGTAAAAGTCGCTATTACTTGGCACAAAATAAATATCCATTATATCGCCTGTTCGTTTTTTGAAAATCTCTACGTACCCGTCCATCATTCTGTTAACCTGATTATCCAAAATATTACCTAAGCCAATTTTCCCAAAGGATTGGTAAGATTTTGTTGCCTGATTCCATTTCAGACTTAAGTTAGTTAAATACAAAGTATGGTTCACTTCCGCAGGAAAACTTTTTGGTTTTCCCAATAATGTCATTTCTTCACGATATTTTGCTGCTGTTTGCCAATCCATGATTTCGTTTAAAGATTTCACAAACGTACCTCGTTTTATATCAAGTCCTTCAAGATTTGGGAAACCTTCTATGGCCGTACCCATAATCTTTAAAGAGTTCTGATCAAACATAAAGTCTGCACTTAACAAAACATCCAATAATACCTCTTTTGTAACCCAGTTGAAAGACATATTTCCGATAGTGGAAAGTTTCATCTGCCCAAGGTCGATCCCCAAATTGATTTTACCCTCACCATACTGACTACAATTAGAAGAATAGAAGCAAAGATAACTACCGGTGGTATCACGATTCAACAATTTCTGGTTTGAGGCAATTTCATAGGCCATTGCACTTTTATTGTATCGCAGGAAACCGCTGGAAGTTAACATCATTTGATCATTAAAACGTCTGCGACCTGTGAGAAAGGCCGGATAGATATGTATTGAATCCGAAGCTATAAAGAAGCCTGCAAAAATCTTTTTATAATCAATAGTAACCGGATTATCGGGTACGGGGATCATAATATTTTGGGGGTCAAGGAAAGAAGCAAATTTCATCCAGGTTTTAACATACCTTGAACAATCCAGTTTAAGTGAAACACCTCCATCGAAAAAGAGAGAAGAGGTAGATGAATTCAGCAAAAGTTTGCCTTGAAATGCAAAAAACGGGCTTAGCTTAAAACTATCTGCTTCCACAATTTTACCAACAGCAATAGTATGCATAGCAGTATCTACATGTATGTCTGGCACATCAACCACCTGCACTGCTTCATTCTCATCGATATAGCTATATTTACCATTGCCTGTAAAGCTCTTCCGGCTTTTAACATTCACTTCGGCTTCATGAATGGTAAAAAAGCTATCCTTCAAGTTGGCTATTATTGTTGTTTTATATAGAGGTTGCATTAGGGCCTGCTCATTAATAGTTACTTTCCCGTCATCGGGGTAAATAATTGCATCAGCCACCCTTATAACTTTCACATTGGTTGCATTCAAAAGGTTATTTTGGTAATCATAAACTGCAAGAGGTGCTACAAAGTTGAGAGAATCCTGCTTTTTATCCGTTGAGATATAACGTGGCCCTTCTGATTCCTGAGAAAAATGGAACCTATCGTCAATATTCGACATTTCACCTTTCTTCTGAATATCTTTTTTGGCTTTTTGAGTTCCCATTTCAAGCTTTTTCTCGTCCATATCCCATTTGAAATAATCCAAATAGCTGATGTATTTATTCTCCGGAAACTTCACGAGCGTGTAGTCTTCATTGGAAGAAAAATCACCTTTACGTTTTGTGAAATCTACATGTGACTTCACATTCTCGGTCAACACTGTAAATCCTTTGTTATGAAGAGATTTCAAATAAAATTTAGAAGTATCTGCATTGATAATCTGTGCTCCATATTTAAATTGGGACGAATACAAATCAGCGGTTGTTAAATCCATTTTCCCGCTTCCTCCAAGTCCTTTTGGTTCAAGTAACAGTGTACCATCAAAATTGGTCTGGTCATTAAAAATTCTAAAGGGTGTCTTTCCCTCGTGGATGAACATTTTATCATCAATTACAAACCAATGCACATAATTGGTGGTGGAATTTATTTGAGGATATTCAACGCCGGTTGTTTGTTCAGCAATTGTAAATTCATCGGCTTTCGTATTCATGGAATCCGGATAAAATTTGAAATCTTTTGATGCTATGGTAGCAGCTAGGTAAGTTACTTTGCCGGTAGAATGCAAACCTTTTTTGTCGAGCTGAACATCGCCATACATCATTCCTTTCCCTTCATATATTGGTGTACCGCTGGCACCAGAGCTATACTTCAAACCAAGTGAATAGTCGGGTTGTAATACAAGTGGCTGCTCAATTGGTGGTAAAATTCCCGACGACAAGAATTTACCATCAAAAGACATACCTTCCTTCTTAAAATTAGTTAAACTATCAATGGTAAAAGGTTTTAGCTCATAGTAAAAACTTTCTTCAGGATACACGCCATTTTCAATATCCGGTGACTGATAGTAGACATAGGAGTTTTCACGACTGGTAAACAGTGGATATTCAGAATACCTTCGTCGCCCTGATTTATTGTCAGGTTTATCAATTTTCAATTCACCGGTAAGATGCTGAATAACGCTTGTGATTTTGCGTTTAACCGGTAAGCCCAAATTATCTACTTCGCCGGTTAAAACTTTAATACTAACCGAATCCACATTTTGTAGGTTAATTTTGAAATTCGAATAGTCAAAAAAGAAGTTACTGCCATAAAATGAAAAAAGCCCTGCATCCACTGTTCCATCAAATTGAAAACTACGATTTTGCTTCATTAAAATTTGTTCATGCAAAGGATAAATAGTAACATTTTGCGAGTCACTCAGGGCAATGGTTGAAATACCATTAATGGCCAGATCGTAATTATCCATATCCAGAATGGCATTATCAATGGGAGCTTGCGTGGTCGAACTGAAATTCATTACATCAAAATCAACCTTTCTCGAGTTGGCTTTTAAATAGGTCAGCATCCTGTCCTTAATAATCACTTCATCAGTTTGGTTATTATAATAAATATAGCCTTTTTCGGCCAGAAACATGAGAACCTGACGCACTTCACTTAACGTTCGTCCAAGGTAATTTGCAAATGCCGTTGCCGGAAAACTTTTATTATAGCTCATTTTGAGCTGAAACTTGCGAAGTGCAATCAGCGGATTTACTTCATCAATCCCCTGAAGAGACTCAAACTGCGTTTGATTGTAAAAATCCTGCGAAATAAATTTAGCCTTACCAATGGCAGATGCCCTTGACATGGTTAAATTAATCTTCGGTTGGTCGATTCGCCAGGTTAATTGTTCAAAGTCCATATCTAACTTATGATACGAATCATTGTAAGGACTTCTTGACGAATAATCATCGGAACGTAACAGGTTTACTTCCTTTTCATTGACATAATATATAAAGTTAAGATCGGAATGAAAAATAGAGTCGTGGTCGACATATATGGTTACATTGGTATTAATACCGTTGATCTTATCCGGTCGAAATACAAAATATTTGGAACGCACGTCCATTAAAATGGTATTTTTATCCTTTTTAACGGTTATTTTCGCAGGCTGCATCTCGTTACCCGATCCTATTATCTTAGCTCCGCGCATTGAAAATCCACCGTCGTAATCGATATTTTCATATAGATCCTTAAATACAAATCGTTTATTATATGAATCGAACTGAGGATAAGAGGCACTTTCTTTAGCCTGAATGTGCATTACTTTGTCAATTAAAGAGCCCAAAACAGGACTGTTAAAATATTTTTTATAAGTAAAGACCACTGAATCGGCGCGGAATTCAGCCTTAAGAAGATCAACCTTGTAAAAATTCAATTGTGCGTTAACTTCTGATTTATCAAACCCGGCACGGTCCCAGGATGCTGTACCTCCTTTGCCTATCCATTTGCGCCCCAACGGAAAAAAAACACCGGTTGTTTCCTGAATCTCAAGACTGTCGTGTTTTGAGTAACATTTAATAGTACCTACCGGAAATACAACTTTGAATGAATCATTGTCTGCTATATATTTAAAATTCTGGCCTATGTATTTCCATTGTGCGGATATCGTATTGTTAAGGTAATTTTCGTTTTGTAAATCATCCAAACTCTCCAAAAGAGTTGTAAGTTGGGGTAATGTGAATTTTTTATTCGAGGCATTTTTAATCATAAATTCCATCCATGTTTTATAATTGTAGGCATAGCCCGGATTATGCTTAAAACTTTGAAGCAAACCGATCAATGATTTAAAAAGAGAAGCCCTGCCCT
>CAYZNC010000478.1:1984-4576 GCA_964478555.1 uncultured Bacteroidales bacterium | reverse complement strand
ATGGTTGAACCGGCATGGGAAAACCCAAGCTTGAGAACTCTGTGATGTAAATGATTATTATCAGGTAAAAAAGGCGATTGTCCGTTTATAAGCCGGATTATAAAAACCCGCATGGTATCAAAAAGAGGAACAATAAGAATTCCGAAAGAAACTGCAGGAGCAGAGCTAATGGTGTAGGGCCCGTTGTAGGTTATGTTAAATTCGTTAAATTTTATAACTAACACGCTCATAATCAAACCTAGCACTAATGACCCGCTGTCGCCCATAAAAATCTTATTTTTTTCTCCAAACACATTGAACCCAAAGAACGCCAGTAAACTACCAAAAATTGAAGCGGATAATATAGCATAATTAGTATGGCCTGTGAGAAAAAACCAAATGCCAAACGTTAATGAAACCACAATGCCTATACCTGAAGCCAATCCATCGATACCATCTATTAAATTAAAGGAATTGATAAGCACTATAACAACAAAACTGGTTAATATAATGCTGGTAATATAATCTATCTCATATACTCCCATAAAACCATGCAGACTGGTAAATCTAACGTCTGCGAGGATTACTACAATAATAGTAGCTAGAATTTCTCCATACAATTTTTTAACAGGTGCAATCACTAAAATATCATCTTTTATCCCAACGAAAAAAATGACCACCATGGCTACCATTACCTGAATCAACTCTTTTGTCTCTGTAATGTCAACACACAATCCGGTGCCTACAATTAAGCCTACAAAAATAGCTATTCCTCCAAGGTTTGGGACGCTTTGATGATGACTTTTGCGACGGCCTGGTTCATCGTACAATTGTTTACGGTGTGCAACTATAACAATGGATGGTATAGAAACATAAACAATTATGAATGACAAACTTAGGCTGAACAATACCATGATATCGTAATGAAACCACATAATAAAGATAATTAGTTAAACAACTGTAGTCGTGTATCATAAAATAGATTCAATCGGCTTGACTATTAGTTAGTTAATTGGGGGTTAACCGTTAGATTTTTTATACTTCTCTACTTAGCTTGTATATAACCTAAGTTACAAATAAATGTTCAATTTTTTTTCGCAAAGGTAAAAAAAAAGGAACATGATCTATCAATGTGATAATGAATTTTATTCTACAATAATGGGCTGAATATACGGGTTACCGACTCACGAATTTTATCCCATCGCGGTCGCTTCTCCCACATTGCCGGGAGGATTTCGATGCTATTTTGTAAATCAGATAAATAATTTTGTTGCAACTCAATTGCAATTTTTTCATCGTAAATTAAGGCTGAAATTTCAAAATTCTGATCAAAACTGCGAATGTCCAAATTTGCTGTACCAATAGAGCTCAAAACGCCATCCACCAGTAATAGTTTGGAATGGGGAAACCCTTTATGATAGAAATATATTTTAATGCCAGCCTCCAGCAACTCTGTTACATAGGAACGTGAACTCCAAAAGACCATTTTTGAGTCGGATTTGGCCGGAAGAATTATACGGACATCAAGGCCACTCAGTGAAGCTGCCTTTAGTGCTGTGAGAATACTCTCATTCGGCATGAAATAAGGAGTTGAAATATAGATGTTTGATTGTGCACTGGAAATAGCGGCGAAATAAGCCTGCATTATACTGGCCCAATCAGAATCCGGCCCGCTGGCTGTAATCTGTACCAAGTGCTGCTCAGTTGTGTCTGTTGGCGGAAAATAAGGTTCTCCCTGCACAATTTCATCGCTAACAAAAAACCAGTCAACCAGAAATATTACCTGAAGTGAATTTACAGCTTCACCCTCTAACCTAACATGTGTATCGCGCCAGATACCAAGCCCTTCGCTACCCTGAAGATACCGGTCGGCAATATTCAAACCTCCGGTAAATCCGATCTTACCATCAACCACAACTATTTTTCTGTGATTTCTATAATTTATTTTATTGGTAAGTAATGGGAAACGCACCGGTAAAAATGGGTAAGCATCAATTCCGCCATCCGTCATTGAATCGATAAAGTGCTTTGGCAAGCTCCAACAACCAACGTCATCATAAATAAACCGAACTTTAACTCCCTCCTGTGCTTTCCTGATAAGCAACTTTCGAATTAAATTTCCAATATGGTCATCGTCTACAATATAGTATTCCAAATGTATATGATGTTTTGCCTCTTCTATTGCCTGGATAATGGAATCGAAGGTTTCTCTTCCATTCTGAAGTACGGTAACTTTATTTTTTTCGGTGAGGAGGGATTTGCTGCTGTTGAGCAATAATCTCATAATATTAACCTTGCTACGCAATTTTTCACCTTTAAATATATCCTTATGCGCCAACTTGATGAATTGGTCAAGACTTAGCAATTTCATATGTTCCAGGTCGATAAGGCCTTTACGCGAGAATATCTTTTCTTTCCGGTAA
Organism: uncultured Bacteroidales bacterium; assembly: GCA_964478555.1. Lineage (GTDB taxonomy): Bacteria > Bacteroidota > Bacteroidia > Bacteroidales > JAAUTT01 > JAAUTT01. The sequence goes on along the minus strand of CAYZNC010000478.1, from coordinate 2,174 downwards.
TTTTTCCCAAAAAAGAAATAAAGGATGATGCCAATTACAGGAAGAAGAAAGATGACAAGAAGCCAGGAAATGGTTTTGAGCGGATCGCCTTTCTGTTGAATTATAAGAATAACAGTAAAAGCAACGGTTATGAAATAAATACCGTCATAAATAACTGTAAAAGTATCACCCAAAATTTCTTGAATCATAC
>CAYZNC010000478.1:0-1884 GCA_964478555.1 uncultured Bacteroidales bacterium | reverse complement strand
TAAATACCGTCATAAATAACTGTAAAAGTATCACCCAAAATTTCTTGAATCATACGATGTTACTTGGTTTATGACAAACAAAACTTAAGATCCCTTAAACAAAAAGGATCTTAAGTAAAAAAGTTCGGGATTGAGCTAATAATCCTAAGCGTTCAGTGTAGTCAAAACTACGCTGACTATATTTTTTCAGATCTCCTGAGATCTTTCTTTATTTAGCTTTACCTTGATTTGCCACGGCTGCCATAGCTTTGGCAACTTCATCAGGATCTCCGAGATAGTAATGCTTGATAGGTACTAAATTGTCGTCCAATTCATAAACCAACGGCATGCCTGTAGGAATGTTCAGCTCAAGGATATCCTGGTCTGAAACATTATCCAAATATTTAACCAAAGCACGCAAACTATTCCCATGGGCAGCGATAATTACTTTTTTCCCTTTTTTAATTTCCGGAGCAATGGTATCCTTCCAATAAGGAACAAAGCGTGCAACTGTGTCTTTCAAACATTCTGTTGCAGGAATATCTTTAGGATCAAGATCCTTGTATGCTGGGGAATTAGCAGGGTAACGCGGATCAGATTTTTCAAGTGGTGGAGGTGGCACATCATAAGAACGACGCCATATTTTAACTTTTTCGTCACCATGTTGAGCAGCTGTTTCAGCTTTATTCATGCCCTGCAACGCACCATAATGACGTTCATTCAAACGCCAGCTTTTTATAACCGGGATCCAAAGTAAATCCAAACCTTCGAGTGCTAAATTCAGGGTCTTTATAGCTCTTTTTAGCACTGATGTGAATGCTATGTCAAAAGTGAAACCGTTTTCTTTTAATACTTTTCCGGCTTTTTTACCTTCTTCTACTCCTTTTTCGCTCAAATCAACATCGGTCCAACCGGTAAAGCGATTTTCCTTATTCCACGTACTTTCTCCGTGACGTAGTAAAACTACCCTATACATTGTAAATTATAATTAAATGGTTAATAATTATTACTTTATACTTTTTGCAATAAATTCAAAGATATTAAAAAACAGAATGATAGCAAAATTTCAATGGTTTTGGTTTACCGGCTGTTTTCGGTAAACGTATACCAAAAGAATAATGCCAGCCAGTATCAGCGGAATTGAAAGTATTTGCCCCATATCGATCGGTAATGTTTTTTCAAAATTTTCCTGGGGATTCTTAATAAATTCAATCAGAAAACGCATGGTAAATGTTAATATCAGAAATATTCCAAATAGCAGACCTTCTCTAGGCTTAGATTTATAATGGTTGTACAACTTATACAATAATATAAAAATCAAAAGATACGATAAGGCCTCGTAAATTTGGGTAGGATGTTTCGGAAGAAATTCACCTTCGCGCTTAAAAATAAAACCCCATGGAAGCGAAGTCTGTACACCATATATTTCCGAATTCATAAGATTTCCCATGCGAATAAAAAAACCTGACAATGCCACGGTAATAACCACCCGATCCATCGCCCACAAATAGGTTACTTTTTCTTTCTTTGCAAAAAAGTAAATTGCAATTAGTATTCCAATGGCTGCCCCATGACTTGCCAGTCCCCCACGCCAGATTTCAATAATTTCAAGTGGATTCTGCAAATAATATTTGGCATCGTAAAAAAAACAATGCCCTAATCTGGCGCCAACCACAACCCCTATGCCCACATAAAGAATAAGTCGGTCCAGCAGTTCAATCCGCATTTTTTCGAGCTTAATAAACCGGTTAAAAAGCATATAACCGAAATAAAAGGAAGCGGCAAATAATAAACCGTACCATCGAACCGATAGACCAAAAAGTGGGAAAATTTGGGGATTGACATTCCAGGTAATAAAAGCAAAAAGCATGTTATTAGGATTATATGTTACCCGACAAAGGTAAT
>CAYZNC010000477.1:0-4585 GCA_964478555.1 uncultured Bacteroidales bacterium | reverse complement strand
ATTCTTTGGTATTTGAGCTGGCCTTTTTTAATCGGCTTATCGTATTACTTTATACAATTGGCTCTTAAAAAGTTTGAAAAAAACTTAAACCGCTAGTAATCTTCATGCTTTCGTCAACAAAAAAGTTAGATTGATCAAAAATATCTTTTTTGTTATTAAATATTAGCATACTTTAGCTTCGTAAAACCTATTTAACTACTTGAGCTAAAAAACTTACCTAATATATAACAATATGAAACAAGCATGTTCAAAAAGTAACATTTACTTTTACAAAAACAAGTACATGCAAAATTCATCCAACCCCAACATTCAGATGATGAAAAATTTATTTTTAGGGATGCTCTTACTTGGCATTGTAGCAAGTGGTTGCAAAAAAAATGAAAATAACAATTCCAGTACCCTTGTAAAAAAGGGGAATATGGAAATTAACAGTGATCTTAATGCATTAAACAGCCGCGTTAACCTGAAGAATGAACTGATGGCCGTGCAACCTATTGACGGCGAATGGGCACTGAAAAGCGTAGGCATACCACCTAAAGTTGACCTTACAAAAAACTACGCATTCAAGTTGGTTGCTGAAGTTGATCCTCTGGTATACAATGGCAACACGTTACAAGCTACCCATGTTAAAATTGTAGACCATTATGCTTTTGTTACTTATAATACCAGAGGCGATATGTACCTCGGTGGACTGGAGGTATTCGATGTCAGAGACATTAAAAATCCGGTAATCATTTGGCAAGCGATCTTCAAAACTACCGATATAAGTGCAGTGGATTATTTTAATAATAAAATTTACCTTGTAGGAGCTACCGATTTAAGCGTTGATTCAACGAATTTGGCAGCACCCGCAATACTCGAAGTATTATCCCTGGATGCCCAACATAAAATCAGTAAAATTGATACCATTATCGGTCTCTCTTCATATGCCGGCACCAGTGTGATTGCAACCGAAAATGGAATTTATGCAACTAGCGGATCGACAGGGGATTTGAAAATTTTTGATCATTCTTATAAGCTTTTACAAACGAAACCTCTCGATGACGCCCGTGCTATAGATAAAAATGCAAACAACATTTACGTACTTCAGGGAAATCCGGGCCGTGTGAACGTATATAACCAATCTGATAATGCTTACGTTACTACCTACGATGTAGGCGGAGCATTGCAGCTGGAAGCAAAATCCGGAGTTGCTGCTTCAGATAAATATATTTTTACGGCTTTGAACGAAGGAGGTGTTCAGATGCTCAATCTCGACGGATCCTTAAAACAAGCTATACCCAAGCCCGTTACCCCAGCGGGTCAGTTAGATGATAATTATGTTTCCAACACGGTATCTTTACACGGTGATTTGGTATTAATAGCTAACGGAGAAGCAGGTCTATATATCGGAGGAATTATTGAATCGAGAAACGATAGTTTGGCTATGTTGGGAAAAATTCAGTTTACCAATAATCCTTCGGCAAATTTTGTAGATGCAAAAGATAGTGTAATTTTTGTAGCCACAGGTCTTGGCGGATTAAAAATCCTTTCCATTAGCATGGATGAGGGGGTACCACCTAATGTGATCCCAACTAAACCTTGCGCAACACTATATTCGCATATTATGTCGCTCTTTCCCGAAATGCACAATAACCTGCAGACCTATGATAAGATATTTTTTTCCAACGATACTATATCCAAAAGGCTTGTTCTCACTAAAGCTTCTGAGGTATATGTAACGTTTATAGGCGAGGGCGCAGGATGGAAAAACACCCTGGGTTATTATACTTATAATGAATCCAGTCCTCCCACTACTTCTACGGATGTAACCCAGCACATTTTAATTCCAAATATTTCGGGAACAGGATCTGGCGGAGGATTAGACGCGGGAGACATGGTACAGGTGGGCACTGGTAAGTTTCCTGCTGGTACTGTAATAAGTTTTTACTTGGTTTCGATTGGTTTCGATAGTGGAATAACCGGGTCAGGCAGATATACACTTTTTAGCGATCCCTGGTTAAACAAGAACAATTATCAACAGCATCTGCTATTTGTGGAAAAGAATTGTGGAGATATCGTAATGACTTTTGAAGATATCAGGCAGGATGATTACCTTCCTTACCAGGATAACGACTTTAATGACATTATATTCACTATCTCTGATAGCAGGGATCCTGGTAAAATGCCCGATTCTTTTGATTTGACAAAGCTTCCCAAATATTAAAATACTGCGATTTGCTGTTGGCTTTTAGCTATTGGCAGTTCAGAAAACCAAAAGCTAATCGCTAATAGCCAACCGCCAATTTAAGGTATCATTTTTACTTATTATTAAACTGGCTCATAGTTCTCTGCACCCCAATGGTTCCGAAGCTTCTTATGATTTCGGAAACGATTGGAATCCGTTCATCCAGTATCTTGTGTTCTTCTGCATTCCATCTGCTTAATACGTAATCGACCTGATAACCTTTTGGAAATTCATTGCCTATGCCAAAACGTAATCTTGCATAATCGTTACGGCCCAATACTTCATTGATATTTTTTAATCCGTTATGGCCACCATCACTTCCTTTAGATCTTAGCCGAATTGTTCCAAGCGGAAGTGCAAGATCATCGAGGATTACCAAAAGATTTTCAACAGGTATGTTCTCCTTTTGCAGCCAATAATTAACTGCCTTTCCACTCAGATTGACATAAGTAGAAGGTTTCAGGAGGACAAAAATACGGCCTTTAAATTTATATTCCGCCGTAGCGCCGTAACGGTTATCCTGAAAACAAATATTGGATGCCTTTGCTAAAGCATCCAATATGTCAAAACCAATATTATGACGGGTATGTTGGTAATCTTCACCTACATTCCCGATTCCTACAATTAAGTATTTCAAGAATCTAAATAATATATGTTATTCAGCTTTAGCAGGTGCAGGTGTAGTTGCAGCAGGTGCGGCAGCAGCAACAGCAGGTGTTCCTGCAGTTTCTTCAGCAGCTTTTGCAATACGTGTTACCTTAACCGAAACTACAGGACTATGTTTCAAATCAAGAAATTCGAGATTCTTATATACCAACTCTCCGACCTTGATATTTTTACCTATTCCTATCTCCGAAATGTCAACGGAGATTTCGTCCGGTATATTTTTTACCAACCCTTTTACTTTCACTTTCCGCTTGTCCTGAATCAATTTACCACCTTCACGAACTCCAACGGAATTACCGGTAACAATAACAGGAAGATCAATGATAATTTCCTTATCGTTCGACACTTCGTAAAAATCAATGTGATTTACTGCATCACTAACCGGATGGAACTGAATATCCTGAATCTTAGCTACATGTTTTTCTCCGTTAACATTCAGGTTAATCAAATATACGTGAGGAGTGTAAAGGATATGTTTCAGATCTTTTTCTATTACAGAGAAATAAACTGAACTCTTACCTCCATATAATATACACGGAACATTTTCTGCAGCTCTGATGGTTTTGCTGCTTGCTTTACCAAGTTTCTCGCGAATGGTACCTTTTAACTCTATAGATTTCATCGTTATTTCAAAATATTTTTGACAATATTATTTTTGAGGCCGCAAATATAATAATTTAAGTTATAAAATTGGAACTTATTGACTGATAATTGTAAACTTTTTCTATCACATCCGCAAAAATGTCAGCAACAGTGAGCACTTTAACCTTAGGGCTCTGTCTTTTTAGCGGGATGGTATCGGTAACTATTAACTCTACCAAAGTCGATTTTTCTATTCTTTCATAGGCTGGATCTGAAAGAACCGGGTGAGTACATACTGCCCGTACACTATTTGCGCCCATTTCGGTCATCAGATCTGCCGCAATAGTTATGGTACCAGCGGTATCCACCAAGTCGTCTATAATTACAACATCCTTGCCTGCTACATCCCCAATTACCTTAATTTCCTCAATTACATTTGGTTTCTTACGAAGTTTGTAACCAATTACCATTTCGGCATTCAAAAAGCGCGAATAGGCGTTTGCTCTTTTGGTTCCACCCATGTCGGGTGCTGCAACTGCCAGGTTTGGAAGGTTAAGGTTTCGTATATAGGGGACAAAAATAGGAGATGCGTATAGATGATCAACGGGAACATCAAAAAATCCTTGTAGCTGATCTGCATGTAAATCCATTGTCATTACACGATCCACGCCTGCTGCTGTAAGTAAGTTCGCAACTAATTTTGCGCCAATGGCGCAGCGTGGTCTGTCTTTGCGATCTTGCCGGGCAAAGCCGAAATAAGGCATTACCGCAACTACTTTATTGGCCGAAGCACGCTTTGCGGCATCGATCATTAAAAGAAGCTCAAAAAGGTTTTCAGATGGCGGAAAAGTAGACTGAATTAAAAATACAGTCGCACCACGGACCGATTCATCATAAGCCGGCTGAAATTCTCCGTCGCTAAACCAGGTTACTGTGCTACGACCCAGTTCGCTACCAAAGCTATTGGCTATCTTTTCAGCTAAATATCGTGAAGCTGTACCCGAAAAAAATTTAATTGGAGTATTGGCTGCCATCATTTTTTTTGCATTATTATCAATGGATTTTCGGTGTGCAAATGTAAAAAAAATACTACAAAATATTTAAAAAGAT
>CAYZNC010000476.1:0-4597 GCA_964478555.1 uncultured Bacteroidales bacterium | reverse complement strand
TGGTTCTGGTAGCTGAAGATAATTTCGATCTACGTTCATTCGTTTCGGTTTCTCTCTCCAGTGAATTCAGGGTTATTGAATCGGAAAATGGCAAAGATGCTTATGAATTGGCAAAAGTTCACAACCCCGATTTAATTATAAGCGATATCATGATGCCTAAAATTGATGGTTTGGAACTATGCAGTCGCTTAAAATCCAATTTGCTTACCAGTCATATACCTGTAATTCTATTAACTGCCCGATCTTCGGTTGAAAACCAAATTGAAGGGTTAGAAATAGGAGCTGATGAATATATTCCAAAACCTTTCGACGTAAATTTATTAATTGCAAAAACAAAAAATTTAATTGAATCGCGGATCAAACTCAAAAAACACTTTGGTAAAAATTTAGTTCCTGATGCTTCGATAATGGCATCATCCAATGCCGATGAGCAATTCCTGGTAAAAGCTATGGAAATTGTTGAAAAGAACTTTTCTGATCCAAATTTCGGAGTAGAAGGATTTGTGGAAAAGATGAGTATCAGCCGAAGTCTGTTACATAAAAAATTATCCGCATTAACAGACCAATCTGCTGGTGATTTCATAACATCGATTCGTTTAAAACGGGCTGCTCAACTATTACAGTTATCAAGCAAAAACATTTCAGAAATAGCCTACGAAGTTGGCTTTAACGATCCGAAGTACTTTAGTAGAATATTTAGAAAATACTATGGATCAACCCCTTCGGAATACATAAATAATTGATGATTCTATTGCATTATTCATTTGCCTCTAAGACGCTAAGGCTCAAAGGGACACAAGAGTCAATGAACCGGGATGAATGCCTTTGTGCTGCTTAGTGTCTTGGTGCCTTTGTGGCTTTATTTTAGTGTACCCTCCACATATTCAAATTATTCACATGGATGTTAAACAACGTTCATAATTGTTCGATTTATTACACATTTCTCCTCCATTAATACACAATTGTCCTCCGCTTCCCTGATTCTTCCCATTATTTTCGCTTTACCTAATACTAACCTTTTTGTTTGTTTTATGAAAAATGTTGTAAAGTTGATTATACCTACAATATTGACAGTAATCAAGTAAAAAGTAATTGTCTAATCTAACAACTACATCATTATGAAAATGAGAAAAAAACGCCTATCTCAAGTATGTGCTTTTGATTTGTTGTTTCTATTCCTACTAAGTGGAACAACACTAGCGCAAAAACTTTCTGTAACCGGTAAGGTTTCAGATTCAATAACTAATTTTGAATTCAATCAAATTTAAATTTATGAAAACTACTAAACTAATGAGGTGCGCTTTGTGCGCAGCTGTTTTGGCAGCATTTTGCCTAGTTGGGTGCCAGAAGTTGGATACTTATTCAATTGATGCGCCCTCTGACCTGCAGCACAGGATCGACTCAATTGCAGCTGCGAATAATAAAAATAAAGGTGACACTACTAAAATCATCATCGCTACACCGATAGTCGGAGCTGAAAATAACAGTGCCGCTTTTTGGACTGCATTCACTGATTACTTCGCCATCCCTACAAACAAGCTATTGCATTTGGAGTTTGTTAACCACGGTACCGGCGTTAACAGCTGGAACAACTGGAATCTTGTAGTCGCCAATGCAAAGCGTGATGCCGCCAAGTATAGCGAATACTTTGTTCTCCGTTCCGATGCTTACGGCTGGGGTGGCAAAATGGCAAATGTTGATGCCAAGTATGCTTTCGATATAAAAATGATTACCCAAAACTATCCCCACAAAGGAGTTTCCGATACCGTTGATTGGCCCTTCTTTCTTACTACCATGCAAGGTGCGTATGTTACTCTCGATGTTGACCACTCTGCTACCGGCAATGTATTTGTAACAGCCACTGCCGTTGGAACAAATGGTACAAAGTTAATCGAAACATATCAACAACCGGTTTCTGCCACTGATACTATCATGTCATTCTTAGTTTGCGACGGCAGCCATTTCGAGATGAAAAAAGCATACCTTATACCTTCTAAAGTCACTGTTGTAAAAGATGTTAATCCGGTTTCAATCGCTATTTCAGGAACTCCTACTTCTGTTGAATTTGGCAACAAAAACTTCTGGGGTGCTGGTACAGCTAATGTTACTTTCGCTGACGGATCTTCCGCGCAAGTTGATTCTTCAGATTTATCATTCACCGTTATACCTGATATGACTACAATCGGAACCAAGACAGTTGTTGTAGCTTATAGCAAAACTAAGCAAGGCGCATACGCCAAAGCTGTATCAAACATATACACTCTGGAAGTAACTAACCCTATTGTAAGCATAGCGGCTACCCCCATATCCTACTATTACTACACCAGTGACTCAATCATATTCAAACCTGCAGGTATTGTCGTAACAGCTAATCATTCCGACGGGTCAAAAGTTATATTAGAAAACAGCACTCTTTTGATGAAGTATCCTAGCAAGATTTCGCCTGCCTCAGGTTCTCAGACCGTTAACATTTCTTATGTTGGTGCAACAAAGACATTTACTACAACAAGCACAGTAACTCTTGTAAAGGGTGTAAGTCAAGTAGGTGCTAATGACTTCTCTTCCGGTTGGTGGACTGCATTCTCTGCTGATTATACAGTCGCATCAGGTTCAAGTAAGACATTTACATTGTACTGCTACTCCGACAATCTTGGAAACTTCCACAGCCCTTGTACAATTCTTCGCAAAGCTTCTGCCTTACCTACATCTACGGAATATGGTGTAGTTCGCATGGACAACTACGGATGGGGCACCGGCTATGGCACAGCCACCCTCACATCTGACTGGAATTGGGGTATTTTCCAATCAAGCATAAGTGGCTCTAAGGTAGTCATCACAGTTACAAACAATGGTAACAATACTGCTGATGTACTTTACAATGTTACTTACGCCACCGGCGAAACACATTTCCAAAAGTATGCGGGTGTAACTATAGACAGTAATGATTTGTCTTGCGCACTCGTAACAGAGGAGTCTTATCTCGTAATTGTTAATTAATCACTAAGATAAAAAATATTTAAACTATGAAATATTCATATTTAATCCTGTTGGGATTGCTGGCGCTCGCACCGGCAACATACGCAGAAGGCAACGGCAATGCCGACCAGATGTCAATGACTCAACCAGGCAACATAACAGTAAGAGGTAAAATCGTTGACGAAAACGGAGAACCGCTAATAGGCGCAACTGTACAACAAAAAGGTACAACTAATGGTATCATTACCGACAAGGATGGTAACTTCTCTCTTTCTGTTCCTTCAGATGCTACACTAACACTGTCTTTTGTAGGATTCAAAAGTATTGAAGTAACCGTTGGAGGAAAAACTGAACTTGGCAACATCACATTGGTTGCAGATATAAAAGAACTCGACCAGGTAGTAGTAATAGGTTACGGTACACAACGGAAGGTTGACCTCACAGGTTCAGTTGCCATTGTCAACGCTGAAGAGATGAAGAAAGTATCACAATCAAACATCTCAACAATTCTCGAAGGAAAAGTAGCCGGTGTTCAAATTACATCCGACGGACAACCGGGAGCCGACCCTACAGTACGTATTCGTGGTATCGGTTCGTTCGGTAGCACCTCACCTCTCTACATTGTCGATGGAGTACCAATGGGAACAACAATACGCGACTTCTCGCCAAACGATATTGAATCCCTTCAGGTACTTAAGGATGCTTCTGCTGCCGCAATCTATGGTTCGCGTGCTGCCAACGGAGTGGTTATCATCACCACAAAGCAAGGTAAGAAGAACCAAGCCATGAGGATAGACTACAGCGGCTACTATGGTTTCGACAAAGTACAGAAGGGAGTGTACGATGTTATGGATTCTTACCAATATGATAAATACGTCACCATGGCATTTAAAAATAGTGGCATGAATGTTCCTGGCGGATATGATCCTACAAACGCAAATTATTTGTATAACGCCGACGGTACAGCAAAAGTTAACACAAATTGGTTCAATGAGGCGTTTAAAACAGGTATTCGTCAAAATCACAATATCAACCTGTCAGGAGGTGGCACCAACAATACTTACAACATCGGTCTCGACTACTTTAGCCAGAAAGGAACCATGGTAGGTGCAGGTCCTAACTTAGACCGTTACACTGCCCGTGTCAACGGTACTATGGATGTTAAGTTTATCAAATTCAAAACTAACGTAGTGTATAGCCACAGCCTTCAAGACAATATGGCTCTCAGTAACGCTAACGAGTACGTACAGGGTCTATATGGTGCACAGTATCCAGTAATGGCTTCGGCTCTACTTTTACCTCCAACCATCAAGGCCTACGATCCATCGACCTGGGTTCTCGACGACAAAATTCCAGCTGCATCAAATTACAGCTACGACTCTTACGGTTTTGGTACTTACTATGACGACATTCATGGAGACTTGCGTGTAACGAACGTTCTGCTCGAAAACAGTTTAATAAAGAGGAATACAACTGTTGACCGCATTGTTTCTTCAGGTTCTGCAAATGTTGACCTCATAAACATGGTTGGCCTCAAGAGCAGCAATCACAAGTTAGATTACAACCTTAACTTGTCGTACAGCAAGACCTTTGCAAAAGACTTTGTATTCGTGCCTGCATT
>CAYZNC010000475.1:0-4600 GCA_964478555.1 uncultured Bacteroidales bacterium | reverse complement strand
TAATCCCTCCCAATCGCTCAATATCCATGGTATGGGTAGACTGATAAACATTTCCGGCGCCAAAGAACAACAATGATTTAAACAACGAGTGATTCAATGTGTGCAACAAAGCCCCTGAGAAGCCGAGAACAGCCATCCATTTGTTAGTAGTTCCAAGACCGATACAACCTATACCAATTCCTATACCAATAATTCCTATATTTTCAATGCTATGGTAAGCCAGCAATCTTTTTAAATTGTGTTGGATAATGGCCAGCATCACTCCATACATGCCGGAAACTACAGATATGAAAAGTATAATGAAACCAATAGTTCTGTAATCAGCCTTAATCAGCAACAACATACGAAGAATCCCATAAATACCTATTTTAATGATTACGCCCGACATCACACCTGATATATGAGCAGGTGCAGCAGGATGTGCGTAAGGTAACCATGTATGGAACGGCACAAAACCTGCTTTGATTGCAAAGCCAATAAAAAAACACAAGAATAAAACAGTTCCGGCTAATGTGGATTGCTGACTGGAAAAATCGGCTATGGCCTTAAAGTCGTAGCTATTTGTTTTAAAAGCAACAAAAATAAATCCAAGCATTAAAAAAACAATGCAAATATGGGATTGTATAAGATAATTAATGCCCGCCCTCAAGGTTTGTTGTTTATAATACTCAAATATAACCAGTATAAAGGCCGATAATGCCATAATTTCCCAAAGTACAAGAAACACCATACCGTTTTGTACGGAGCAAATGCCAACCAGCGATGTATGAACCAAAACATAAGCAATACAATGCATGGTGATATTACTTTCCTGTTTTATGAACTGCTTCATATAATTCAGGCCGTAAATAGCACCGGTTACTATGGTAAAATTGATTGTCAATATAAACCAACCTGATAAGGCATCTATTTTTATAGGTAAAGCTCCAAAGGGTATGGATCCGGATAAAATAAGTTCAAAATTATAACCCCGGAGTGCCTGAAAAGCAATCATGCCACTTATTAAGCTATTGATAATTACAGTAGCAAGCGCAATGATTCCTTTTGTCTTAGCATTGACAAAAAGGATAGCGATGATTGCAACGACTGCTATAATTAAAAATAAATTAATCAATGCCAGAAGTTTAAAAGAGTTCCTATAAACACTATTAATATAAAGATGATGCCATAAAATACATACGCTTGTACTTTACCGTTCTGAACAAACTGAAACAGGTTGATAAACTGTTTTAGCCGTTGAATGAAGGGATTGATCAATCGTTGTTCAAAAATATCCAAATAAAATGATGAGTATTTCCGGTTATGTGGAAATATCTCATTCATTCTTAATTCCTTATAATTTTTTTTCTCAATAAGGGCAAAGGTTAAAAGTTTACCCAATGTTTTCGAAAATGATTTGCCTGTGTATTGAATTCTGGAGGTGGGAGCCAGGTAACCACAGCCCCATGTGGGGGCATAATTCTTATCATGTTTTCGGGTTATCATAAATCTAAAAGCCAGAAGCAATCCCGTTAGTATTATAAACAGCAGTGAAAACCAACTAATACTGTTTAACATATTTTCATAACCCGAAATGTTTATGCTCGCAGGGTGGATATTTAACCCAGGATTGTCCAGGATCGTACTGACTATTTTTAAAAAAGATCCGGGAGTAAAAGCTACAAGCAACATTATGGCGATGGTTAAATATTGAGGGAGCAGCATCAGCAAAGAAACTTCATGAGGTTCGTGTTTTAATTTTTGCCGTGCTGTGCCTAAAAATATAGTTCCAAAAGTTTTGGTAAAAGTTAGTATGGAAATACCGCCAATAACACTCATTCCTGCTATAGCTAATGCAATAAGCGTAATTTGCTCAATTGCGGAAGCATGTATTCCATTAAACAGGCCACAATAAATAATAAACTCGGAAATAAATCCATTGAATGGAGGAATCCCTCCAATAGCAATAGCTCCTATCAAAAACAGGATGCCGGTTTTAGGCATTACTTTAATCAGTCCACCCAATTTTTCCATGTTGCGGGTATGGGTCTGCTGATAAACCGAACCTGCTGCATAAAATAGCAACGATTTAAAAAGTGAATGATTTAACACATGCAATAATGCACCTCCGAAGCCAAGGAAACATAATAAATTCTCGCCCCTGCCTAAACCTATTAATCCAAGTCCGATGCCAATACCAATGATACCTATGTTTTCAATAGTGCAATACGCCAGCATCTTTTTAAAGTCTCTATGTACAGCGGCATTCATAATACCAAACAATCCGGTCAATAAGGATAAAGTTAATACAATTTCTCCCAATATCAGATAATCAGCCTTTAAGTACAATATAATCCGGAATATTCCATAAATACCCATTTTTACAATCACACCCGACATTACGCCCGATACATGCGAAGGTGCTGCAGGGTGGGCTAGGGGCAACCAGGTATGTAGTCCGATAAACCCTGCCTTAAATCCGAAGCCGATAAGGAAAACGAGGAATAGCCAAATATTGACGTTGGTACCAAAATACGTACCTATACCGTTGAAATCGAAAGTGCCTGTTTTAAAATATACCCAAATAAAAGCAACGGTCAGAAAAACAACACTCAAGTGCATTTGAACCATATAGTTTATGCCTGCTTTAAGTACTTTGTGATTGGTATGGTCAAATAAAACCAGTAATAATGAGGATAATGACATCACCTCCCAAGCCATTAAAAAGGCAATACTGTTTTGAACTGAGCAAACCCAAAGCATAGATGATTGGAAGAGAACAAATGACCCCCAATGTATGGTTTTGATGGAGCGCTCGGATTGATAGCTCTTCAGATAACCAATACCATAAATGATACCGGTGACTGTTACAAAATTGACAATGAGTATAAACCAGGCTGATAATGCATCTATTCTGAAAGGAATGTCACCCATCAGTATTCCGCCATTAATTATAAATTCAAGACCTTTAGTGTTTAACCCCTGGATGGCCAGTAAGCTGGTAGCGATGGAGATGATAATAACACTGGTGGCTGCTACCAAAGGCTTTAGCCTGTCGGAAATAAATATAATTGCAATAATACCAGTTAATAACGCTACAATGTAAATATTTAATAGAAATCCCGTTAATTCCAATCCCATTCTTCTACAATTAAATCCTCTTCAAAAAATAAGTTGCAAAGTAAAAGTAAAAGTAAAGATAATATTTTGAGAGGGGTCAAAAAATAAATTGATTTATGTCAACAAATAAACTGATATAAGTTATACTTTTGTTGACGAAAATTATCGGAGGAGGTTGTGTGGGGACGTAACCTTAATCCATAGCAATTTGTCAAAGACACTATAAAATATTAAGTATGCAACTAAGCGATCATTTTCCTATTGATAAGTTTACATCAACCAGCGATTCAATACTCAAAGACTTGCCACTTCCCCTTTTTAAAAGCATCGAAAAGCTTATGATCGATAAGACCTACAAAAAGGGACAAAATATTTTTCTGGAAGGCTCTTTTCCTGCAGGTATCTTTTATCTCAAGAAAGGGTTGATAAAAAAGTACAAAACGGATCATAATGGAAAGGAACATATTCTTTATTTATGTTCAACAGATGAATTATTGGGCTACTCGGCTCTCTTGTGCAATGAAACTTATCCTGATTCGGCTTCAGCGATAGAAGATTCGAGGCTGGGCTTTATCCCTAAAGATGCTTTTTTGCGTGTCGTAAGCCAATCGGGTGAACTAATGATGGGTATATTGTCGAGCTTGAGTCACGAATTTGGAGTATTGGTAAATAGTGTTACGGTTTTCGCCCATATGTCGGTAAGAGAACGACTCGCCTTGACACTACTGATTTTGTCCCAGAAATTTAAGATGAATGAAGCCGGTTTTGCAGAAATAAAATTATCCCGGGAAGATTTGGCCAATATGGTGGGAACCGCTGTTGAAACGTTGGTAAGATTGTTAAGGGAATTAAAAAAAGAAAAAGTGATCGAAACCAATGGTCGTATTATAAGAATCTTGAATTCCAGGGAGCTAATCATGATTTCGAAGTTTTATTAGTTTGGAATCAGTGAGGAATATTCCATCATGCTAATCAAATTACTTTGAATTAGTATGTTAAATAACTATCCATGTAAATTTAAAATGTTACCTTAAATTACTTGGATTGTTATTTTGCAAGTATTCTGTTAACAACAAAGCGATTTTGCTGATAAAAAAATTGAAAAATTAATTTTGTTCCTTTTAAATTTTCTTACTTTAGATTTCAGTCTAAACAAGAAAGCTATGAAGAGAATACTTTTACTCAAATGCCTGTCATTACTATGTTTTATATTTGTTGCAAATACATTGACGGTTATTGGTCAGGTGCCCAAGGACAGGTCGTTTGTTAGAGATATGCGCTGGGGTGATGATAACCGGATATATATAACCATGTTTAACGATTCTACCTATATCGTTAAAATTGACGAAGTAATTCATTCAAAATCGATTGCAGACAGCACTTCCAAGAATTTTGTTTACTACCAGGTAATGTTGGCTCGTGATTTCCTGGACAAGTTAAAAGTCAGCAAAAATTTGCAACCTAAATTAGATAATAGCCCCGCCAAAATGATGACCTTATG
>CAYZNC010000474.1:0-4604 GCA_964478555.1 uncultured Bacteroidales bacterium | reverse complement strand
AATTCATGGGTGTAAAATCCATGGGATCGAAAATATTCCTGGTATAAGGTAACATACAACAATGGCTTGGTGCAAGGTCGGCATTTTGTTGTTCAAACGTGATAAATTCCATTCCCTTGATAGCTTCCATATTTACAAGATTAGGGTAGGTGCGTGCCCATCCTCTGGGATAAGTAGATCCGTGAAAGTTTACAAGAATGCCGTATTTTGCCGCATCTTCAAGTATATCCTGGTAATAAGTTATCATCGATTGACCATCACCACCGAAAAAATCAACCTTAATGCCCTTGATGCCCAAAGTTTTGAGCCTTAGGAATTCGGAGTTTCGTAATTCTTCTGTTAGCAAAGCATTTCTGGGATGATAAGGAGTCGTATTCCAACTACCGGCAGAGTTATACCACAAAATAAGGTCTACTTTTTTACTTTTGGCATAATCTGCCAGTTCCTTAATTTTATCATAACCAATTTTGGTATCCCAATCGGCATCAATTAAGCAATATTCCCACTTCATATCTGCTGCAAAATCGATATATTTTTTTTGTACATCGTAAACAATGGAATTGTCTTTAAGAATTATCCAGCTCCACGACGCTCTTCCAGGCTTCAGATAGGCGGAGGCGTCATATTTTGCAGGTATACTTAAGTCAGTTCCCAATGTAGATTCAACCAGTGAGCCCAGGTTGTCAGAAACAGCTATAATTCGCCATGGCGAATACCAGGGTAGTGTCGATTCGGGGTACACAGCTCCCTCCGGAACACCTTCCGTTTTTTGAGGGAAGTTAATTGTATACTCCCTATCGGGCGATTCCTGGCTAAGTCTCGAACCACAGTAATTACGGTCAAGAGCGGTTTCAGTAAGCACGAACCAATAGTTTTGATAATTAAACAGGGCAGGAAACACCCATCCGGCTTGCAATGGTGCAGGCGTACCTGCATCGATGCCCATGTCGTAATGTTCCTCATAGGATGGGTTTGATTGTGCCCATCCCGATCTCGAATCTGCACAATGTTGCAGCCAGCCTTTGGTCGAGACTGGAAAATGGAATGAAGTTATTTCTTTCGTTATCTTTTTAATATCCGTTGATTGATCCGGGAAATAATACCTGAAGGCAATCCCATCATCAGATAACTGAAATATAATATCCATGGGGAGTCCATTACCATTTTTCAGATGAAATATTCTTCTGTTGCCGGAGTAACTGCACTTTAATTTTTTTCCATAACCCATCACATAATTATCTGCTACGGATTCTTCTTTGGAGGTGGATTCAAGGTTAAGTCTTGTGGAAAAGTCTTCATCTTCTCGAATAATACCCAATTTTGAAGTGGAAAGAATTAGTTTCTTTTCAAAATATATTGAGTAGCAAGGTTTGCCTTCTGCCGACATTTCAAAATGAACGGATAGTCTCTTATTGGGACTGTTAACTATTTGAGATTTTGCAAAAGTGAATGACATAAAGCTTAATACAACAAGCAAGGTGACTTTATAATTTTGAATAAGTTTCATTTAGTTAGTATTTATTAGACTACCATAAAGTTAAACAATTGTTTATCCAATATGAAGCCTATCTTATAAAATTGTTAAAGATTTATTAACTTTAAATTAATAATCAGATGAACTGCTATTCCTTACTTTGTAATAAAACTTAATTTGAAAAGAAATCATTACAAAACCATTGTTCTTTCCGATATTCATCTTGGAACAAAAAGCTCTAAAGCCAAAGAAGTAGTAAGGTTTTTAAAAAGCAACACCTGCGATATGCTCATTTTGAACGGCGATATTATTGATGGGTGGCATCTCAAAAGAGGTGGTAAATGGAAGAAAAAACATACCCGCTTTTTTAGAGTGGTGTTGAAAATGATGGAGAAATATAAAACCAAAATTATCTACGTAAGGGGTAACCACGACGATTTTCTGGACAATATACTTCCATTTATATTTGGCGATATCAATGTGGTAAAAGAATATGTATATCAAAGCAAAGGGAAGAAGTACCTCGTTGTGCATGGCGATATTTTTGATGCTATTACAACGCATCTTCGGTGGCTAGCTATGTTAGGCGACATCGGTTACACCTTGTTGCTTTGGATTAACAAAATATATAATAACTGGCGAATTCGCAGAGGCCTTCCATATTTCTCATTATCGCAAATGGTGAAACAAAAAGTAAAGAGTGCCGTCTCTTATATTTCAGATTATGAGCAGGAGCTCGTTAAGTTTGCCCGTAATAAGGGATGCGACGGGGTTATCTGCGGACACATTCATCACCCGGCCATTACTCAATACGGTGACATTATGTATCTGAATTCAGGCGATTGGGTCGAGTCTCTAACCGCGTTGGTTGAAAATTATAAGGGAGAATGGGACATTGTTAATTATGCCGACTTGATTAAAGATGAATAATCCTGGCTAATGTATTGCAGGATGCAACGAGGCAATGGTTTTTTCGTACCATAATGTAAAATCCTGGATAAAGATATTCAAGAGATTGTCTCAAAGTCGAATTATTTGTTTCACGCAAAGCGCGCCAAGAATACGTAAAGATCGCAAAGAGTTAAAATACTAGTAGTTATCTTTGCGGTCTTCGCGAAAAACTTTGCGACCTTTGCGTGAAAGTTAACTTTTGAGCCTTCCTTGAACTATCGTCATTAATAAAGTCGAAGGTAATAACTTGTCCAGTTATCGACAGTTTACCAATAACACTCCCTATTCTAATTCCTTACAACATATCTTCAATCATCCGTTTGTTTGTGGTACAATATTTGTAAATGAACACTTTGGTTTTCAAATTTTCATTTTCAAACTTTAATCTTAATGAAAATCCAGCCTGCCCTTTCTTATGAATCACCAAGGTATCCCGTTCTGGAAGAATTTACCAAGGAATCCGGCGTGTTCGTAAAAAATCACAGGTAACGGATTTTATAAACTGGCTCCAAAACGACAAAATATTAATAAAATAATGCACCTGACTTTACATTTAACCACCGCCTGTAATTTTAACTGCAGGTATTGTTATTCGCCTCCCCGTAGTCGTGGCTTGGATATGAGCCGGGATGTGATCGCCCAATCTTTAAAATTTGTTACCCAAAATTTTTCCAGCAACATTGGGATTATCTTTTTTGGCGGCGAACCGCTGTTGAAGAAAAATTTGATAGAATATACGATCGAAAAATGTAAAATAATGGAACGGCAAAAACATTATCCTACGCATTTTCATTATAAGGTTACCACAAACGGATCCCTTTTGGACAACGATTTCCTCGATTTTTGCAAGTATACCGGCTTAAACATCGGATTAAGTGTCGATGGTATTAAAGAAGCCCACAATGCCAATAGAAAATTGCAAAATGGAGACGATACTTTTCATCTGATAGATCAAAAGATCGATTCGCTGCTTACCTACCAGCCTGGTGCTAATGCATTAATGGTTGTGACTCCGGTGAATGTGAAATTTTATTCCAGATCGGTCAAATATTTAATCGATAGGGGATTCCGGTATATTGTCGCTTCTTTAAATTTTGCGGCAACCTGGTCTGACAAAGATTTAAAAGAATTGGAACGCCAGTATCAGCAGATTGCCATGCTTTATAAAAAATGGACCGTAGAAGATCGGAAATTTTATTTTAGTCCGTTTGAAACGAAACTGGCAAACCACATTCGGAGCAACGAGGATGATACCTGCAGTTGCCAGCTTTCTACAAAACAAATTTCTATTGCTCCGGATGGTAAAATTTATCCTTGTGTTCAATTTGTAAAAGATGGCGTATCCAATACCCAATATTCGATAGGAGATGTTTGGAATGGTTTTAATGAAAAAAGAGAAACCCTTTTTAAAGAATCCGTTACGGAAAAAGAAACCTGCAAACAATGCTTATTAAAAAAACGATGTTACAATACTTGCAGTTGCCTGAACTGGCAAACCACGGGTAACATAAATACCGTTTCACCACTGCTTTGTGAAACCGAACGGATATTGATTCCCATTGTTGATAAACTGGGAGCCGAACTTCACAAGATGAAATTACCCATGTTTGTGCAAAAACAATATAGCGTATTCTTGTCGCACTTTGCGTGACGCAAAAATAAAATGACCTGTTTCGTAAACATTCCGTTGTTAAAAACCGAACTTATTCTGTTATGAATGAGTTCGGTTTTTATGATTAGTTCTATGAAAGGATATGCTTATTCTTCAGTGGAATTCTATTAAAGAGTGCAAAGCACTTCAGGCATTTCAACCGGTGTCCAGGTAGTATCATAGTCAAATGATCCTAGTTCAACACCACCATCGTACCACGTCACCTTCACATGTAGCATATTATCCGAACTTGGAAACAAGGGAGTTCCTGCGTCTGTGGCAATAATATTGAGAAAACGTCCGTATGCTTTGTCACCTCCTCCAAGCGAGTGGGCTCCCCAATACCAATCATAAACGCCGGCGCCGGTTTGCGGATTCCAATCGTTGAATTCGAATCTCCAGTTAACATCAGAGATATCATTATCACCAAAAGTGCTTATCTTCCAGTCGGCATACCCTTTCCATAAGGCTATCTTATTTTTTATATACCTGGTATACTGTGTTGTGTAAACATTGGAATAGCTTCCG
>CAYZNC010000473.1:0-4605 GCA_964478555.1 uncultured Bacteroidales bacterium | reverse complement strand
TTTCCGTCCCGTCTTCGAGTACTAATTTAATTGATGAATTCATTCTTAATTATTTAATAGTTCCAATTCTTTACATTCACTACAATTTTGAATGTATTTTGTTCCTGCGCAAAGATATATTTTACCTATGCTTTTTCATAAAATAAAAATTATTTAGTCCCTAAAATGCCTCCCATTTCAATCACCTTTTCTATTTGTTCGGGACCGATGCGTTTACAAATAATCTTTTTGTTTTCGTCCAAAAGATAAAAGAGTGGTTTATAGGAAACGTTATACAAATCCATATAATCGTAACTAAATGGGCTCCATGCATTAATCCAGTCATACATTTGGTGCTCATTTACAAAATCGATCCATTTACGTTTGCCTGCAACACTTCCTACCATGTGGATAGCTAAAACTTTTACGCCTTTTTCCTTAAGGCGCGGATATATAGAATCGTATAGCAAAGGCATTGTTTTCTGACAGTGTCCACAGTCCGATTCCCAAAAAACCACCACCAGGTATTTAGCTTTTATGTCGCTAATGTTAAATGAAATACCAACGTATGGGTTACTTTTTGCCGCCGTATCGGTTTTGGCAAGTAAAAAATGATCGGTAGGAATTTGCATCAGTTTAAGGTCTGGTGCAACTTTGCCAAGTATATTCGGAGTAATTCTATCGATTTCTTTTTTCAGTTTTTCTTTAGAAGCCTTATCGATCCAGGTTGCATAAGGCAGAAACCATTTCTCGGCAATATGGGCAAGAACTCCATCCATGCCCACAATCTGACTCGATCCGTAATATTTGAGAAGCGAACTTACCAGGTAACGAAAAACTTCTTCGTTGCCCTTGACCTTATTGAGCATCATATCAATTTCGTAATCGATAGAGTCTGGCGTTTGAGGTACCACCTTTTCGAAATATTTTACGATTGGTTTTTCATATACAGGAGTTCGGAGCAGCCGTGGATCGGCATAATTAAAATTGTCGAAAAAATGATGATGCCAATAGTTGTATTGAAAAGAAGAATCTAAAATATTTCCTTTATCATCTTTAGGTGGAGGGGGTACTACAATATCCTCTATGGCAGTTAAAAATGTGGAAAAAAATAAATTAGGATTATCTCTTTTAATTTTATTAATGTACCCAACAACTTCACCATTAATTTTTTCCGCAGCTTTGGTAAGCGAATCTCTTTCCAGAGGTTTGGAAGCAGATTTTTTCTTTTTCATGATCCCGTTAATTTCTGCTGATTTTACCCCTATCAGATTGCGATAGTCATAGAACAATTGATTTTCAACTGATCCTTTGAATTTAACTGATTTCAGAAAATTGGCAGTGTCGGTAACATCAATTGAAAATACCTGGCCTTCCGAAAGAATAAGATCGAAATATTTTTTCGCAGGCAGATAAATGAAGTACATGCCCCCCGGCAACTGTTTCGAACCTTTGAATACACCGGTTCCATTCTTGCCGAGTTTTATGGTATCATTGGGATACATACTATTAACGTCCGCAAGATAGTGGCCGAGTATGACTGTAGAATCTTTGAATAAGGGAATGTTAACTTTAATATTGTAGCCTTGTGCCAACAAATTTTTGTGAAACGCAAACAGTACAAATAAAAGAATTATCCAGGTAATCGTTTTTTTTGTCAATTTTTGCGTTCCCTTCATTCTGTTATTTATTTTTTTCTTTCTTCAGTTCGAAATTAATAATATCTTCAATTTGTTCAGGCCCAATGCGTTTGGCTAGTATTCTTTTGTTTTCATCGAGTACATAAATGACAGGAGTGGAATAGACATCGTACAAATCCTTATATTCATAACTATAAGGACTCCATGCATTGATCCAATCATAGAGTTGATGTTCATTTACAAAATCAATCCATTTACGTTTTCCTTCTACACTGGCAATCATGTGAATAGCAAGTATTTTAACCCCTTTATCTTTGATCAAAGGGTAAACTGAATCATAGAGAAGGGGTACTGCTTTTTTGCAGTGCCCGCAATCTGCTTCCCAAAAGATCATCACCAGAAATTTGGCTTTGATGTCATGTAAATTAAGCGGATTGCCAACATAAGGATTGCTCTTTAAAGCAGTATCAGTTTTAGCAACTAAAAAATGATCGTTAGGAACCTGAACCAATTTTAAATTGGGCGCAATGTATCCCAACTGATTAGGTTTCTTTTTAGCAATTTCCTTTTTGAGTTTTTCTTTAAAATCATTGTCGCTCCAGGTTGCATAAGGCAAATACCATTTTTCGGCTATATGAACCAGAACGGCATCCATACCCATGATTTGACTTGATGCATATTCGTTAAAAAGAGTAACCAACAAATAGCGAAATACTTCATTGTCTTTTTGCGCAGTTCCCAGCAGCATATCAATTGCCTTGTTGAGAGAATCCGGTATCTGGGGGACAACCTTGTCAATATAATTTTTGACTTTCTGCTCATAAATTGGAGTACGAAGCAGGCGGTCGTCTGCTACATTAAAATTATCAAAATAATGTTTGAGATAATATTTGTACTGGAAAGTGGAATCCGTTACTTTGCCTTGAGCATCTTTGGGTGGATCAGGCACTTTGATATCCTGTAAAGCCTTTAAGAAAATCGCAAAACTCATCGTTGGATTTTCACGAATTAATTTCTGCGTATAACTGGTGACTTCTTCAGAAATATTGTCGATTATTTTTGTGATGGAGTCCTTTTGATGTGTTGAATCAGATTTTTTCTTTATTTCAAAAAGTTTATCGGCTATTTCCCGTTTGCTTGAAATAAGATTTTGATATTCATAAAAAAGCTGGTTTTCAGGTGAGTTGCTGAAATGTACCGTTTTCATAAAATTGGAAGAGTCTGCCTCAATGCTGAATTTTTGGTTGGCACTCAGGAAAATATCGAAATATTTTTTGGTGGCTGGAAGAAAAATCACGTACATACCACTTGGAAATGCCTTTTTTCCTTTGAAAACACCCATCCCTTTTTTATCGAGTTTAATGGTATCATCGGGATAAAGCGTGGAGGCACCTGCAAAATGATGGCCTATTAGAACACTGGAATCTTTTAAGACAGGTATTTTAATTTTAATTTCAAAACCCTGCTGCGCATTCAAATTAATAAAACAAAAACAGATTCCTACGAAACATGATATGGATTTAAAAAAGTTGGTCATCTTCATTTTTGTATGAGTTTGATTATCAGTACACCATATTTTCAAAAACTGTACAAAAATACAAAAATAAATTGTTCATGCGAATTATAAAGTTGAAATCGGACTGCAAAAAGTCAATCTTCTGTTCTGCTTAAACGAGTGAAAAAAGCATTTACATTTGCCCTGAACATTTTATCTGGTATTTTTGACAAATTTATTTCTATTCAACTTAATTTATTCTTTTCCTGCCATTTTCGTCCAGCTATCCTTCAAAGTAACTGTTCTGTTGAATACTAAATGGTCGGGTTTTGAATCATAATCAACGCTAAAGTAGCCGATGCGTTCAAACTGAAATTTGTCAAGTTTTTTAGCCTCTTTCAACGATGGTTCCACGTAGCAATCCTGGATCTTCAATGAATCAGGATTCAGGTTTCCTATGTAATCCTTCCCATCCACGCAATCCTCAGGATTTTCATTAACAAACAACCTGTCATAAAGCCTTGCTTCGGCCTTAATGGCATGCTGAACCGAAACCCAATGAATAGTGCCTTTTACCTTGCGGCCATCCGGCGAATTACCTCCTTTTGAGGCTGGATCATAAGAACATTTTAATTCTGTTATTTCTCCGGTTACCGGGTCTTTGATTACTTCCTTGCATGTGATAAAGTAGGCATAGCGCAGGCGAACCTCTGTTCCTGGTGATAAACGGAAATATTTTTTGGGTGGATTTTCCATAAAATCATCGCGTTCAATATAAATTTCGCGGGAAATAGGAACTTTTCTGGTTCCCTTCGATTCATCTTCGGGGTTGTTGATAGCATCCATCCATTCTACCTGACCTTCCGGGTAGTTGACAATGGTTATTTTAAGTGGATTCATAATTCCCATTACTCTCGTTGCTAGTTTATTCAAGTCTTCGCGCAAACAAAATTCGAGCAATGAAACGTCAATAACATTATCGCGTTTGGCTACCCCAACTTTTTCAGCGAAGAATCGAAGGCTTTCCGGAGTAAAGCCTCTTCGGCGTAGACCGCAGATCGTAGGCATCCGTGGGTCATCCCACCCATTAACATGTCCACCTTTTACCAATTCGAGCAATTTGCGTTTGCTCATAAGTGTATACGTAAGGTTAAGCCGGGCAAATTCGATTTGCTGAGGAGCGTAAATCTCCAATTCTTTAATAAACCATTCGTACAATGGACGATGCACTTCAAATTCAAGTGTACATATGGAATGCGTAATTTTTTCGATGGAATCGCACTGTCCATGCGCAAAGTCGTACATAGGATAAATGCACCATTTATTGCCCGTACGATGATGATCGGCATGAAGTATCCGGTATAAAATAGGATCGCGCATGAGCATGTTGGGAGAAGCCATATCTACTTTTGCCCTTAATACACAGGCACTATCAGGGAAATCGCCATTTCTCATTCGTTCAAAGAGACTGAGATTTTCTTCCACGGACCG
>CAYZNC010000472.1:0-4623 GCA_964478555.1 uncultured Bacteroidales bacterium | reverse complement strand
AACGTTACATGCTATATTGAGTCGCACAAAACTGTTAATGATAAAATCAATGGGAATGAAAAAATATTACTTTGTGATTATCCTATCTTTTCAAGGATTTTTTTTAAGTGCACAGAATTTTCAAAATAACTATGATCGGGGAAAAATATGTGCGAATAAAAAAAGTGAGTTAGATTCCGCGGTTATTTTTTTTACAAAGGCAATTGAACAGGATAGCAATAAATCTGAAGTTTACCTTGACAGGGCCAGACTTTATGATTATAAAAGTGAGTTTTCAAAAGCTTTCGACGATTACAATAAAGTTATCGGGATGGATTCATTATGCGGCAGAGCTTATCAGGGTAGAGCTAACGTCTACATGAAAACAAATCAAAGAAATAAAGAAATACATGATTATAGAAAAGCAATTGAATTAATACCTAATGACGAAAAAACCTATTATTGCTATTTAAATTTGGGAATATATATTATGGAGAGTAACGGAAATATTGATACCGCATTATATTATATCAATAACGCAATTGATTTAACTAAAAAATATAAATATATTACTGGATCATCTTGTTATTATGCGCGAGGTAAGGCTTTTTTAAAGCATGAAGAATACGAAAAAGCGATAGCTGATTTTACAACCGCAATTGACCTTGGATTTTATTCTGATTGTTATTTATTGCGCAGTAATGCATATAAAAAATTAGGATTAAATGATAAAGCAGAACAGGATCAAAAAAAATATGAAAAGTGTAAAACTAAATAAAGCTTTTAAAATGAAAAATTTATATTTTGTTATAATACTATTAATTTGCAAATCTTCATTTGGACAAAATAACGGAGATTTACATATTGATTATTTTGGTCAAGCAACTCCAAAAGATTCAGCTCTGATTTTTGCATCTGGAATAATATCGATGAACAATCGATTAGAACATGCTGGAGTATTTAGTAGCGATGGTAAAGAGTTTTATTTTAGTGTTGTGAGTAAAACATGGGATACGCTAAATACTTATATGAAAACATATATTAATGGTAAATGGACAAAAGATGAACTTGCACCATTTTCTTCAATTTCAGGTGGAGCTGCTGAAATATTTATTAATAAACAAAATACAATTGTACTTTTTGTTTCAAGTGGTTTAGCCAATACATCCGATGGTTGGCTCAAAACAGACTTTTGGATTTCAAAAAGAAATGGTAATAAATGGATTGATCCACAGAAATTAGAAGCTACTATTAATAATATTGATGTTCAATGGCATCCAAGTATATCATGTTCAGGTCATGTTTATTTTGGTTCAAGAGGCTTTATTTATAAAGCAAAACAAATTAATGATACAACATTTGAAGAGCCTTATGAACTTAAGGATTCATTAATTAATTTAAAAGGCATCCAGAAATGCCGAACCATTTATTGCTTCTGATGAATCTTTTTTAATTTTTTCATCTAACCGATCAGGTGGTTATGGGGGTAATGATTTATATATTACGTTTAAAAAAGAAGATAACACATGGACTAATCCAAAAAATCTTGGTCCAGAAATAAATTCTGAAGAACAAGACTTTAGCCCCCATATTACTCCTGATGGAAAGTTTCTAATATTCACAAAGGAAAAATATAATGGAAACTCGGTAGTTTCGAGACATATTTACTGGGTTAGTACAAGTTTTATTGAAAAATTAAAAGAACAATGAAAAATATACTTATTGACTAATATGGCTTAACTAAAATAAACCAAAAGTTGATTCATAACTTCGCAAAGTTTAGGCAGCAGCACGCCAGTTCCGTAAAGCGGGACAAAAACGAATAATGAATGCAAAGACCTCAAAGCTTTCCAAAACCTTTGAGGTCTTTGCCTGGTTATCCAAAACCCTCAGGGTTGGGGAAAACCCTGAAGGTTCGTATTATTTAATCTTTACTCGTATCCCTTCCGAATGACTTGCAAATTCGGGTGCATACATGCATTGAATGGTGGTAACGCC
This sequence comes from uncultured Bacteroidales bacterium, assembly GCA_964478555.1. GTDB lineage: Bacteria > Bacteroidota > Bacteroidia > Bacteroidales > JAAUTT01 > JAAUTT01. The sequence goes on along the minus strand of CAYZNC010000472.1, from coordinate 2,646 downwards.
ATTGGAAAAATCTCCTTTTTGAGAAACCCGCAAAGGATATTCGAATACATAGGTGCCTTTCGGCAGATAACCTATGAAAAAGTTAGTAGCCAAATCGCGCGGGCTTTCATAATACCACAAACCATCCTGGTATTTGTAAGTTGAAATGGTTTGAACCGGTTCAAAACCTGCTGCACGCATATCTTTCAGATGAACGTATTCCATGATTCTGTCAACCCGGAGTTCGATTCTTACTTTAACCAGGTCGCCAACCTTTAGATTGGTTTTGTCTGTTATAGGAGTGATTACCGGACCTCTATCGGTATTCTGTTCCAGGAATAACTGTTTCTTGAGTTTCAGTGGCGTTTCTGCAGACGTAATTTTATCGAGCTGTTCAAAATATTGCCAGTAGATTGCGCCCCAGGCTACACCGTCATCTTTTTTCGTAACTTTAATGTTGCCCATTTTTGGTGTTATCTCAGATGCAGTCCACGCAACTTTGAAATAGCCTGTTCCAGCCTCTATCTTGGTTTCTGGTCGTTTAGTGGGGTCAATGATTTCATCGCCAACAGTTACTTCTACCAGTTGATCGCTGGCTAACGCATCGCTTCCTCTGCGGAGCAATGCATAACAAGCTTCGGCAGTTGCTTTGGTAGTACGCCAGTCCTGGGTTTGCTTTTGTTTCAGAAGCCATACTTTTAATTCCTCCACAGCCTTGATGTCATGGGCTACTTCGTCATATACTTCAATCATCAGCGCTTGTGTTTCAATAGGAGCCTGGTACCAGTAATAGCCATTATCGAATTTCCAGTACATTCCCATTTCTTCGTTATGTAAGGCACGTTCTGATAGTGATTTGATAATTTTTTGCGGTATCTCTTTCACATCAAAACGATTGAGCCCCAATGCTATCATGCCTTCTACATAAATATTATCCCGCAGCCAGTATTTTTTAGCCTGTCCCAGAAAGTAGGTAAAGCCATCCTTATTACGGTTTTGTATGGCCACATCTTTGAAATAGCCACGAATGTAGAGATAATGTATTTCAATATAATCCAGGTGATCATCATCAAGATTAATACGCCCTTCTTTGGCAAGCTGTTTTAGATTTTCATAGTCCTGCTGCATCTTCCGGTCCATGTATTCCAATGCTTTTGTTACCATCTGCCAGGTTTTGCTGTCGTTTCGTACCGACTTAACACCCATTACATCGAGGTGTCCCAACCCGGCTACAATATGTTGTGTAATGTAGCGGTCTTCCGGAAATCCCGGGAACCATGTAAATCCACCATTACCGGTTTGCGCTTCCAGAATTTTCTTTAAAGCACGTTCCTGCTCATTGGCCATCCTGTTAAGATCGAAGAGGAGAGCAACACTGCGTTTGCGTTGACTTTCGTCCTTGGCATTTAAAACCCAGGGAGTTTCTTCCAGCAACGCAGATTTTAATTCCTGGTTTTTCTCAAGGTTTGACAGCAGTGCATCCGGTTGAATGGTTGACCACGTGTCAAATACCCGTTTAATTTTGGGATTAGCGTTTGCTATGTGCGAAGCAATGGAATTTGCATAAAATCTGGAGAAGGTTTGCTCTGTGCATTCGTATGGATATTCCATCATATAAGGCAATGCTTGAATTGCATACCATGCGGGGTTGGACGTAAACTCCAGCGTGTACCTTTGATTTCTAAGTGTGGAGGAGGTGTTATTTGCCAGTTTTTCCAATTTGAAAGTTTTGGTTTGCTTTCCCCGTATGGGCAACGGCAAGGTTTCAGTAACCAGCATGCGATTCGTTACCACAGGAAGAATCATTTCTTCGCCATCAGAAAAGTTTCCTGCTTTTGCAACAATGCGGTAAGTAATCGCCTGTACACCTTCAGGTATCTCAATACTCCATTCTAAACTGGTACTCTGCTTAGGTTTGATGCAAAACGGTTTTTGCGTTTCCGTATTTTTCATCAAATCGTTAATGGGTTTCAGGGTTAAGGCATCGAAAAATTCAAGTTGTGCAGTACCATCCAGTTCTTTATCCACCAGGCTGGTGATTTTTGCTGAAAAAAACATTTTATCATTTTCGCGGAAAAAGCGAGGCTGATTGGGCACAACCATCAGGTCTTTTTGGGTTACCAACTGGTTCGTAATCATCCCTGATTTTAAGTCCTTTGTATGCGCAAATCCCAGCATTTTCCATCGCGTTAATGCCTCCGGTATGGTAAAGTTGATGATAATTTCACCGTCTTTGTCAGTTTCGAGGTGAGGGAAGAAAAAGGCAGTTTCATTGAAGTTTTTGCGCACTTTTACATCTCCCATGTCTTGTTTTAGCTGCTTAGGGACTTCCTTTTGCGGGGCTGGAGCTTCGGGTGCTTTATCTGCGGAATCATCCTTTCCAGATTCTTTTTTCTCCATTTCACCATCCCCGGTTATTGCGTTAGCTACTTTGGCTTTGGATCGCATAGGCATAGCTTTCATGTTGCCGGCTGGCGCCAACATTGCGTCTTCAGCCAATTCATACCTGTGTGCATAGCCGTAATAATACCTGTATAAGTTAACGCCAAACCAATTCAAACCATCATAGGAGGGCGAATTATAACTTCTTGCATCAAAATTATTCCAGTTCTCGTTGTAGTTTTTACATTGTTCTTCCATAAAGCCGTTAATACTTGCCCATTGTAA
>CAYZNC010000471.1:1280-4623 GCA_964478555.1 uncultured Bacteroidales bacterium | reverse complement strand
GCGAAACCCGATCAACCTCAAATCCCCGACACACAACCAACCCAGGTAACACCAACAACGGTGCCCTAAATTACGAAAACAAGTTTGTTCCATATAAAAACCCCGGTTGAGCTTTTAATGCCAACCGGGGTTTGGATTTATACTGAGCTAATGATGCCTTTATTTTTGAAAATGTTCTCCTTCACCCATTTGGTGTCCTCCCATTTGTTCACCCATTGGATGACCTCTCATATGACCATGGTTTTTTCCCATTGGATGAGAATCGAACCACATTTTTTGCTCATCTGTTAAAAGAGCCCTCACTTGTTGACGAAAGGCTGCCTTACTTTTCATTAATTGATTCATTACTTTTGTGATCTCATCAATATTGGCATTAATTGCTTTCAAATCAGAATTATCAGCAGTGGCAAGCGTTTTCTGCCTTGCCTTAAGTTCGCCCAACTGATTACGAAGAGTTTTTGTTTCTTTATACTGGGCCACATGCAAGTCTTTGATTTTGGCTTTTTGTTCATCGGTCAGATTTGGAATACCGTTGTGCTCCATTTCTTTATGAATCGCTGTTCTTTTCATTTCACCTTTGGATGCGGTTTGCGCTAACATACTGCCGGAACCGGCCAACATCGAGGCAATTGCAATAGATGCAATAAAATAAGTTGTTTTCATATAGTAAAAATTTAAATGAATACTTTTTGTTTTCCATATGACACCTTAAGATCAAAAAACTTGCGAATAAATTTTGTCCTTTCAACTTTTGCCTATATCATTTGTTTTATCATAAAGAATTTTACCCCACTTGACTTAAATAATCCATTTAAATTTTTTTATTAATTTAGCATTGAATGTGGTAATTTTGTGATTTATAGTATGAATGACGAAACGTCTAATAATAAAAAAACGGAAATTGCAACTTTAGGAGCTGGCTGTTTTTGGTGTACCGAGGCAATTTTTCAGTTAATAAAGGGAGTAATTAAAGTTACGCCAGGATATTCAGGAGGATCTATAAAAAATCCTTCCTATTATGAAGTATGCCAGGGTACCAGTGGCCATGCAGAGGTATGTCAAATAATTTATGACCCTGAGGTTATTACCTTCGACGAAATAGTTGAAATATTTTGGCTTATTCACAACCCTACCGCCTTAAATTGCCAGGATTATGATATTGGTCCTCAATACAGGTCGGTTATTTATTATCATAATAAGGAGCAGGAGCTGATATCAATGGAATATAAAAACATACTTGAATCTTCCGGGGCTTATTCAGGTTCAATTGTTACTGAAATTGAGCCATTTACAGAATTTTACCAGGCAGAAATTTGCCACATGAATTATTATTTTTTAAACGCTTCCACTCCTTATAGTATCTATGTAATAGCCCCTAAATTGGCCCAATTTAGTAAAGCCTTCAAAGATAAATTAAAAACAGCTAAAGCATTTAATTAATCGTGATGCTGTTCCTGATTCTGCCTTCTTCTGTGCATTGGGACCTCAGGTCCTATAAGTCTCTTATTTAAATTATTCAGTTTGTCTATTTGGTTGGGATTGCAAATGCTTCTTAGTCTTAATAATTGTTTTACAGTCTCACGTTTCATTAGAGCATGTAACGCTCCAGTTTCGTCTGATAATCGATTTAAGATTAAGGTATCCGGTTTCGGTTTGGATAATTCCTCAATCATGGCAATTCTTTTTTGTTCCAGAGAGGTGAAGATAGGCTTCATGGTCTGGAAGTAAACTGTGCGAAATTCGATGGCTCGTTTCTCCTGATCTTGAGAAAATCCTAATTCTTTTTGGAAAAAATGCTCAATTGGAGGATGTCTCATTTCAGTTTCACGTCTGTCGGATTTGTTTGAAAGCATGAAGTATAACATTGTGCCTACGGTAACGAGAATAATTACAGACAGCGCTACAATAGCCCAAATGGCAAAACGAAGTTTCAGAAAATAATTCATAATTATTATTCGTTGGTTAATAAAACATTGAGGCTTTCCTCATTGGAATCATTCAGGTAATATTCAGAGGCATAGGTATCCAACATGGTTTTATGTTCCGTATCAATGGTAGCTATTTTAGAGGCAGCAAGATTTTTCCCGATTAATATTCCGGAACTAATTCCAATAGCCAGTACAAGAACAGCCGCAATTGGTTGTAATCTTTTGACGATAGAAATTGCAGGTATCTGAATGCGACCTTTGGATTCAATTTTCTGATGTAACTTTGAATAAAAATACGGACTAATTTCAGGAGCCGCGGTATCAATAGCGTTATAAGTTGCCGATATATAGTCGTAGCAGGCTTTACACTCCTTACACGAATCGATATGGTTAAACATCTCAATTGCCTCAGACTCCGGTAAAGTTCTTTCAATCAGCCCAATGATTTTGTTATGTATATATTTACATTTCATTTTTCATGGTATTACAAAAAAATTCAATATTGTTTAAAATTTATGTTGAATTTCATGCTTTAAGTTATGACACATTATTCATTAAAAACTTGCGTATCGTTAATTAGTTTTTGTAGTAATTCAGTAATTCTTTTTGCAAATTTAATTTTGCCCTATGTATCAACGATTCAACTGATGAAAGTGAAAGGTCCATAATACTGGCTATTTCCTGGTACGACAAATCTTCCAGTTTATGCATGGTAAATGCAATTCGTTGATTTTTAGGCAAACTATCAATAGCCTTCTGCAAAATCTTTCCACGTTCCTTATACTCAATGTTCTCGGGAGTATCGTTGGCCGATGTATCTTCAATATCAAATTTTACGTTTATGTCACCGGAAAGATAGTGCTCAATCGTTTTAAATACCTTCCCCCATTTATTTTTCCGGAGATGATTCAGTGATTTATTGATGGCTATTCGGTACAACCATGTAGAAAGTTTGGATTCCTGCCTGAATTGAGTAATAGATTCGAAAACTTCAATAAATACTTCCTGAGCAATGTCTTCTGCATCATCATATTGACGAACTAAATGATAGCAAGCATTGTAGACTAATGATTGATATTTTTCTACCAATAACTTAAAGGCAGTTTCATCGTGATCAATAATACGTTGGATCAATTCCGCATCGGTCATCTTTAAAACACTGAACTAGTAAAGATAAAAATTTGACACGATTTGTGGCAAAAACTTGCTGTAAGATTAAATATTTTGAAGAAAAATCGATTCAGGGGTCCGAAACCGGTGGTTGAGCGGAGTCGAAACACCTTTAAATAAATACACAGAACTCCTTTCGACTCCGCTCAAGGAACGGTGTGTCACCAAGAACCAAGGCCGACGATAACTCAACAAATTCCTACAATTGCGAGAAGCCGGTGGTTGAGCGCAGTCGAAACCACCTT
>CAYZNC010000471.1:0-1180 GCA_964478555.1 uncultured Bacteroidales bacterium | reverse complement strand
GAAGCCGGTGGTTGAGCGCAGTCGAAACCACCTTAAATTAGTATTTAGGTATATCTGATTCGTTGTCCTACCCGTAAAGATTTTGTTTTCCTGATGTTGTTCAGTTGACAGAGCTTGGTTACCGGAACGCCGTAACGACGCGATATTTTAAACAGTGTATCTCCTCTGCGAACTAAATGATAACGAATTTTCCGGATTTCAGTTACATAATTAAACTGAGTCTGGCATAAATGCATCGTATCACATTTTAAATGAAAGGATTGAAAATCAACAATATCATTCGGATTGATAGGATTACCAAGATACCGGAATTCGAGATGGAGATGTGGTCCGGTGGAATGACCCGTACTACCACCCAAGCCTAATACTTCTCCGGCTTTTATAGGTTGATTTGCACTTGTTATAATTTTTGAAAGATGTCCATAAACGGTTTCAAGACCATTATAGTGTCTTACCACTACATAATAGCCGAAGGACTTGCTTCGTTTAGCTATACGAACTAAGCCGTCAAACGCACAGCGGACCGTATCGCCGGTTCGAAGCTTAATATCAGTACCATAATGCCAACGCCATTTACGCCATCCGAAATCCGAGTTAATATGGCCACTGATAGGTTGAAAATACCCGGTCAGATTAATGGTGGTTGTATCCGTCTTTTTTGTAATGTCTACATCGTAAGGATCAACTAAGACATTACTCCAAACTTTATACACACTTGCTGCTGGAACTGTGTTAATATCAAACAGAATGGCATTGTTTTCGTGCAGGGTAGAATCTGCAAGATTATCGTCTCCAAGAGTTTCTTCAACATCGTTGCTGGTACTATCAGGAACTTCCTGGGAAAAGACTTTCGCTGCTGAAAAGAAAAAAACAAGATAAAGACAAAAGGTAAGTTTTAAAGTCATTCTCATTATGGTTTTAAGTAGTTAAAGTAGAATCCTGCAATGTGGTTTTCCGCAAATATAAAAAATTTAATCTATTACCAATATGTTTTACAACCGGTACCACTAAGAACTAAGTATTTAAAATACTATTAATGAGCTAATTACTTAAATTTGTTAAATTGTTGAATATAAATGAATAAGCATGTATTAAAGCAGTTTTATAAATATTAACGATTGATACAATATGTTAAAATTTCTTAAACCGTTGCGCCACGGGTGGTGTATGAGTTTATGGG
>CAYZNC010000470.1:0-4645 GCA_964478555.1 uncultured Bacteroidales bacterium | reverse complement strand
TGTATCCTGCTCACCATCGCCTGGTATGTAGTAAAAAAAAGCAAAAAAAATGCTACCGACTATTTTCTGGCTGGTCGAAATTTACCCTGGTGGATTATTGGAGCATCTATTTTTGCCTCAAATATTGGTTCTGAACATATCGTTGGTTTAGCTGGTTCAGGTGCAACCGACGGTGTAGCCCTGGCCCATTATGAGCTCCATGCATGGTGCCTTTTGGTACTTGCGTGGGTATTTGTTCCTTTTTATGCCCGTTCTATGGTTTTTACCATGCCTGAATTTTTAGAACGACGTTTTTCCTCAAGTTCACGTTATGTCTTATCAGTAGTTTCCATTATTACCTTCATTTTAACTAAAATAGCTGTCGGTATTTTCGCCGGCGGTGTTGTTTTCGCCACACTACTCCCTGAGTTGCAAATAGTTATTGCGGGGCATGTTGTTAACAGCTTTTGGATCGGTTCGGTTTTTGTAATTGCACTAACCGGATTGTATACTATTATAGGTGGAATGCGGGCAGTTGCTTATAATGACGCTGCGCAGGTAACTATTCTTATTGTAGGTTCAGCATTATTAACCTATTATGGTCTGAAAACCCTTGGTGGTTGGCACGAACTAAAAAGAATATGTGGTTCGGATATGTTTAATTTATGGAAACCTATAACTCCGGTAGGTGTCCAGAGTACATGGTCGCCTGTTATTGAGAGAGGTGCTTCCGGGGAAATGGTAAAACAAGCCTGGTATTTTAACACCAGATATCCCTGGCTTGGTATGGCTATTTGTGCTCCTGTAATAGGTCTTTGGTATTGGTGTACCGACCAGTATATCGTACAACGTGCATTAGGTGCACCAAACGAAAAAATTGCCCGTCGTGGCAGTATTTTTGCCGGAGTACTGAAATTATTTCCTGTTTACCTTTTTATCATCCCCGGTCTTATTTGTTTTGCACTTGCCAAAAGTGGTAAAATACCTGGTCTTGAGATAGTATATGATGCAGCAACAGGCAAAGCAACTTCTCATGCACAAGGTGCTTTTCCTTTAATGATTCAATACCTCTTGCCGGTTGGAATACGGGGTATTGTGGTGGCGGGATTACTCTCAGCACTCATGGGTTCCCTTGCTGGAGTTTTTAACGCCTGTTCTACACTTTTTACCGTGGATATTTATCAGAAATTCAAACCACAAGCTAAACAAAGTGAGTTAGTAGGTATGGGTCGTTTGGCAACTGTGGCAATGGTTGTAATAGCTTTTGCGTGGATTCCGGTTGTGCAAGGTTCAACAGGCCTTTATAACTATCTTCAATCGGTACAGGGTTATTTAGCCCCACCCATCTTTGTTGTTTTCTTTCTGGGGGTTTTCTGGAAACGGCTTAATGCGAAGGGCTGTCTTTGGGCAATGATCGTAGGTTTTGCTATAGGTTTATTCCGAATGGCCGTTGATACGGTAGCTACACTTGGGTCTACCACGTATACCGAAGGTTCCTTTCTCTGGATCATTCATAGCATCAATTTTCAATACTTCAGTATACTTATCACATTGGTTTCTGCCTTTGTTATGATTGGCGTAAGTTACTTCAGTGAAAAACCCGACTATGCTAAAATTGCAAATCTTTCGTTTGCCACAAGAACTGACGAACATAAACTGGAATCAAAAGAAAGCTGGAACTGGTATGACGTTGCAGCTTCCATATTAGTTGTTGCTGTAATTATAGGTGGCTATCTATATTTTGTAGGCTAATATTACTTACAAGATTAACAGAATATCAAAAGGCCGCCGAAGAGTTCAATATCTGAGCTTTTCGGCGGCTATTTATTTTCAGCGTTAATGTTTCGAATTTACGCAATATCCGCTAAAGGTATTGTTTTCAATAATCCGTCCCCACATAAACATATAAATTTTTAGGATTGGGCCCAATTTAACGAGGAAAAGATTGGAACCTTCATCCTTTTTCTTAAATTCGCTGCAATTAAAAAAATCTTACTAACTAAAAGATAAATACCTATGAAGGATTTCTTACATTTTGCCGATTGGGCTGTGGTCGGTCTCTATTTTCTGGTTATCGCAGGAATTTCTGTTTGGTCAATCAGAAGAAAGAAAAAAGACTCCCCGAGCGATTATTTTCTTGCAAACAGAAATTTAGGATGGTTCGTTATTGGTGCATCGATATTAGCCTCTAACGTAGGTTCTGAGCATATTGTCGGTCTCGCAGGCACGGCTGCAAAATCAGGTGTAGCGATGGGACATTACGAACTTCATTCCTGGATAGTTTTAGTGCTGGGATGGGTATTTGTCCCATTTTATATGCGTAGTCGCGTATATACTATGCCTGAATTTCTCGAACGCAGATACAATGCTAAGGCACGAAGGCTACTAACAATAGTGCAATTGCTAAGCTACATCATTGCTAAAGTATCAGTCACCATTTTTGCAGGTGCGGTTGTGTTTCAAGCATTCCTTGGCATAGACTTCTGGACAGGGGCAATCATACTAATTGTGATAACCGGTGTTTATACAATATTTGGAGGTCTTCACGCAGTTATGTATACCGAAACTTTACAAGCTATTGTTCTTCTTCTTGGATCCATCATCCTCACTGTCTTCGGGCTTATTGAAGTAGGCGGGTGGCATGGTCTTGTTTCCTCTGTTTCCAAAGATCACCTGAATATGTTCCTCCCCCTTTCCAATCCAGATTTTCCATGGCTGGGAATTTTATTTGCTTCGCCTATTGTGGGACTATGGTATTGGTGTACCGATCAACATATCGTACAACGTTGCTTAACCGCTCGTGACGAAACACAGGCCAGACGTGGAGCAATATTTGCTGCTTTATTAAAGCTTTTCCCATTTTTCATTTTTATGATCCCCGGATTGATCGCTTACTCGTTGGCAAATTCCGGAAAAATTTCGTTGCCTGATGCCAATGAGGCATTTCCCGTTTTGGTAAAACATCTCATGCCTATTGGCTTAAGAGGTCTTTTAGCAGGTGGTATTCTGGCAGCTTTAATGAGCTCCCTTGCAGCTGTTTATAATGCATGTTCCACATTGTTTACCATGGACATCTATCAAAAATTAAAACCGGAAACTTCCGATAAGGATTTGGTTAGAGTAGGACGTATAACCACCGTGGTAGTAGTGATACTTGGTCTGGTTTGGATTCCTATGATGAAACAAATATCAGGTGTTCTATATCAATATCTGCAAAGCGTACAATCTTATCTTGCTCCTCCTATTGCTGCCGTTTTCCTCTTAGGCATTTTTTCCAAACGTATTAATGGAAAAGGCGCTTATACCGGAATGGTCGTTGGATTTATCCTCGGTCTGTTAAGGATTGGTCTCGAAATTTATAAAAATCATTTATCAGGGTTTTTATACTCTTTTGCAACCATCAACTTCTTATACTTCTGTATTCTTTTGTTCCTGTTTAGTATAGGTTTGATGGTTATTATCAGTCTCTTAACCGAAAAACCCGATTTGTCTCAATTGAACGGGCTTACCTATGCCACTACGGTTGCAGAAGACAAAGCAAAATCACGTGCAAGTTGGGGCAAACTGGATGTGATCGTTTCAATAATTATTATCGCATTAATATTAGCTGCTTTTCTATATTTCTCTCCCTTAGGAATAGCCAGATAGCATTAGCAATTACATTATCCTGTCGGTAATTCATTTCAATTTTTGTGATGAATTACCGATTGGTTTTTTAAAAGCTTTGCTTCTAAAGGAAGGAAAGCTTTTCCAAAAAATACTTCTATCTTTGGATATTAATTGTTATTAGATGGTAACTAACGATCTGGAACTTTTTGAACGCATTAGAAATGGCGATGAACTTGCCTTCGAATTCTTATTCCGCACTTATTTTAAGTCACTTTGCCATTTTGCCTTTAAAATTGTTAAAGATGTTACCGTTTCAGAGGAAATTGTGCAGAATCTCTTTTTTCACATCTGGGATAAACGGAAAAAGTTAGAACTATCCACTTCCGTTAAAGCATATCTTTTTAAAGCAGTCCACAACAATTCTCTCAAATATTTAAGGCATCAAAAGATAGTGTTTAACTATGAAACAAAAATAAAAGACAACCAAAGTCCACCTTTTGAGCTTCAGGAAAACTTTTCCGAAATTGGAGAGATGATGCATATCATACAAAAAACACTTGAAGAAGTACCGGAAAGAACCCGGGAAATATTTCAATTAAACAGGGATGAAGGGCTCAAATATCAGGAAATTGCTGATAAGTTAAATATTTCTGTGAAAACCGTTGAGGCACATATCACCAGCATACTGAAACTTCTGCGCACCAATTTAAAGGAATATATGCCGTACAATGAACAATGAACAATGAACAATGAACAATGAACAATGAACAATGAGCAATGAACAATGAGCAAATTTTTAATTGAAGCGTAAAAACTATAATAGGGTAAAACTTATTTGAAGTATCATATTTGTAAGAAAGAAAATTATGAAAGAACCGATTGAAGATATGAACTGGACACTGATGGCCAAATATCTGGGTAGAGAGCTGAACGACAATGAAAAGGAGCAGCTTACCAAGTGGGCGAAAGAATCGGATATGAATGGCAGGGAACTGGAAAATGCAGAGAAAATCTGGCAGATGAGTTCCATGAAAGAATCACAGCCTTTTGATACGGA
>CAYZNC010000469.1:0-4651 GCA_964478555.1 uncultured Bacteroidales bacterium | reverse complement strand
TCCATTTTCGAAAGCCCGATGCCGATATTTTTCGGATTGCGCTGGATATTGCCCAAGTACCATCCGAACATGTAGTATATATTGAAGATTTGCAGATGTTCGTAGAAGTTGCCGAAGATTTAGGTATCCGGGGTATCCAACATAGGGATTTTTTAACAACATCAAAATCATTTGCCTCTATGAGGCTAAAGATCTGATAAAATATAGGAAAATTATTCATGAGTAAAGACCAGGCCTGTATATTGACCATTAACGGTGGCTCCTCCTCTATCAAGTTCGCACTTTATCAGGATAACAAACCCCTCGTACGCATACTTCACGGAAATATAGAAAGGATAGGCCTGAAAGGTTCTACATTGACGTTCAAGGATGAGAAAGGGGAAAATAAAAGCACCCTGAAGGTAGCGGCCTCCGATCACAAGTCAGCTGTGAATTTTCTCATTGATTGGCTCAACAAACAGGACAAATTTTCTTCTATCAAGGCTGTGGGACATAGGGTGGTCCACGGCATGGAACATACCAAACCTGAGCTCGTTACACCCGAACTGTTGGATGAACTTCATCGCATCATTTCTTACGATCCGGATCATCTGCCTGAAGAGATTGAATTGATAGAAGCTTTCCGGCAGCGACATCCAAAACTGCCACAAGTGGCATGTTTTGATACTGCGTTTCACAGCACAATGCCCCGTGTGGCTAAATTACTTCCGATTCCGCGCCGTTTCGATACAAAGGGAATCCGGCGATACGGTTTCCATGGATTGTCATATTCTTATCTTATAGAAGAACTCGCTCATGTTGCAGGAGCCAAAGCAGCACAAGGCCGTGTGATATTGGCACATCTTGGCAGTGGGGCGAGCCTAGCTGCCGTCCGCGAAGGCAAAAGTATTGATACCAGTATGGGTTTCACCCCTGCCGGAGGACTGATGATGGGCACCAGGCCTGGTGATTTGGACCCGGGCGTCGCATGGTATATGATGCGGTCAGAAAATCTAACCCCCAAACAATTCAATAACCTTATCAATCATGAATCTGGTTTACTTGGAATTTCTGAAACCAGTTCCGACATGCACGATTTGCTCAAAAATCAAACCAGCGATATCCGGGCTGCTGAGGCGGTCGAACTGTTTTGTTACCATGCAAGAAAATGGATCGGTGCATTTGCAGCAGCACTGGGAGGATTAGATACATTGGTGTTCAGCGGTGGCATTGGAGAGAATGCCCCGGAAGTCCGCGCCCGGATTTGTGATGGGTTGGGATTCCTTGGAGTAAAACTTAAAGGACAACAAAATCTGGCCAATGCAGACATTATTTCTACAGATAACAGCCCTGTCACTATTCGAGTCATTCATACCGACGAGGAATACATGATAGCTAAATCAGTCAGTAAAATGATAAATATCATTAAAAAATAAAAAATGATCGCAAAAACAAAAGAAATGTCTGAAGAAGAAATTGCTACCAAAACGGAAAAAATGGATAATCCATTATCACAGGAACTTTTGCAAAAGATGCACGCTTATTGGCGTGCTGCCAATTATCTTTCTGTTGGCCAGCTCTATCTCCATGAGAATCCTTTGCTCAGGGAGCCATTGAAACTGACACACGTGAAATCGATGTTGCTCGGACATTGGGGCACCACACCAGGACAGAATTTTATCTATGCGCATTTAAACAGGGTCATCAAAAAATATGACCTGGATATGATTTATATTGCCGGCCCGGGTCACGGTGGCCCAGCGCTGGTAGGCAATACATACCTCGAAGGCACTTACAGCGAAATATACCCAAACATTACTCAGGATGAGGCTGGGCTAAAAAAACTGTTCACACAGTTTTCCTTCCCTGGGGGAATTCCCAGCCATGTCTCACCGGAGTGTCCCGGATCGATCCACGAGGGCGGAGAGTTGGGATATTCCCTTAGCCATGCTTTCGGGGCTGCGTTCGACAATCCTACATTGGTGGTCTCCTGTATCATTGGCGATGGCGAAGCGGAAACAGGACCGCTTGCTACCGCCTGGCACTCTAACAAATTTCTTAATCCGATTACCGATGGGGCTGTATTGCCAATCCTGCACCTTAACGGTTATAAAATAGCCAACCCAACTGTGCTGGCCCGTATTACACATGAGGAATTGGAACAATTTTTAAGAGGCTGTGGGTGGACGCCCTATTTTGTGGAAGGTGACGAGCCGGAAAAAATGCACCAACTCATGGCTGGTACATTGGAAAAGGTCATTGAAAATATTCGGCAAATTCAAAGTAATGCACGGAATAAAAATGACACTACCCGGCCACGCTGGCCGATGATTGTATTCAATTCCCCTAAGGGCTGGACAGGCCCAAAAGTAGTTGATGGGTTACAAATCGAGGGCACCTTCAGGGCACACCAGATTCCATTACTAGTTGACCCCGAACATCCCAATCATCTAAAATTACTTGAAAACTGGATGAAAAGCTATAAGCCTGAAGAACTTTTCGATGATCATGGCCGGTTGATCCCCGAACTAACAGAACTCGCACCAAAAGGGGAGCGACGGATGGGGGCTAATCCGCACGCAAATGGCGGTTTGCTGTTGCATGACCTCATTATGCCCAACTTTCGGGACTATGCTGTAAAGGTGCCATCGCCAGGATCAGTTCAAGCTGCCGACACGCATGAACTTGGAGTGTTCCTGCGCGATGTGGCCAAGCTTAATCAGGGGCAACGAAATTTCCGGATTTTCGGTCCCGATGAGACACTTTCCAATCGCTTGAACGCTGTTTTTGAAGTTACCAACCGGCAATGGGAGGCCCAGACGAAAGAAAACGATGAGTTTCTTGCATCCGATGGTCAAGTAATGGAGATGTTGAGTGAGCATCAATGCGAAGGTTGGCTCGAGGGATATCTGCTCACAGGCAGGCATGGGTTGTTTAACTGTTACGAGGCTTTCATACATATTATTGATTCGATGTTTAACCAACACGCTAAGTGGTTAAAAGTTTGCGCAGGTCTGCTATGGCGCCGAAAAATTGCCTCCCTAAACTACCTGCTTGCTTCGCACGTCTGGCAACAGGCACATAATGGCTTTACCCATCAGGACCCGGGCTTCATTGACCATGTGGTTAACAAGAAGGCCTCAATCGTTCGCGTATACCTGCCGCCCGATGCCAACTGCTTATTGTCAGTGTGGGACCATTGTCTGAGAAGCCGGGATTACGTCAACGTCGTAATCGCAGGCAAATACCAGGCACCCCAATGGTTGACCATGGATTCCGCAATTGAACATTGCACCACAGGCATTGGTGTCTGGAAATGGGCCAGCAGCGATGAAGGTGCAGAACCCGATGTGGTGATGGCCTGCTGCGGCGATGTGCCTACACTCGAGACCCTGGCTGCTGTTTCTATCCTTCGCAAACATCTCCCCGATCTGAAAATCCGCGTCATCAATGTCGTCGATCTGATGAAATTGGAACCGGATACTGAACATCCTCACGGGTTGAGCGATCAGGAGTTCGATGCATTGTTCACGAAAGACAAGCCAGTCGTATTTGCGTTCCATGGCTACCCATGGCTTATACACCGGTTGACTTACCGTCGTAATAATCATGGAAACATGCATGTTAGGGGCTATAAGGAAGAAGGTACCATCACAACATATTTTGATATGACGGTTTTAAATGATCTTGACCGGTTCCATTTGGTCCAGGATGTAATTAACCGTCTGCCACAATTAGGCGCCGATGGCGCCAGGCTGAAGCAGATAGTAATGGACAAACTCATAGAACACAAGCAATATATTGACAAACATGGCCTTGACATGCCCGAAATCCTCAACTGGAAATGGAGTGCTGGCAATGAATGAAAATCAAAACGACCATAAGCCTTACTGGAAATGGGTACATCATAGTTGGATTTTTTGGGTATTCTTGTTTTTGATGTTTGTTGCAATCATATATTATGCAATGACTGTTGACTTTTCCTTAGCGCCTCACAGACAATTGAAGCAGCCACAGGAAAAGAACAGGACACCATAGAAATTCGCAACCAAAAAATAATTAAAATGAATACAAAAGATATTATAGATACGGCGAAGGCGCTTGTTGCCAGAGACAAAGGCCTGCTGGCCATGGACGAAAGCAATCAAACCTGTAACAAACGATTTGCTGCATTGGGGATTCACCAGAACGAAGGAACCCGGCGTGCTTACCGGGAGATGATTGTGACCACTCCAGGTCTTGGTGAGTCCATTAGTGGTGCAATACTTTATGATGAGACTATCCGCCAGCAGAAAAAAGATGGTACTTCCTTCGTTAAAGCCCTCGTCGATGCAGGGATCATCCCCGGCATCAAAGTCGACACCGGGGCAAAAGACATGGCTGGCCATCCCGGGGAAAAAATAACCGAAGGCCTGGACGGGTTGCGCGACCGCCTCAAGGAATATTTTCAAATGGGCGCTCGTTTTGCCAAGTGGCGTGCAGTTATTGCCATAGGTAAGGGAATACCCAGTCGGGGGTGCATTGAGGCAAATGCTCATGCTCTGGCCCGCTATGCTGCACTTTGCCAGGAGTCCGGACTGGTTCCCATCGTTGAACCTGAAGTTCTCATGGATGGGGAGCATACCCTGGAGCAGTGCTTTGAAGTAACAGAGGAAGTCCTGCGGACAGTATT
>CAYZNC010000468.1:0-4670 GCA_964478555.1 uncultured Bacteroidales bacterium | reverse complement strand
ATATCATATAATGTTTGTACTGTCCAATTATTTTCATTTTTTTCAATCATCAGTAAACCGGAATTAGTATCATTCATTTCTGCAATTAATAAGTGGCTAACTATGCTTTAACGCATTAATAAACGAGTGTTTGAATAGCATGTGGCAAAATTGTAACAATTGCTTCCGAATCATCAACGAATAAATGATAGGTTATCGGTTTATCATTCGTATTCATTACAACAGTTACCATTCTACCGTTCTCGTTAATAAAGGAAACACTTGGTAAGTTGCTTCTGCTGGAAGCTGTGCTTACTCTTTTTGCATTGGGACGAATGAACTTCGAAAAATGTCCGATATAATAATAGGCAGGGGTATAGATTAATTGTCCTGTTTTGGTATCGGCATGAATAGGAGCAAAGCAGAAATTACCAACGTGATTTGGGCCGCCTTTTTCATCTAAAAGTATATTCCAGTCTGTCCAACCCACTGTTCCAGCATTGAAATCGTTAATCATGGAGCGGCCGTATTTCTCCCCATTTGCCCAATAATTATACTTTTCAGGATTAAATCTTTCTGCGCATCCTTCGGTAAACATAATATTTTTAGTGGGATAGTTTTCGTATACTTTAGCAACGTTAGCAAACATAGGATCGCCGCCAGTCCATGTTTCGTACCAATGAAAACCTATGCCCCATGCATATTTTGACGCAACTGTATCATCGAAAATTACACTGGCTCTTTGATTAATTAAATCGCGATTATGATCCCAGACGATGATCTTTTTTTTACCTAAACCTTCTTTATTCATGATGGGGCCTAAGTAATTCTTTAAAAAATCTCTTTCTTCCTCGGATGTATAAATACACGACTCCCAGGTTTGGACTGCTAAAGGTTCATTTTGGATGGTAATACCCCAAATAGGGATACCTTCTTTTTCGTAGGCTTTTATAAATTTGGTAAAATAATTTGCCCATGCATCATCATATTGAGGCATTAGTTTGCCACCTTTTAACATGTTATTATTATCCTTCATAAATGCAGGTGGGCTCCAGGGACTGGCAAATATTGTAAGTTGATTCCCCGCAGCCTTTATTGCTTCTTTTATAAGAGGAATACGAAATTTTTTATCATGGTCGATATTAAATGTTTTCAAATCCTTGTCGCCATCAGCAATATAAGTGTAGGTATCGCTGCTGAAATCGCAACTATTTATGTTAGTACGTGCTAATGAGTATCCAATGCCATTGGTTTTGTCATAATAAGCATTAATCAGCTCTTGTTTTTTGTCGTCAGATAATTTGGCAAATGTTTCGGCACTGGCATCGGTTATAGCCCCACCAATGCCTATAAAAGTTTGAAATGTTTTATAGGAATTTACAAACACATATGTTTCGGTTTCTATGGGTTGTACCGAATTTTTAAATTCAATTTTCCCGGTTTCCGTTAATCTTTCCTTTGTGCCTTCAGCGGTGGAATAAACTGTTACGCTTTTGCCCCTGACTGAAAATAATTTAATAACATGAGTTTCTTTGACATGCTGGCAAAATATGGAAGCTGACATCAAGGAAAATAAAATGGCGAAAGTTACTTTTTTCATTTTAATATATTTTATGTTGTTTATGTGATCGTTTATGGATGAACCACCCTTAAGTATAGTTGGTATTATTTATTTAGTATGTCTCAATTTTTTTTATCGCCTTATCAATTCTTGATATTAATCCAGGAACTCTATCAACAGCCCATCCGTGGTAAATATCGCGAATTAACATTAAGGTTGCATGAATTTGTTTTGGGTCTCTTGACGCCCTGTCAAAAATAACTTTTGCTACCTCATCTTCTACCTTGCTAATCCGTTCCTGGTCTTCATATACCTTAGATAAAATTGAAACCGATTCCACATCGATCTTTGACATAATATCATTATTTTTTGCTATGGTCCAGGCTTCATTATCCAGATAACGATATAATATCCCCCAGGGAGCTATTATGTCCAAGTGAAATTCATCATTTGACACCAGCTTATTTTGTATATCTTTGTTAACTAATGCGCCATCAATTCTGTTAAGCACTTGTAAATTGTATTCCTGCATTTCCTGAATAGCCTTTTTGTTATGATTTAATTCAACAACAATGCTTTTTAATATACTTTTTGTATTTTCTTTTTCGTGTAATTTATTGATATATTCAGTTAGAATAAGTGCAAGCAATACACTGAAAATGATTAAAAAAGATTCACCTAAGTATTCTTTCCAATCTCTGATGGTGTAAACATAAGTTTTATTCTTGTGGAAAATTATTTTTTCTTTGTGAGGAGTTTCTTCTTTGGAAGTGGTCTCTTCTTTAGGCATTAATTCTTCGTTTAACTCATTTTGATTGGTAGATTCTGATTCCATTATATGGGTTATTTAAAGAGTCAGAACCAAAATTAATGATATTTTATGAATAGATCTCTTTCTAACTTTATAAATGTAGTTATTGTGAATAGAAGCTTCACCTTTAAATTAGTATTTAGTTCAATATTAACACTATAGGGGAAAATAATTATTGAGTATTTTCAATGCTTTTCAGGAATACGTTAGAATGGAGTAAGAGACCGTTGTTAACTCCAAACCGCTATAGCTCCCCTTTTTCAAACTTTTCAATTATTTCGCCAGCAATGCTTATGGTAGTGGGATGGTTTGGCAAATTACCGCGGGTAAACCATGCGGCATCTTCAATTTCGTTTTTATCTACTTGAACAGGCTGCTTATCATCAGCTTCGGCTAAATAACCAATCATCATCGATCCGGAAAATGGCCAGGGCTGACTTTTGTAATATCGTATGTTCTTAATATCGATACCAACTTCTTCTTTCACTTCCCTTATAACGGCATCTTCCAGTGATTCGCCAATATCTGCATACCCTGCCACCAACGAATAAAAATTACCCCGGAAGTTTACGCCGCGGGCAAGCAAAATTTTATCGTTGCAAAGAATGGCCACAATGATCGCAGGAGAAATTTTGGGATACATAGTTGTTTGGCAAGCAGGACATGTAATTGCCCTTTCGTCACCTTTAAGGACGGTATGCTCCCCGCATTGTCCGCAGAATTTGTTTTGGGCGTACCAGGTCATTAGTTGGAGGCTTACAATGCCAGCCCAGGCAATCTCTTTCTGAGGTAAAGTACGGAAGAAATTAATCTCCTGGTAAGCAAAAAAGGTACTGTCTGATTCCGGACAATCCCAGATTAGAAAACAATTGATATTATTAAGTGTAAAAAGAAATATGCCATCGTGCTTACAGCCAGGCAAATCTTTCAATCTGGGAATCTCAAATTCCCCGCCGTTTTGCTTTAACAGAAGAGAATTTTCTTTAAAGTGAAAAATGTAGTCATTTTCCTGAATACCGGAGGTAACTACAAATTTATTGTTTAGCAGATGGGGATGGATATTTTGAATCATACATTTACAGGTTGAACATGCATAGAATTATGCTACAAATTTACGAAGAAATTAATCTTCATATCCTGATAAGCAACAATCCCGATCTAATTTATGGCTTAGTCCAAACTATGAACCACTAGTCCGCTTCTTAATTTGGGTTCGAACCAGGTGGTCTTGGGAGGCATGATATTACCGGTATCGGCAATGTCCATCAGTTGTTTCATTGAAACTGGATATAAGGCAAAGGCTACCTGCATATCGCCGCAATCAACACGTCGTTTAAGTTCACCCAGACCTCTTATACCACCAACAAAATCGATTCGTTTAGAGCTTCGTAAATCTGTTATGTCCAAAATTGGAGCCAGTACTAAGTTTGAAAGAACAGTAACGTCGAGGCAGCCTATAGGGTCATTATCGTTGTAAGTACCTGGTTTTGCTGTGAGCAGGTACCATTTTCCGGCAAGGTACATACTGAAAGTGTGGAGCTTTTCCGGTTTGAGTTCTGTAGTTCCTTTTTCTTCAACAAAAAATCCCTTTTCCAGTGTTTTCAAAAATTCGGTTTCTGAAAGCCCATTGAGATCTTTGATAACCCGGTTATAATCCATAATGGCAAGTTGATTGTCGGGGAAATGAACTGCCAGAAAGAAATTGTATTCTTCGTTACCCGTATGGTTTGGGTTTGCCTGTTTACGTTCGTAACCAACCTTGGCTGCAGCTGCAGTGCGGTGGTGACCATCTGCCACATAAGTGTATTTGATGGTTTTAAAAATATTAATAATTTGTTGAATGGTTGTTTTGTCTCTGATGACCCAAAAATGATGACCAAAACCATCGTTAGTGGTAAAATCATATGCTGGTGCTGACGCTGCAACTTTATTGACAATCGTATCCAATTCTTTATTTTGAGGATAAGCAAAGAATACAGGTTCGTAGTTCATACTACTGACCCTGATATGGTTTTTCCGGTCTTCTTCCTTATCAGGGCGTGTCAATTCATGTTCCCTGATAACTTTATTCATGTAGTCATCAACAGCGGCACAGGCCACAATTCCGTACTGTGTACGGTTTCCCATAGTTTGAGCATAAATATATAAACATTCCTCACTGTCCTGAATCAGTGTACCCTCCTTAATGAGTCTAAGAAAGTTTTGTTTCCCTTGTTGATATACACTGGGGTCGTGTTCGTCAATGTTGTCTGGCAGGTCAATTTCGGGTTTTATAACATGAAGGAAGGAGTATAGGTTGTTTCCTGCTTCTTTTTTTGC
>CAYZNC010000467.1:0-4677 GCA_964478555.1 uncultured Bacteroidales bacterium | reverse complement strand
GATAATGAAAAATTTACTGTTTATCGCTTTTATTTTTTTTCATGTTTTAGCTAAAAGTCAAACTTTTCCATATAACTAAAGTATTACTTCTAGCCCAAATTACAAGGTACAGAGCGTAAAAGCTAAGCTACCTTTAATAAGAGTAGATAAATGCTTATTAAATATTTTGACAAAAATATATCAAAGAGATATATACTGTCCATATCACAAAAAAAAATTAAGTTGTTTTCTTATGTCCTGTAGTAGTCAAAAGAATTTTTATTTGTTGAATGTCTTACCGAAGTATATGAATAATTTAGATTCAGCTAATTACTTTGGAATAATAAACTATGACAGCGTTAAATTTATGTGTTATGGAGATTTGAATAAAAAAATCTTTTCTTCCTTAAATTCTGATTCTGTTTTAATAGAATATACCTTACCAAAATTGAAAACTTCTGTTGATACGATTGAATATTTAAATAATAGTAAGTTACTATGTGATGGATGTTTGTCCAAGTGGAATATTGTTTGTAAGGATTTAAAAATTGTCATAATTGCTTCGATATGTAATGAGCACACCGATACTCCAACTAATCCCAGAATAAAACCAAAAGGGAAGGGGAACAAGCAACATTAAGTATCTTTCTTAGAAATGTAAAACCAGAATGCAGGTCGATTTATAAACGCAAAAAAAGGTAATTAATTAATGAAAATTAACGTACAATAAAAAAATATTATCTTTAATGCCTTAGTAAACGCGCAATTTTTGCAATTATTTTAAATAAACAACCCCGCAATAGTCTCGTTATGTATCGTTTAAAATTTAGGATATTTTTTATCCTCTCGTTTTTGGTAAGTTTCAATGCTGTTTATTGCCAGTTTACAGATTTAAATTGTGTTTTCTATAATCAGGATGGTGATTTTGTGCATTATCTGTTCCAAAAGAATGGAAATAACTTTAACCGGATTGAAGATGCATTTTCTGCCCAAACCGCCGAATTGGAGGGTAATTACCCTACGCTCACCGTTTCCGGCGATTTTGATAACGATGGAATGGATGAAATAGCCATGTTTTATAAACTTGGCTATACACCCAATATGAATCCCGCTTTTTCATGTTCCGTAATTATGGTTTTTAAATCGCAGGGGAATAAATTACTTCCGGTTGGAACATGGTTTTCTGTCATCGATACGGCTTTTAATTTCGATTATGTTAAACTTGCTGTAGCAGGCGATTTCAATCAGGATGGAAAATCAGACATAGCAGTATTTTATAACGATATCAATTCCGAGAAACAATCCATTTATGTTTTTGAATCGACAGGCTCCGGATTCTCAAGTCCAAAGGAATACTTTACCACCACCCGGGATGAGTTTAACTTCTCAACCCTAAAATTTGCAGTTGCTGCTGATTTTACACAGGATGACAAAACTGATATTGCAGTATTCTATAATTATTTTGGAGATAAACCCAATACCAAGCAAAGTATCTTTGTTTTTAAATCGGAGGGGACCTCCTTTTCATTGCTACCAAGTTATTTCAATACCACTAAGGTAGTAATGGATTTTTCATCCTTGCGCTTTGCCGTACCAGGGGATTACAACTATGACAAAAAAACAGACATTGCTGTATTGTATGACGATCCAGTCTCACTTGCCCAGAGCATTTATGTATTTAAAAACAATAACCACAGTTTTGATACAGTCACATATTTTAAAACAACAAAAAGCAATTTCGATTTTTCAAATGTAAGTTTTGCCTTGCCTGGTCACTTTGCTACTGATACCACAAGTGATATAGCAGTATATTATAACAATCCTGTATCAGGATCACAGGACATTATGACTTTTGCATGCGATGGCGCTTCATTTAAACCCCCCTCAACTGTTTATTCAGCCACAAAATCCGATTTCCCATTCACGAACATTTCGGCTGCCGTAAGCGGTAAGTTCATATATCAACCGCTTATTTCAGCCACCACATGGAAGAATGATAAAAAAGGGGCCATCAGTTTTACTTTTGATGATGGAGCTATCGGCGCATTTATCTATGCTGCCCCTTGTCTTGACTCTGTTAACTTAAAGGCTACATTTTTTGTATTCACTGACACAACAAGTATATATGATGCCCCGCTGGCAAGCTTGGGCCTAATGCGAGAATACCAGAACAAGGGCTTCGAAATAGGTTCCCATACGGTTGATCATGATAACCTTGGTCAGCTGACAGCTGATCAAAATTTTCAGGGTGTTACGGATGCCCTTTGTAATGCTGTAACAACACTTAACCAGCGGTTTAATCAAAAAACCTTTTCATTGTCTATTCCGTTTGGCAGTTTTCGGTACGAAACACTTCCTTACCTGGCCAAATATTTTTATACGGCACGAAGCAGTCAATATGGCTATAACCTGGCTACACCATTCGATTTTTATACGCTTAAGTCACGCCCTGTTTTAAGTTCTACTTTACCATCATTTATTGACAGCCTGGTAGCAAATACAGAGAAATATGGATATTACCTGCCGTTGATGTATCACAATATCCTGAATGAGCCTTTTAATGCAGATTCATTGATTTATACGGTAAGCCTCGATAATTTTAAGCAAACCGTTGACTTAGTCACCAAAAGGGATGTTTGGATCGATACCTATCAAAATGTTTATAAATACATCCGGGAACGAAATGCAGTAAAACATACGATTGCAACCAGCAGTGACGAAAAGTTTTCATTCATATCCGATGATAATTTGAATGATTCTATTTTTAATGTGGATTTGACACTTAAAATCAAATTGCCGGCTTTTTTGAGCGGGGATTCGGTAACGGTTATCAAAGGAGATTATGCAAAAAATGTCAAGGTTATTTCTGTATTGGAAAGCAATTACATTTATTATAATAGTGTTCCCAATCGAACGCCTATTTCCATTAGTAAGAAAGTTAACACTAGCATCAACACGATTCCCAATAAAAGCGAAAAGGTTGAAGGAATTCGGTTTTATGCAAGTCCCAACCCTTTTCTCGATTACACATTGTTGAAAGTTGAAGGACAAACTCATGCCGGAATATGTATTGTTATTCGCGACATAAGCGGCAGGACCGTACAACCGTTAACCAAATTTGATAGTAATGGATTCAGGGTGGACCGTTCAAAACTTGGTGCCGGTATTTATATTGTGCAACTATTTGATTCGGGAAGTGTGGTGGCGACTATGAAATTAATAGCCCTTTAAAATTTTAATTACCTTAAAAATGAAAAAGATATTAATTATTTTCTTCACTTTCCTTATGGTTTGTTTTGGGCTTGTTTGCATCCTTTCCGTACTTGCGTTCATCATAGGGTTAATTTGGCCCGGATGTCCAATTTCTTTGCATTAACTTATAATAAATGATTTGAGTAATCCTTCCCGGTATGTTATTAAATTCGTCCTTCAATAAAAAGGAAACATGGGCATTTTCATAACGATGTTCGTCTATACACTGGAGAAATTTTGAATGGGCCATAATGCAATCATCCATAACTTTCCCTGTTTTTCAGGAGGGAAGAAACAAGGAATTGCGACTCTGCCGTTACAAACCGGTCAAAAGCAGACAATCCTCGCAAACACAGTCTACTAATATGCGGTTTGTGTTGAGGTGTAACCTAATGTCCGAAAATTAGAAAGCTTATTGCTTACTAATCAGGTAAATGCCGCATATAACCAGCAGTATTCCACCTGTTTTGATCAGGGTAAAGCTTTCTTTAAAGATTAAATAAGAAATAACAGTCAGAACTATGATGTTACCTGCCGAATAAACAGGGAACGCAACATTTAGATTGACTGTTTTTAAAGACTTTACATAAAAGTATGAATTTCCAATTCCAAAAAGCAGCCCAACGATAAAGAATATCACTTTTAACTTGTCATAATCTTTGAAGGATGAGAATTTGAAAAAGATACTGGTTAAAACGTTGAAAAGAATTGCGATCAGCAAAAAGAATGCGGAGGATGAAAGTTTCATGAGCTAAAGCATTTATGTGGGGAGCATATGCTTACACACCACCATTGTTTATAAAACTATAATTATGGCAATATTAATGAGAAGGAAAAGTATTACAATATGGCTGTTATACTGTAAAAACGTTAATCTCCGACATCGGTAACGATTAAATATTTATAGTTTCTCATGAAAATCTTACGAAAGGTAAGATGAGCGGGTGTAATTGATAATTTCGCAAACATAGTTAATTGGTTAGTTAGTTAATATTAGTTAGTGGTTAACACTGGGTTAAAAATAAATCAGGTTTGCATGCGTAAATTAAAAAAAATAAATTAAGTTTCCAAACTTGATTGATTGCCAAGTTTGTATGTGTTTAATAAAATGAAAAAAGGGCCAAACAGAATATAAAATCTGGTCGACCCTTGCTTTATTAAGTTCTTTTTAGAAAAGGCTAATATTGATAATTAATTATTGGTCGGCAGGAACGAATACTGCTTTGCGTATTTTAACATTTGGCCTGCAAAGTCCGTGGGGTAATCAATTTTTACATCCACAATTTCACCGTTTTTCTCGATGAGGGTGTATTCAGGATTAATAAAACCTGCATAGGGCGCAAGATTCAACTTAGCATAGCGTTCAAGCACCTCTTTATGTAAAGTAGGATCAACTTTTACACCATAATCTTCAACCAATGCTTTACCAGCTTCGTAATCGCCTTC
>CAYZNC010000466.1:0-4679 GCA_964478555.1 uncultured Bacteroidales bacterium | reverse complement strand
GGAGGGATCCGATATCATTAAAATATTTGCGTCTGATCTGCCATAAACCACATATTCCGGGCTTAACCAGATGCCTTATGATGAACTGTGACCCGGAGAGTTGTTCGATGTCCTTTAATGGTAACGGCCTGGGACCTATAAGATTCATTTCACCTCTGATTACATTAAGAATCTGAAGAATTTCGTCAAGACCGGTTTTTCTCAAAAAGACACCCATAAAGAGTGAGTTCTTTTTTATAACTTCCATATCTTTTTCTGTATTGACTTCTATTGGACCAGTTAAAGTACGAAATTTGTATATGGTGAACCATCGACCGTTTAATCCCATTCTTTTTTGTCTAAAAAATACTCTTCCTTTGTTGGGTATTACTAATAGAAAAAAAAGGAGAATAATTAATGCAATTGCTGGAAAAGCAATGAGAATCAGTAAAAAAAATTCGAAGAATTTCTTTCCTGTTTTTGAATAAAAACTTCTTTTTAAATATTCACGGTATAGAAGCCTGTCATGGGGAAAATTAATATCCAATAAAGGTTGAATGTTTGATCTGATCAAAAGGTTTTTTGGGGTTATGATTTCTGTATTTTCCATATTTTAAAGCTTAATATCCGAGAATTTTACTAGTATTGATTAACTTCTTTGCAAATAATTCGTGGGCTAAGGCTGTCGGATGCCTGTCATAGTCTGATATATAATAACGTTTATCATAAAAATTTAAAATCTTACTGAGATCTATTACTTTAATGTTATAATATTTTAAATATTTCAGAATTTCTTCACTTGTGGGGTATACAACTACATAAAAACTTTCGTTATGAAATTGCTTCTTATACTCCTGGTAGGCTTTTTGGATTATGTCACAGGTTAATTTATAATGATCGGCATTTTGTCTAAGTGGAAAATTAATATTGAAATAATTGACCACATTACTTTTGTTCATCAATGTGTAAAAACTTGATATTAAAACACGGTTGCGGCCAAAAGTTCCGAAACAGTGCAAGCTATCATGTTTATAACCATAGTATGGAAAATCGTGACCAAAAGAAGTATACGTTAATTTATCTCCGATTACCCTTCCTAGTTGTGGATAAGTATAAATATAGAAACATATGCCCGAATCCTGTTTAATGAGCTTTCGAATGCTTGTATGCTGCAATTTGGCGAGTATCTGTTGAGTACCGTATCCACCAACGCCAAAATTATAGACGCAATAATTGGTATCGTATTTAGCGAAATAGTATGGAATTGTTTGTGTGTCCTGAACTCCCACTCCAAACGTAAAGGAACAACCAAAGAAAACAGCATATTTTTTTCGGGTTTGCATTCCGGGAATATCCGTAAACCGGTTGCCTAAACTGTCGGTTTTTATTACCGTTTTAAAAATATATGAAGTATCATGCTTTGATTTATCAATTAAAATTTCATCGTATGTAGCTTTTAAATTTTTGGTAAGTGCGTATCCAAGACAAGAATCATTTCTAAAGAGCCCCACACCAATATGTGTATAAGTTATTATGGGAGAATCTGTTACTTTTCGGATAACATAAAAAATGACTTCTATAAAAAAAACAGAAACCATAAATGTAATTACAGCGAGAATTATATTCTGTCTGCTAGCTAAAAATTTTGCCAGAATATATTTTGAATATTTTAATAAAATAAACAAAATATATGAAGCAATAATGAATACTGCCAGAAGTACGTTTGTGCTTTTTATAAGTTTTATTGCCTTAAAAGCAGTTATTTCGTTGTTTGCAATGATAAAAATTATCAGGATAAAATTGCATAAAATGATTCCCAAAAAAACCACTATGATAATGGCCATCTTTTTAGATATTTTCTCCTCAAAATAATTAATTAACTTTGGGAAAATATAGATAAGGATAGCAATTCCGAGGATCAATAAATTGGAAGATAAAATTAATTTGTATAAATTAAAATTAAAAATTACACCTTTTATTTCACCAAAAAAAGTGTCGCCAATAATTAAAGCTAAATCTTCAGAAACAATTAATACACTTGTGACGATTGCAATCAGTAAACCCTTGTTAGCAATTATTTTTTTTAAAATTTTCATAATTTTGGATTAATAAAAACGTTCTTATTCAAAGGCATAAAATAAATTATACTTCAATTCATATTTCATGAATTTATCTTATTATCAGAAATGGTACGCAACAGCCTATCATTTTGGAATTAACGGAATATGTCTTTGTAATCATTAATACTAAGACACGTTCCATTAAAGCAAAATCAATGGCAGCAAGTACAAGTAATTTTAAATTTCTAAGATTAAGTGTAAATAAAAGGAGCGATGTCGGAGTCGCCTTCAAATACAATGGCTAAACCCATTATTAGTTGACCTATAAGGACGGGTAATAACCACCATTTTTTCCTATCTTTCAAAAATATCCGGAGAGTTTTAATTGCATTCATAATTCATTAGGTTTTGGGTAAAGGTTCAGGTTAAAATTTATTTCTTATCAAAATTTGTTTCGCAATGTGTTAAATTTTAGTGTTATACAATTTATAATATTTTCTATTTGGGTAATTCATATGTATAGAACAAAAATGAAGGGGTTACCCTTATGCTTTTATTTGATTTATTAAAAAAAAATATTAAAGTGCAATAAATCAAAATATTATATGATTCTTCCTGAAGTATTCTGAGTACAGAAGCTCAATAGCGTGGAAAAGTTGAAAAAAATGTAAATATTTAACTGCATATTTACTTTTAATTATTTAAACTTATATTTACGAGTTTTTAATAATATGACAAACTCATAAAACCTAAAACTTGAGGCTTAGCACATAAACAATAGGAATGCAAAAGTCTCTCAACCTAAATAAAACAATGAAAAATATTTGTATTGTCTTTGCTATGATTTTTTTATTTGCAAATATTTCGGCCAAGAATTATTATTTTTCTTCTTCATCCGGAAATGATTCTTACACTTCGCAACAAGCTCAGCATAAGGAAACCCCGTGGAAGACACTGAATAAATTGAATGGAATGGTAATGACGCTGAATGGAGGTGATTCTGTTTTATTAAAAAGAGGGGATATTTTTTCTGGCTCGATTATTATTTCCAGATCGGACTGGTATGTACCATCCAAAGCGAGAATTGTAATTGGAGCTTACGGAAAAGGATCAAATCCTGAAATTACCGGAGCTAGAAGTTTGGGCAATTGGATAAAATTAAATAATCATTTGTGGAAGGCAAAATGTAATAAAGGAGATTCTGTCAATAATTTGTTAATTAATGGAAAACCTCAGCAGCTTGGCAGATATCCTAACATTAATGCTAAAAACAAAGGCTATTTGACAATATCAACCCACATGGGCAAATCTCAAATTACCTGTAGTGATGAAATTACCAATATTGATTGGACAGGAGCCGAAATGGTGGTGCGAAGCCAACGATGGATTCTAGATAAAACGATTATTGCATCACAAAAGGGCAATACTTTCAATTTTTCCAGACCCATTACTTACGAACCAACAAATGGTTTTGGATGTTTTATTCAGAATTGTGTAAAAACACTTGATGAAAATGGTGAATGGTACTATGATTCAAGGAGTAATTTTGTTTATTTATACGATGTCAATGATCCTAACCAGCTTAATATTCAGGTTGGTGTGTTGCCAATTTTAATTTATGTTTCCAAGGCAGGTATTATTGGTATTGAAAATATAACGCTAAATGGAGCTTCAAAAGCTGCTTTAAAAATTAATTATGGCTTCGACATTCAAATTCACAATTTATCCATTTTGAATTCCGGAAATAATGCTTTCCAGGCTTTTGGTTCACGAAATATTGAATTTGTGAATAACTACATTTACAATACTAATAATACTTCCATTGAATTCAACTATTGCAGTAACATATTGATCAGAAACAACATCATTAAACATACGGCGTTAATGTCAGGCATGGGTTTGGGAGGCGATCTTCAATCCAATGGTATGTTGCTAATTGGATCCAACTATCAGGTTGAAAATAATAAAATAGATAGTGTTGGTTACAATGGAATTTATTTCATGTGCGATTCCATTACCATCAAAAACAATTTTATTTCAAATTTTTGTATCAATAAGGATGATGGGGGTGGGCTATACACTTATTCAAAGATTGAACATATCAGGCAGAAGATAACTGGAAATATTATTGTTAATGGTCATGGTGCTCCCGAAGGAACTACATATATGGACGATTTCTGCAACGGGATTTATCTTGATGACAATTCGATGAACATTGAAATATCAGATAATACAATTTATCGTTGTAAATACAGTGGAATATATATTCGCAATTCAAAAAAAATAAAAACTTTCCATAATCTGATATATGACAATAATACGCAAATTCGGTTTTTGCACGACACTACTGCACACACTCAAACTGTAATAAACTGCGAAACATTTAACAATATTCTTTTCTCTGAGCTGCCAAATCAACATTTAATTGAAATTTGGCTTTCTGGCGGAGGCGAAACAAAGGATGTGGGTACGTTTGATCATAATTATTTTTATAGCCCCGCTCCTGAGGGAGGCGAAATCATTATCGATGATCAATTACATAACAACAAACCTGAAGTATTGACCTTATTGCAATGGCAACAAAAATATCTGATGGATCAACATTCAAGGATAATCCCTTCTAAATTTCCAGCGTATAAG
>CAYZNC010000465.1:0-4683 GCA_964478555.1 uncultured Bacteroidales bacterium | reverse complement strand
GCACCACTAAACTAGGCGAAAAAACAGTTACTCCTTATTCATTCACATGGAGTAATGTTCCTACCGGAAGGTATAGTATAACGGCTGTAGCCACTGACAATATGAATTCAAAAACTACATCAAATACAGTTGTAGCTTGGGTAAATCAATAATGAATTATCAAGCCTCCCGGTTACGTGCTTAGCAGTGTCCTTACCTATGAAAACCACCCCAATTAGGTGGTTTTCATATTTTTGCATGCGGCATCATTGAAATAAGTAAATTCCAACGGAAGGAAATGACGCGAAGTCAATAACAATTATGTATATCTTTGCATTGAAATTATTAGGTAATGAAAGATGATTCTGTAATTTGTGCGATTGCCACTACTCCCGGAAACGGAGCTATTGCATTGATTAGACTTTCCGGAAAAGGTTCCATTGCAATTCTGGATTCCCTATTTCGATCACCCACCCATCAAAAAAGACTCACCCAACAGACGTCGCATACGGTTCATTTTGGAAGTATTGTATATCAGGATAATGTGATCGACGAAGTACTGGTAACGTTGTTCAAAGAGCCCCATTCGTATACAGGTGAGGAAGTTGTTGAAATATCCTGTCACGGATCAACGTACATTCAACAGCTTATTTTACAAGTGTTAACAAAAAGCGGGGTACGATTGGCAAAACCTGGTGAATTTACCTTACGTGCTTTCCTGAATAGAAAGATGGATTTATCTCAGGCTGAAGCTGTTGCTGACCTAATTGCATCAGAATCCGAAGCTGAGCACAATATGGCGATCCATCAGCTACGAGGTGGTTTCTATAAACAAATTGATACCCTTCGCACTGAATTATTGAATTTCAGCTCGATGATAGAGCTCGAACTTGATTTTAGCGAAGAGGATGTTGAATTTGCAAATCGCCAGGAATTGCAAAAGCTGATGATCCACATTAGTGAGACCATCGATAAGCTGGTAAAATCATTTGCCCTGGGCAATGTTATCAAAAATGGTGTACCGGTGGCTATTGTAGGTAGTCCCAATGTAGGCAAATCCACCCTTTTAAACACGTTGTTGCAGGAAGAAAAAGCGATCGTTTCGGAAATAGCCGGCACCACACGTGATGCCATTGAAGATGTAATTAATATCGGAGGTATTCAATTCCGGTTTATCGATACTGCCGGCATACGACCCACTACCGACACCATTGAAGCACTGGGTATAGAGCGTACGTTTGCCAAAATAAGCGAGGCCAGGATTATTCTCTTACTGGTGGAGGCCACAGATACGCCTGAAGAAATTAAGAAGCAAATAGCAGGTTTAAAGCCGGCACCAGACCAGCAGGTGGTAATTATTGTGAATAAAATAGATTTGTCCAATGGCCAGGATATTGAACGGATAGGAAAAAATACCTTTGGCTCCTACCCCACCCTTTTTCTTTCGGCTAAATACCACACCAATACCAGCGAATTAACGGCATTGTTGCTTGACATAATGAAGGTGAAGGACATAAACAAGCACGATGTGGTTGTTTCCAATGTTCGCCATTACGAAGCATTGACCAAAGCGCTGGAAGCAGTTGTTCGTGTTGAAAATGACCTGACCACAGGAGTAAGCAGCGATTTTATAGCCCAGGACATCCGCGAAATTCTGCACCACTTAGGCGAAATAACCGGGCAGATAACAACGGATGAAATATTAGGAAATATATTCAGTAAGTTTTGTATCGGAAAGTAAGATTCTAGTTTTCTTGTTGTTTCCAATCATTCATCCCAATTTTCATAATCTCTAGGAATGAAATAACCTTTAATGCAGTTAGGATTTCTGATACAAATTTGAATATGATTCTTTTCTTTAAAACCTGCATTTTTATATAAATATTCACCTTCAAAAAAAACGCTCCTTACAGAATCAAACCTTTCTCCTTTTTCTTTATAATAAAAATGGACAGATTCAATTACTGCGCAATCCAATTTGCGAATAAGTATATCCTTTTCTTCCTCAACTGGCTTGTTTTTGGGTAATGAAAATCCTGCAATTTTAGATGATTTTTCAAGCAATAGGTATGATTCTTTTACAATATTTAAATATGCAGAATCCAAAAGATCAAGGCAATGACCTAAATCAATTATTGCGCCTAATACAGAAGGTTTTTTAATTGGATATTTACTATATCTATTACTTTTGTGAATCAGTTGTGCATATTCTAATGCTCGAGCATAATTATATTCCCAAAAATACATTCCATGGCCTAGCCAATCATAATCGTTCGTACTTTTATATTGCTTATCTTCCCCTTTTACAATCTTTTCTCTAACAGATTCGTCACAACCATGAAATCCAATAATTAAATTGTGACGCTTGGAATACATTACCTATAATTTCGCGTAAGTTTTCCTTTTTTATCGCAAACTCCTAATTCTATGAGAAATTTTTTAGAATTTTCTTTTGAGGATAATATCTTTTTGGAGTATTCTTTAAATGAAGTTTTAACTTCTTTTGCCTGTTTTCTTGTCATATTTTTTTATTAAGATACAATTAAACAACCTATTATGTTTACAAAAGATGTGAGTTTAACAAGAAAATATAGATTGTTGATAAATACATAAAGTTACGTACAAAGATATATTTTTCAGTAAATATTGAAAAGAACAAATTAATTTTCGAATATTTTTTTTGTTATAAATTTAATAATCAAATAACTAACTAAATTTGATTAATCCACCCCAAATAAAATGCTTGGAAATTATTACACTTTGAGTAGTTTCAAATATATCTTTTGTGGTGCAAGAATTAATAAATAGTTAATATCTCCTGACTGCACGAACTCTATAACTATTGCCCTTACTATAGAAGTACGAGTAGCCGTTGATGAAGTACTGGGACCATGCATAGTAACCGTTGTCCTCGGTAGAACTCCAATAGTAGTCGTAATGAAACCCGTTAGTAACACCTAAAATTTTGTTCACAACAAAGGCTGCATTATAACATTGGTTTAATTCATAAGCAGCAGGTAAGTACCAATCACCAAGTCCACCATCGCCTGTAACTCTATATGCCCTGCACAAACCAGCCGCATAAGTAGTGCCAGCGCCAGCTTGAGCAACAATTGCATTTGAATTTGCTAAACCATCATCTGGACTTAAGGCAACACCTGGAACTGTTGTTGATTGATAACTTGCGGTAGTCCATGTTATACCTGTGCTTAAATCTACTAATGAGGCAATTAAACCATGTTCAACACCCGAAACCTTATAAGCCGCAACAATAATACCGCCACCATAAAGTTCACCGATATAATGTTTTGTAAGGCCTGCAACTGAATCTGCAGTTTTTGCATATAATGCATAAGGCATACTAAGTAATTGACTTACTCCGCTTATACTGTAACTTTTGCCTCCGGCAAGGTCAGTTTCGGTTTTAATAAAATATGGCCCGGCAGACCAATCTATGGCTGCAAAAGCTCCTGTAACAACAGTGCCTCCGCCTATTTCTAAACTTGCTAAACCATTAGCATTGGTAGTTGGCGTTTGGGTTTCGGTATAAACTGCCGAGCCACTTGCTGACCCTTGCAAAATACTTATTCGCATTCCTACAGTCCTTGAAGTAACTAAAGCGTTACTGCTATTTCTAATTACTGCCTGATAGCTCATTTTTTGCGGTGCTTGAGCAATCACAATTATCGTTAGTAATACGGCTGCTAATATTGTAAATAATCTTTTCATAGCTGTTTAATTTTTAATGATTTTAAATGTTTTGATTTCTTTGTTTGCTTGGGTTACTTTCAGAAAATAAGTGGCAGAAACAAAATTGCTCATCGCAATAGTTGTTTCGCTGTTTTCAACTTTTTTACTTACTAAAAGTTTTCCGCTGATGTCAAACAGTTGAAAGTTCAAAGTTGAAAGTTCAAAGTTTTCGACTTTCAGAGTTAGAAAATCAGTTGTGGGGTTTGGGTAAGCCGAGCATTGCAATGACATGCCTTTGGCTTGTTCAATACTGGTAACAACAAAAATTTCGAAAGGCTGCTGTATGCCTAGTGCCACCGAACCGTTTGTTCCGGTGTTGGTGGTGTAAACCAGTTGTCCCAAAGAATAGCTCACCGAGCCTCCGCTGCCCGAAGCCATACCACCTGTGGCTGGTATGGCTTCTTGTGCTTTTAACCCTGTTAAACCCAACCCTAACAGAAGCACGGCACTTAATTTTACTTTTTTGTGTCTCATTTTTGTCCTACTTTTTTAAATTTAAATATACTATGGGCTTGTCGTTAATAGATTATTTTTTTCATTATATATAATTTCTGGATTATAGACTCGTACAAAACTACCGACTACCAAAAACTTATCCATACCCTAAAACGTGTATTTTACAGAAATGCTGGGGATTGAATTCCCACCGGAGCTGAAAGTAAGTTTAAAAAGGGCTGAAGAAGACAAAAGAAAACGGCGCGAAAAGTTTAAAAGTAAACAGAAGACTCAAGCCATTGAATGAGACAATTATTTCGCATATATTGCAGGCTACACTTCAGGCGGAGCTCCCTATGGGATAACCTGGGAAGAAAATGCTAAAATTAATGAAGATACAAGCCAAAGGGAACAAAAAGAAGATCTTCATTTTTAATTATTAACCTTATATCGGTAATCCTGGTAAACTCCTTTTCTTAGCTCTTGGTCACTCGACAGAACGCTATTTGTGGCTAAAAG
>CAYZNC010000464.1:0-4706 GCA_964478555.1 uncultured Bacteroidales bacterium | reverse complement strand
TGGAATTATGTGCCTTCATTCGTCGCATAACCTCTATTCCGTCGATCCCAGGTAACATAAAATCAAGCAGAATGATGTCAGGATGAAGCGATAATTTGTCAATGCATTCTTCTCCCGAAAGAAATGAATGGACTTCAAATCCTTTGGTTTTAAGATACGTGGAAATCACAGAGTTGTAAAAATTGTCATCCTCAACAATAAATACCAATGGTTTTTTGCTCATAATTATTGATAGTTTGGAATTTTGCATTAAATTAAGAAAAAGTTTCAACAATTGCAAACATCCAAAAAATAGTCATTAGCCTTCGGCGTCATTTACTTAATTCGTGCCATTGGCTCCGGACAAAAATTATTGAATCACATTAATTATGGGTGAACTCGTAGCTGACAAATAACCTATTTCCCAAACCTCACATGATATATTGGAAGCGAGACTGGTAAAGTCAGATATGCCATTTGGGTCGACCGCTACCAGAAGACCTCCGCTGGTTTGAGGGTCGCACAGTATCATTTTTTGTTCTTCCTCAAGCGTGCCGGTAGAGGTACTTATTTTTTCACCATAACTTTTCCAATTGCGAAATGTACCACCGGGAACAGCCTTAGCTGCAATGTATTCCTTAATGCCTTCAATGACAGGAATTTTATAAAAAGAGATATTGGCTGATAAATCGCTTCCTTCACAGATTTCAAGTAAATGACCCAGCAAACCGAATCCGGTTACATCAGTCATGGCTTTTACACAGCTTAGCTTTGCAAATTCCGCACCTGCTTTGTTCAAGGTTGTCATCAGCTCAATCGCTTTTTGAATATGCTTTTCTTTTACCAGTCCTTTTTTTTCAGCGGTTGTAATAATACCAATACCCAGAGGCTTTGTCAAATATAAAATGCAGCCTTCTGTAGCGGTGCTATTTTTCTTTATTTCGGCGATATTCACGATGCCATTAACAGCTAAACCAAACACGGGGTCGGCAATGTTTATACTATGACCGCCGGCAATGGCTATTCCAGCACTTTCGCATACGGTGCGTGCTCCCTCAATTACTTTTCTGGCAATCTCGTGTGGTAATTTCTCCAGAGGCCAGCCCAGAATGGAAATGGCTAAAACGGGCGTTCCTCCCATAGCATAAACGTCACTAATGGCATTAGTAGCAGCTATTCTTCCAAAATCGAAAGGATCATCTACAATGGGCGTAAAAAAATCGGTTGTGCTTATTAATGCCATACCGTTACCCAAATCATAAACTGCTGCATCGTCTCTGGTGTCGAAGCCAACCAACAGTTTTTCCGGCCAGGCAAAACTAAGGTTACTGGTTAGTATGGTTTGCAGATCCGCAGGAGCAATCTTGCATCCGCATCCTGCACCAGGACTAAATTGTGTAAGTTTAGGAGTTTCCATTTTATCTATAGTTGCAAATTCAATATTTCTTCTGCTATTTCGCGGGATAAGTTCGATTTCGGAACGAATTCTATGAGGGTCTCCTTAGACCTTAGTTTCAAAAGATTTTTGTATGACTTATCATAATATTGCAGCGCAATATGCGCAACTTTTTTATAATCCTCCCCCAATAATGCAGTCAGCGCATCGTTTGTGTCTTTTCCGCCCAGTCTCTTTGCAATTTTTTGAATAGATTCCGCCAGTTCCGTTGATGAAAAATGTGCATACTCATCTATCAATCTTGCAATTCGTGTTTCTTTATCTCGATTTATACATATTATTTTGGATTGTTTCATGAATTCATGCAATGCCTTTGGTAATAGCACTTTTCCAATAGCCATACTCTCATCTTCAATCCAAATGGCATATTTATAATCAAGTAGTTGTAAATTTGAAAATAAATTATTTTCAAATTGTTCCTGTGTAGGTTGATGAAGTTGTCCCAGACCTCCGAAAGCCGAACCTTTATGATGCGCAATGCCTTCCAGATCTACTACCTGGCAACCTGCTTTTTGTAACTCATTTAGTATTTCTGTTTTTCCGCTGCCGGTCATGCCACCTAAAACTACTAAAGTTGGTTCTATGAGAAACCACTCCAGTACATAATGCCGGTATGATTTATAACCGCCTTTTAGCGTACTCACTTTTATTCCAATTTGTTCAAACAACCAAGCCATACTATTACTTCGCATTCCTCCCCGCCAGCAATGAACTAATAATTGTTGGTTAACAGCCAGTTGTTTAACTTCTTCAGCAAAGCTTTTAAGTTTTGGACCAACAATTTCAAGGCCTAGTAAATAGGCATCTCCTTTACCACTTCTTACATATAAGGTTCCAACCTTTACCCTTTCATCGTCAGAAAATAAGGGTAAGTTTAGGGCACCTGGAATATGTCCCTTGAGATATTCAGAAGGAGAACGCACATCAATAACAGGAATATTTTTAGCCATTGATAAAAATTCGGCTATGTCAATTTCCGAGGGCATTGCTTTCAAAATTTTCACAAAAATAATGGAAGATAATTAGGATCTGTGTTTTTAAAAATATAAAAATCCATTGACATCGACGAAATTACATTTTCTCTAAACTTTCAATTATCTTATTATTAACACCTTACTTTATTTATTTCCTTTTTTACAATTTAAATCTTAATATTCCTTTTTTACTTGAAATAAATATTGCAAATTTGTATTGTAGATTACAGGTAATTCTCTTACTGATTTGGAATACACGCCTCAGTTAACAATCAATCCACCAGTTTGTGTGTTGCTAAGCTCTACCAATTATTAATCATTCATATTAATTTACATTTCAATTTCATGGACATTTACGTAGGAAATCTTCATTACAAGGTAGATGAGGATGTATTAAAGGAAATTTTCGAAGAATACGGTGAAGTTACAGCCGTTAAAATTGTCACCGACAGTGTAACCCGGAGAAGTAAAGGTTTTGGTTTTGTCACCATGACTAATGAAACCGAAGCAAAACAAGCTATCGAAGAACTCAATGATGGCGAATTAATGGGAAGAAAAATCGTTGTTAACCAAGCCAGACCGAAAACTGCTAATGAAGGCGGCGGTAGAAGCGGTGGTGGTAGTGGTAGTGGCAGAGGCGGTTACAGCGGTAGATCTAAGTATTAGTAGAGTCTCTTTCTGAAAAGGGGTATCGGAGACAAAAAAAACTCTCTAATCAATTCCCAATTCTATTAGAACTAAGTCGAAAACTTAATATTATAAACAGGTAAGATGCCAATCTACCTGTTTATTTTTTATAAGGTTGATGTTAAAACTGACCTTCTGGCATAGCCGTTATGTTATCGATATGTATTGAAAGGTGGTTTCGACTTCGTTCAACCACCGGTTTCGTTCATTTATCTTGTTGCATTTAGCTATAAGAGTTGTTAGTGCTCCGCAACTCACCGTTCCTTGAGCGTAGTCGAAAGGAGTGTGGGTCTTCATCGAATTGTGGTTTCGACTCCGCTCAACCACCGGTTCGTTCATTTATCTTGTTGCATTTAGCTATAAGAGTTGTTAGTGCTCCGCAACTCACCGTTCCTTGAGCGTAGTCGAAAGGAGTGTGGGTCTGTATCGAATTGTGGTTTCGACTCCGCTCAACCACCGGCTCCTTTCACCCACCGTCAGTTTACCATACCTTCCGCATCGACCCCGTTGCTCACCTGTTAGCTGAAATTTATTTTTGAACACCTCTTTCATTGATTAATGTTTTTTAGTAAATTGCGTCTATTCCCATCGTAGAATTAGCCAAATAAATTAAGTTTAGGTTAACTTTTTAATCCCTTTTTTTGTTAAAAAAGCAATATTTGACATTTATTCTTAAGCTTGGTTCAAACAGGAGATATTCAAGCGTTAAGGAATAAAATTTTTCATAGTAAACATGCGGATGTTGGAATAAAATTCATAATTTTAATAAATAAAAAAACAAATAAAATTTTTGAATTTCGTAAATCCGATTAATTTTGAAGGTCTTAATTTTATAAAGGAGAGAGTATGTCAAGAGAAGAAACGTTGGAGGAAATGGTAGCGCGCCGTAACAAGCGCCTTCTAAGCTTCTTTACAATGCACGGGTACAATGTTCGACTCGTTGGAGACGAGC
The DNA here is from genome assembly GCA_964478555.1 of uncultured Bacteroidales bacterium. Classification (GTDB taxonomy): domain Bacteria; phylum Bacteroidota; class Bacteroidia; order Bacteroidales; family JAAUTT01; genus JAAUTT01. Next base: position 658 of record CAYZNC010000464.1, on the reverse strand, counting down.
AAAAACCTGCGGTTATTCTGAATGAGGCAGTTGTTTTATCGTGTTATGTAAAAAACTTTGATCTTCATTTCACTAAAGAACCCTTTAGTGATGAGATTGTCAAGAGTTTTAAACTGAAACACGAACCCGATGTTACCAAACATGAGCTACAGGAGGCTATCGACTTATGCGTCCACAGACCGGTTTACAAAATTAAACTGATCGGCACTGACTTATTTTTGGTTGGTTATAACTATCTGAACAGCGAGGATGCTGTGGGGCGTTATCCTGTATTTGCTAAGCACAAACCTAAAGTGTACTTTGATAAAGAGTATGCCGTTAAATTGGTTGAAAGTCTTAGCAATGACGGATACAAATTAAAAATCGAATAACTGTCTTCTAAAGAAGCCAAGGACAGAGCTATGACCTGGTTTAGAGATGCAATCAGGGCAAAGGAATTTTAGAGGTGCGTGAGCACCTTTTTTATTTTATAGATCAAGAGATAGGCAATTGAAATGAATAAAATTTCATCGCCTATTGCATAAAACAAAGGTAAAATGAAAATTTGAATTGAAAATAGGGTTTGATCGTTTAGAAGGGTTTGAATGTTCGAAGGGTATGGTAAAAACAGTCAGTCGCCAACAGAGCGTATAAACTTTATCGGGTGAAATTGCCAAAT
>CAYZNC010000463.1:0-4725 GCA_964478555.1 uncultured Bacteroidales bacterium | reverse complement strand
TTACTATTACCTATAAACAGGACCTTCCTGATCATCCATACATGACCTTGGTCACAGTTACAAACAATACAACTTTAAAAACACACAGCTTTGATCGTAGGTTCGGTCGTAAATTTTTCAGGTGGTGGTAAAAAATAATAAGAATATAATACAAAGAAAAAGCTGTCCCGAGATGACAGCTTTTTCTTTTTATGAAGCTTATTTGTTGATCAAAATGGCCCGTTGCGCAGGAAAGGGAAGAATAATGATGAACCTCCCTTTGTGATATCATGTTTTATATGTGAATTATATAACTTATTTCAAAAGTTATGTAACGGTTACGTTTGCAATGATATCCATCTTTGTGCTATAAAAATTCATTCACAATTTATAATAAACGAAATGAATTTAAGAAATGAGTTTTCAATCTTAGCATTGCTGACGGTTGTATTCATTGCCGGGTGTAGTAAGGACGATTCTGCACGCTCAACTGTAAAAAATGAATCGCTTAAAGCTGGCATTATTCCTTCTTCAACTTGCAGAGACTTTGTTACGGGAGGTGGATGGATTAAAGGACAATCTTCTGGCAACGCAGCCTTCGGTGTATCTGGTGGCATTAAGAACGGTAAGTTCTGGGGTCAACTATCGTACTGTGATCGCAACAGTCGGAATGTTTTTACAGTTAGAAGTACGAAAGTTACGGCGTACGTCGTAATTGATGCTGTAACACGTCGGATCGAAGGTATTGCCAAGATCAACGGTAAGGGCTCCTTTATTTACAAAGTAGTAGTTGTTGACAACGGCAAACATGGCCGCAACGACAAATTCAGCATAGAACTTTCGAACGGTTATAGCGTTTCTGGCACTCTGAAGAGGGGTAACATTGAATTGATCACCAAATGTGGACCTTGCGATAGAAAAGGTGGTGAAGACTTTGACGATAAATATGAAAGTGATGGTAATGACAACTGTCGAAGTAATCGTGGTTGGAATTGAGGATTGTCATACCTTTCATTTAGCAGTGAGCGGTAGATAAACCCTTTGCGAATTAGATATTGCATTTACAATATTATAAGCCAAACAATTATTTGTAGTATAAGTAGTCCAGTTAGTATCGTCAAATTTTGAATTCCTCCTCCCCATGTACCGACCCATTTATTACCTTGAGGATCAATACAAATTGAGCCGACATAATTTACAGCCAAGCCATTTTTCTCACAACCAAAGGGAGTAGCCCGCATGACACATACCAATGTATTATGTTATGTCTTTATTTATCTTTATCTTTGTTCTGCTTAGCTAATTCATTCTTAATCTCCTTAATATCATTAAGTAATTCCATCATTACAGGGTTTGAAGCTGTTAGTTTCTTTTGCTCCTCTTCTTTTAAACCTAGTTTAGATTCTAAATATCCCAATAGTATAGAGAAAAAAATGAATGCAAGAAATAGTATAGGGATGGATATAAAAGCATATTTAAAAATCATAGCACCCAAAGGCTTATCTTTAAATGCCTTAAAAAACACAATTCCAATCATAAAAAATTGCAGATATCCAAGATACATCCGAGATCTGTCAATATGAATTTTCCATCGAATAAATGTGCTTTTGTCTAATTTAATTTTCATATGATTTTTATGTGTTAAGACGATCATTTTCCAGGTTCATTAATTTTATTTGTCGGAGATGTTTTTAAATATATTACATATCAATTGTATGTACGCAATATTGTGCATATATTCCATTTAGGTGCATTGAAATTGGTTCATCATTTTTGCTCTTGGTAAACATAAATATTTTGGTTCAACTATCCAAGCTATTCAATGGATTTTATGCCCCCAAATACATTGATAATAAATGAAAAGGGTATCTCCCCGACACCCTTTTGTTGAATAAACTGACTATTTTGACTTTACCGGAGTCACAAATTCCGGCCTATTAAACTATCGTTTCAGCCTGTATTCCTGTTTCCTCACTTGGCATCCGCTCTATTAAAACGGATTCATACAGACAGGCAAAAGAGCTTCCTATCCACATAATAGCAGGAATAACACCTACAAAAAGGCACATTAATCCCAATATAAAAATAAAGATGGAGGTAAATCCCATGGAAAAGATGGTCCAACTGTGACCACGGGTCATTCGCCAGCTCTCCTCAACTGCTGCAATAGGATCGAGCTTCTTATCCATTACCAGGTATGAAACAAATACAAGGCGGCAGGCAATAATAATTCCGGGAACAATGAGCACGAAGAATCCCATCATAATTAAAGCTGTGGCTAAGAGATGTGCCAATACTATGGATAAATAGTTCTGTTTAAATCCTGCGATCAGGTAATTAAAATCAGGTTTTATATTTCTGGCTGCCTGGACAAACATCATGTTCGATCCATACTTAAATACAGGTAAGATAAGGAAACTATAGGCCAGCGCTATAATTCCGAAAACTACGGCTAATGCTCCAAAAATGGCAAATACTGATGGGATTGATTGAAAATGTTCCCAATTGGCACCGCCCCAGTTAAAAGGAGAGTCGTTTCCATGTAACTTAAATTGAAAGATGCTTTGTGGAACATTGATAAAGGACATGATGATGGTTACCAGGAACAGGTAAAGAAATTTGTCTTTCATCACCTGCCATCCATTTCCAAAACTGCTGTTGTAGCTGCTGGAATAATTATAATTTTTTGTTGTTTCCATGATAATTTTTTTAAGTGTTAAAAACAGCACAAATTTATAAACCGGCGTCACAGAAAGGTTCATACTAAAGTAGTGTTTTGAGCAATTCCTACTTTAGTATGACGAACGCTACTAAAGTTGATCCTAATTTTGACCTCATCTTTCAACATAAATATTAATTATCTTTATCATGATGTTAAATTTGATTATAACAGCAATATTCCTTATTTCGGTGGCCATTGCAGCGGGGAGTATTACCATTACTTCACAGCTTAGAACCCAATTTAAGTTCGATTTCCTTTCGACATTACTTTACATGCAGGTATTCTATTTTATGTTCGGATTTTATGCAATCTGGGGGCAGGTAATTGTAATATCGTATGTTACTCCACTATTCAACAAGTTGATTGTGGAGAAAATCAATGAAATAACCATTTTGTTTGGAACCCCGTTTATTATTTTCGGATGGTTAATGATGCTTAGACTGATTGCTGAACTCATAGGTAAAAAGCTGTGGAATTATTTTAATGCAGTCTTTTTACTTGGGAACATATCATTTCTGGTTGCGGTTGGTTTATACACTTCAAAAACTGCGGGCGTAAAAGTCTCTGATGTGCTCACGTATTATTATTTGATATCTGGCTTAACGTATGCACTTTATGGGGGAATAAGTCTGTGGCGTGCCGGCAACAAACAACTGATATTGAAACAACCTCAACGGCAAAACCTATCCAAAGGCATCGTCCTGTTTGTATTGGCACAAAATGGAGCACTTCTGTTTTGCTATTCAAATATCTGGATTACATTACTGTTTATATTCCTGTATTTCGCCGGAACAGCTTTTATCCCCATTTATTTAAAGTATAATCAGGAATTCCGTTTACCACCTGCACAGATTTCAACCCCGCTTGAACTGGATGATTTTTGTATGAAATACGAAATATCGCCGCGCGAAAAAGAAATTATCAGAGAGATATGCAAAGGCTTAAGCAACCAGCAAATTGCAGATAAATTATTTATCACCCTTCAAACCGTGAAGGACCATACCCATCGTATTTATGGTAAAACATTTGCCATAAGCAGAATGCAACTGATGAAAATGGTACAGGAAGGATCGGGGAAGTAAATTATGTGAGTGCTCTCCAGTTTATCTGGCGGTTTACTCGATTAGCGGTAGCGGCTTTTATTATTGTTATGTTAAAAAATCAGCAAACCATTCATAGATAGTTCATTTCTTCTGGAAACTCTACTGCTGTGGCCCCACCGGGATTAGTTCGCTTTATTATTATTTTTTCATTTTGGTGCTCATGATCCCTGCTAACTTTCGTTCATCTTTCCTTTTTAAAAACTCAAATAGTGTTTAATTCTTCTGTAAACAGCCCTATTGTGGCCCCACCGGGATTCGAACCCGGATTTCCTTTCGGACGGCACGGCTCTAAATGCGCTTCCCTACTTTTTCATGCGAAATTTCGGTGCAACTGCAAAATCTACCCATTAAAACGCACAGTAATAACGGGGATATCCGCACACTCCGCGGCTACGTTCACTTTTACCGCAGCTTTTCCTTTTAAGCTATAAGGCCTGGAATTTGATGATACAAAGGTAACTATGATCTACGCATCATTTTTGCGTAGTGCGTATTTTTTTACTTTTTTTGATAAAATATTTTAAAAGATTAAATCGAAGAATAATTAGAATGATTCGTACGTTGGGCCAAACCCTCAGGGTTTTCAAAACCCTGAGGGTTTATAACCGGTTGTGTTGCTATTTATTATCCCTTAATTACTGCCAAAGGGCTCAATTCGACTAATATTTCCACCAGGTCATTTTGGTTTTCCATCACTACATCTATGTTTTTGTAGGCTCCGGGCGCTTCATCCAAATCGCTTTTGCTGCGGATGGAATGGATAATACCTTGTTCGTCCAATCTGGCAATTTCCTGTTCCAATTCCAGCGTACGCTGGGCTTGTTTACGGCCAAGCTTACGACCGGCACCGTGCGAACAACTTTCAAAACTTTCAGCATTGCCTTTCCCGCGAACAATATAACTTTTTGTCCCCTGCGAACC
>CAYZNC010000462.1:0-4765 GCA_964478555.1 uncultured Bacteroidales bacterium | reverse complement strand
TTCGATGATCGTCTCATTCTGGTTTAGGGATCCAATCTCATAGACTGAAAAGAACAAGGCAGGTAAAAATACAATTAACAATAAGATAATTCCGATTTTCCTGTTTTTCTTCATGCTGAATATAATATGGAGCAAATATAAAAAAGAAACCCGGAAAACTTCACAGCATTCCGGGTTTAAACCCCAACAAGCCGATAAATCAAAATCTTTTAATATTGTTTGACAGGTATACGCTCATCACTAACTCAACCCCTCAACCTGGCATACCATCCGGGAGTTTCCCTAAAATTACTTTCAGATTTTCTCCCAAACAATATTAATCGTAACATCAACTTACCGGCAGAATTTAGCCTCCATCATTAAATCACCTATGTTTTTTACCCTCTTACAAATTGAATTGTATATTGTATTTTTTTAGTATCAAATCTATAATTCAAAAATACATTCCAAAAAAGTGGTAACCTATAGTATTTTAATGATATTGATCGCCGCTTAATAGAAATTTATATCATCTATGAAGGTGATGAAAATCACCTCTTTGTTAAGAGTAGTTTAGTATTAATTTGATTAAACGCATGTTAATATAAAACTGTAATGTTCTTATTTAAAAATTACTAAATTTTTTTGAAGGTTTTCTGTTATCTTTTTTCCAAAAAAGAACCATTTTTTGTGAAATGAATAAAACTTATCAAATAACTGGATATTTATAAATAAATTAATATTTCGCTATTAAACAGCGAATTCCATTTGTGATAATCGGTATTGATTTTAAGCACCTTCATTCTTTTCCATTAACACCAGTGTTTCCAAATGATGAGTATGTGGAAACATATCAAAAGGCTGTATTTCAACAATTTTGTAATGAGTTGTTAACATAGTTAAATCAAAAGCCAGAGAAACAGGATTACAACTCAGATAGATTATTTTATCAGGCGACGACTGAATGATGGTCTTTTTTATTTCAATTAATGTACCTGACCTTGGAGGATCAAGTATAATAGTATGGGGTTTACCACATTTTGCAATAAATTCCGATGTAAACGTTTGTAAAACATCGCCATATATGAAATGTGCATTGGTGAGGCCATTCGATTCCGCATTGTAAATTGCATCCTTAACAGCATCTTCGGAACCTTCGATACCGATTACCTTTTCAACCTGAGCAGCAACGAAGCATGCAATGGTACCTGCTCCACTGTATAGGTCGTAAACTAATTCCTGTCTTTTAAAAGATGCAAAGGCTAATATTTTCTGATAAATTTGATATGCCTGCATGGCATTAGGCTGATAAAATGTTCTGGGACTGATCCGGTAGCGAATGGTACCCATCTGTTCATGTAAATAACCCGTGCCATAAAAAAGATTTATATCGCCATCCGCATAGCCTTTTTCAGGTGATGTAAGCACGGTATACATTAATGATGTAATTTCGGGTACCGCTAATTGAATAGCTGTTAATAAAGCATTTCTCTTTTCAGGATCGTCGTAACAAAATCCTATAATAATAAGAACCTCATCTGCTGAAGAAGTTCGAATGATTAAACTGCGTAAAAATCCTGTTTTATTAAAATAGTGGTAAAAAGAAAGGCTGTGTTTGAAAGCTATCTTGTGTATGGCTTCACATATTATTCTGCTGGGTTGTCGTTGAAGCCAGCATTCCTGGATTTCAATTACCTGCTTGCGACCATCTAACGGATGAAAACCAAGGATATTCTCATAGTTTGAGGGCTCTGATAAACGATCCTGTGAGGCAAAAGCATATTCTACCTTATTTCGATAATACTGTTTTTGTTCACTGGGAATAACATCATTAACAACGGGGATTTGAATTTTATATTTTTGAAGTGCATTGAGGAGTATTTGCTTCTTTAAATGAAGTTGCTGATCATATTCAATGTGTTGCCAATCGCACCCCCCACAAGTTCCAAAATGCTTACAAAAAGGCAAAACCCTCGAGGGTGAGGGTTTGCTGATATGTTCAATATTTCCTGCGTAAAAACCCCGAACTCTTCTGTCTAATCTTAAATCGACCGTTTCTCCGGGAATACCAAAGCTCACGTAAATATTTTTATTGTTAATGGAGCCAACTGCTTTACCTGCAGAATGAATATCCACTAAAGGAACGTTCTCAATTAATTTACCTTTTTTCCGGTAATTGTTATCATTATTATCTTTTACAGACATTAATAATTAAGGATCCAAACGTTTTCTTTGCCTCCCTTTTTGATCCGGTTCATTTCACTGGTGGCTTCAGCCCTGTCATCATAAGCTCCATAACTTACATAAAAGAAATTTCTTTTAGAGGTTACGAATTTTTCTGCATTGAAACCTTCAGTTTTCAGTTTCTGAACCATCTTATCTGCATTGGCTTCAACCGAAAAACTCCCTGCTACCAGATGATATTTTTTACCTCCGGCATAGGGCGTACTTTTTTTAACTTCCACTGGAGAAGCCTGCTTTGAAACAATCGTTTTAGTCTCTGTCGTTTTCTTGTCAGGCAAAGGCTTAGCTTGTGATTCTTGTTTTTTTTCCGGTTCCGTAGTCGCATCCTGTGATTCAGCGGGAGCCTTTTTAGCAGGTGCTGAAATTGAGTCGTTTGGAGCAAACGGAGCTTTAGCAAAATATTTTTTCCAAACAGGGTTGTAGTATCCGAAGTATACCCCTGCACCAGCTATCAGTAAAAATAAAATAAATATCCAGCCTTTACTGCTTTTTTTGCGTGGAATTTCCTGAACAATTGGTTTTTTAGGAGGAGGTGTACGATATGGCTGATTATCTTGTTGTTTTTGCTGCTGTACCTCCGTTGTGGTTTTTGAAACAGGAGGCTTTACTTGAGCTTGTGGAACCGCTGTTTCCGGTATGGGAGGAGGAGTGCTTGTTTGTGACTTTTCTATAACAGAGGCTTCCACCTTGGGTTGAGTAACAGGTTCTGAAACTGGCTTTTTTTCGGCTACCGGCAGATCAATTTCAGTTTTTTCTATTTCAAAGTAAACTTCTCTGGGTTCAGGATCTTTTTCAACCTGAACCGGTGTTTCGAAGTTGTTTACTTTCATATTACCTGTTTTCAACTGAATTTTGTCATTACTATCCTTAAACAATGTTCCCAATCCTTCAAGCTCCACAGGTTTAGAAGCCGTCAATTGTTTACTGATATTGTCCACAAAAACTTTTATCTTATCCGAAGCTGCATCCTTTTCAATTTTGTCGGTGTCGACAAGATAATCAACCAGAATACCATCGTCATAACGTAAAAATTCATTAAAATAAATAGTTGGAAACGGACCTCCTTTGGAAATAAAGGCACCAAGATCTGGAACTATTATCCTGCCGTGTATTTTGAGCAAATTTTTAATTGAGTTGCTGAGCATAGCAGTAAACTTAAAATTAGTATTGATTGTCTTTTGGGTGAAATTTACTATTTTTTAGTTGTAAATTCAACATTTAAAGGCAAAATCTATTAACAATTGGAATTATGGGCTGATAATAAGCATGTTGGCTGTTAGTTATTAGGAATTAGCAACTGCCAAAGGCTAACAGCTAATAGCTGTAATTACTCAACTTATCACACTCCAATTGACGGGGCGATTTTTACGGTCCGCAAAATAGTTTTTTAACAGATGATTTTCCGGCTTATTTAAGTTAGCATCTTCCGCCAGCACTTTTATGGCCATATCGCGTGCATATTGGAGGATCTGTCCATCTTTCACAATATTTGCAATTTTCAGATCAAAGGCTACACCACTTTGCTGAGTTCCGTCGAGATCCCCAGGACCGCGAAGCTTAAGGTCAAGATCGGCAAGTTCAAAACCATCGTTTGTGGTTTCCATGGCTTTAATGCGTTTCTGCCCTTCGTTGGTGAGTTTATAAGAAGTCATAAGGATGCAATATGACTGTTCGTCTCCGCGTCCCACTCTGCCCCTAAGCTGGTGTAACTGAGAAAGGCCAAATCGTTCGGCGCTTTCAATTACCATTACCGTGGCGTTGGGGACGTCGACCCCTACTTCAATTACTGTGGTGGCAATCATTATCTGGGCTTTACCTGAAACAAACTGCTGCATGGCAAACTCCTTGTCCTCATTTTTTAATTTTCCATGAACCACGCTGATATTATAGGTTGGGGGCGGAAATTCCCGTACAAAAGCTTCATAACCGTCTTCCAGAAATTTCAGATCGAGGTTTTCTGATTCCTTGATGAGCGGATACACAACATAGACCTGACGGCCTGCCGTAATTTGTTGTTTCAAAAACCCAAACATAACCAAACGTTTCGAATCAAAATAATGCATGGTTTTAATTGGCTTCCGACCCGGAGGTAACTGATCAATCACCGATACATCCAAATCGCCATAGATAGTCATGGCCAGTGTGCGGGGAATTGGAGTGGCAGTCATAACCAGAATATGGGGCGGCTGTGAACTTTTTTGCCACAGCTTGGAACGCTGCGATACACCAAAACGATGTTGCTCATCAATAATTACTAATCCGAGATTATGAAACCGGACTTCAGCTTCAATAAGTGCATGCGTTCCAATCAGAATGTGCAATGTTCCATCAGTAAGACCTTGTGCAATCTTGCTACGTGCAGATTTACGGGTAGAACCGGTAAGTAATTGAATATCCAGATCGATACCTTCGAGTAATTTAGTAATACTATTATAATGCTGTTTTGCTAAAATTTCGGTAGGAACCATTAAACAACTTTGATATCCATTAGCCGCTGCCATAAGCATTGTAAATGCCGCCACCCTGATCCCAGTTGGCGCTG
>CAYZNC010000461.1:0-4801 GCA_964478555.1 uncultured Bacteroidales bacterium | reverse complement strand
AATTGCCAGAATTGTTTAACGAAATCTGAAGTTAAAACTTCTACGACCAAAATTATATCAATATCTTTCGTAGCTCTGGGAGTAAGGCCAGAGCTCCTACGGGCTTTATTGGATTGGTTTTTAGGAATTCTTTATTTTGAGGGAATTCCAAGTGCAAATCAGATGCAAATTGTATGATCATGGAAATATAGATTGAAAGGCAAAATTAAAACAAGAATTGACTTTTTCACTTCTTTTTTTGCAACAAAAGAACTTAAAGTAAGCGACCTCATGAAGTTTATCAAAAAGTAAAGCTAATGTATAAGTTGGTAGTGTGTATTTCAAGTTCCAGACCTGAAATAATTGTCGTACCTTTGCTTTGCATAAACGAATGAAGTTTCAATAATAGTTTCTTTGAAAATCTACATCAAAAATATGGTTTGCGAACGATGCAAAATGGTGGTGAAATCCGAAGTAGAAAAACTTGGGTTGCATCATTCCTCCATTGAATTGGGTGAAGCTGAAATTATTGAGGTTATTACCCCCGAACAACTGAACCATTTGAACGTTGCTCTTAAAATGACCGGTCTTGAATTGATAGACGACAAAAAGAGCATCCTTGTTGAGAAAATAAAGACCACTATTATTGAACTTGTCTCTTATACCGATGAACAGATCAAAACAAATCTTTCCGTTTATCTCAGCCAAAAGCTCGATGAGGATTACACTTTACTGGCCAGTCTCTTTTCTGAAGTTAAAGGGACTACCATTGAAAAATTTTACCTGTCCTATAAAATAGAAAAGGTGAAAGAATTACTTGTTTATGATGAACTCAGTCTCACCCAAATTGCAAGTAAGTTACATTATAGCAGTGTTGCCCATCTGTCAAATCAGTTTAAGAAAATTACAGGACTTACACCCTCTTATTTCAAAAAGCTTAAACTTGAGAGACGCAAAACGTTAGGAAGTGTCTAAATAATGATGTAACATTTCAATAAAATTGTGTAACATATCTGTTCACTGAAAGCATACCTTTGCCTTTTACTCTCCTAAAATAATATCAACAAAATCCACTAACGGAGCGAACCAAAAAGAAGCTCCAACTTCAATTTAAGAAACTGACTGATTAAAATTTCATATACCAGACAGAAAAACAAAGTGCACCGGGGACCACCTAATGAACCTCATCATTATTAATCAGAAATTAAATTAAAAAAGCTTCACCCTTTATGATCAAAGTTAAAAAAGAAGGCATTATACTAGAGAAAACGCATTTGGAATTTGAAAATGAAGGTGTGTTAAATCCCGCAGTAATACGGGAGGGCGATAGCGTTCATATTTTTTACAGAGCTGTACAGGAAGGTAATCATTCTACTGTTGGCTATTGCAGGCTCGATGGTCCTTTGAATGTGGCCGAACGATGGGATAAGCCTTTCATGGTACCTGAATTCGACTATGAATCGCAGGGTGTGGAAGATGCACGTATTGTAAAGATCGACGATACTTTTTATATGACCTATACTGGGTATGATGGCACAAACGCCCGTGGAGCATTAGCAACATCGAAAGACTTGATGCATCTTAAAAAGGAGGGGATTATTGTTCCTCCCATTACCTATGCCGAATTTGTATTTCTAGCCGAAACGCATGGTAAGGTAAATGAAAATTACTATCGCAATCATAAGTTTTATTACAAGCCAGCCGATCCGGAAAAAAAAATAATGCTGTGGGACAAAAATGTAATTTTCTTTCCACGCAAAATCCATGGTAAATTGGTGTTTCTTCACCGCATCAGGCCTGGTATTCAAATTGTTTCTATCAAAAGTTTAAAAGAACTTACCAAGGAATTTTGGATAAATTATTTCCACGAACTGCAGGATCATATTGTGATGGACCCTGTTCATGCGCACGAATCGAGTTACATCGGCAGTGGATGTCCACCCATTGAAACCGAGCATGGTTGGTTATTAATCTACCATGGCGTGGAAGAAACTGAGAATGGCCTTGTATATTCTGCCTGTGCTGCTTTACTGGATTTAAATGATCCTTCAAAAGAGCTGGCCCGTTTGCCTTATACTTTGTTCACTCCCGAATATGAATGGGAATTAAACGGAGAAGTAAATAATGTAGTTTTTCCCACTGGTACCGCTCTCTTTGGAAGCACGTTATTTATCTATTATGGCGCAGCCGACTCCTTAATTGCCTGTGCTTCATTAAGCCTACCAGAATTGGTAGCCGAATTGTTAACTTATAACACGAAAAATGAAAAATAAAATGGTTGCCCTCGACTTTAACGACGATTTCATCTATCAACAGGAGTTAGCTCATTTGAAAAATACCATTAAATCCCATACCATTGCTAAAAATAACGAAGAAAAATCAAATGATTTAGCTGAAATTCTGTTTATTACCTCTTATCCACCAAGGGAATGCGGCATAGCAACTTATTCTCAGGATTTGATAAAGGCGCTTAACAATAAATTCAGTAATGCACTATCGTTAAAGGTTTGCGCATTGGAAACGGGAAAAACAAATTATCCATATCCCCGTGAAGTAAAATATATTCTTAATACATCGGTAGCTGTAGCATATGAAAAATTGGCTGCCACTATTAATAAGGATCACCATATTAAAATTGTTTTGATCCAGCATGAGTTTGGCTTTTTTAGAGAGCAGGAACAATCATTCCTCCAATTTTTATATGAAATTACGAAGCCGGTGGTAATCGCTTTTCATACGGTGCTTCCACATCCTGATGAACCATTAAAAGCAAAAATAAAAAGCATCGCTGCTGTTTGCGAATCCATCATTGTAATGACTCATAATTCTGAAGGTATTTTAACCAGCGATTATGATTTGCCACCACAGAAGATATCGGTGATAGCTCATGGAACCCATTTAGTCCCTCACTTAAGTGAAAAGTTCCTGAAAACAAAGTATGGACTAAAGGACCGGAAGGTTCTTTCAACCTTCGGATTACTTAGCTCGGGAAAGAGCATTGAAACTACATTGGAAGCATTGCCCGCCATTGTAAAACAAAGTCCTGAAGTGGTATTTCTGATTATTGGTAAAACGCACCCCGAAGTTAAAAAAACAGAAGGAGAAAAATACCGCGAGAAATTGGAGCAAATAGTAAAACAACATGCACTTGAGGATCATGTCATATTTATCAACAACTATTTAGCCTTGCCGGATCTGCTCGAATTCCTTCAACTTACAGATATTTACTTGTTTACTTCAGCTGATCCCAACCAGGCAGTATCGGGCACTTTTGCTTATGCCATGAGCTGCGCTTGCCCAATCATTTCAACCCCTATTCCTCATGCAAGAGAAGTATTAACAGAGGACACCGGAATCATTTTCGATTTTCGCAACTCACAACAATTAGCCGATAGCGTAATCCGGTTACTTAACGATGATGCGTTACGAAGAAATATCAGCTCAAATACGCTGCAAAAGATAGTTTTCACAGCATGGGAAAACTCTGCTGTTGCACACGCCATGTTGTTCAAAAAGTTGGGTGGTGGTAAGATTAAAATACGATACAATCTGCCCGTCGTTAATTTGAGCCATCTGAAGGAAATGACTACCCTGACTGGAATGATTCAATTTTCTAAAATCAATCAACCGGATATTGAGTCGGGTTACACCCTGGATGATAACGCTCGGGCTATGGTAGCCATGTGTATGCATTTTAAACTTACACGCGATGAAAAAAACATAGGTAGCATACGGCAATATTTAAATTTTATAAAATATTGCATGCAGCCTACCGGCAATTTTTTAAACTACGTAGATAAGAATAATAAATTTACAGATCAAAACGAAAGTACCAATTTAGATGATGCCAATGGAAGGGCTGTTTGGGCTTTAGGATATTTGGTGTCATTAAAAGGTTTGTTACCAGGCGACATTACATCAGAAGCCGAAGCAATCCTTAAGAAGGCTATGCAATTTATTGGTCCGATTCATTCTACAAGAGCTATGGCCTTCGCCATAAAAGGGTTATATTACTATCATAGTGCTGTAAAATCCCCAAGCATTGCTATCATGATCAATATCTTTGCCGATCGTTTGGTTCAGATGTATAAGCACGAAGCAAACCAAAACTGGGAATGGTTTGAGAGTTATCTTACCTATGCCAACAGCATATTACCCGAAGCTTTGTTGTATGCATGGCAACTATCAGGAAACCAAATTTATAAGGACATTGCCATAACTTCATTGGATTTTCTGTTATCGCAAACATTTAATGAAAATGGCATAGAAGTGATCTCCAACAAAAACTGGCTCCATAAAGGGCAGGAAGAAGCAGAGCAATTTGGTGAACAACCCATTGATGTCGCTTATACTATCATGACCTTAAGTAAATTTTATGATGTATTGGGGAATGAAGACTATCATAAAAAGATGGAAATTGCATTCAACTGGTTTTTAGGAAATAACCGCTTAAATCAAATTATCTATAATCCATGTACAGGCGGCTGTTATGACGGGCTGGAGGAAACGCATGTGAATCTCAATCAAGGAGCAGAGTCGACGGTCAGCTACCTGATGGCAAGGTTAACAATGGAAAACTACCAAATTGAATAATCAAATGAGCGTAATAATTACAGGTTATTGACTGAGTGAGTCATTTAAAAAATATAATTAACTAATCATAAATCTACAAAAAATGAAATTATTAAAATCTTTACGTATTTGGATGGATCATTCCATTGACCATCTCATGGGATTAACGAATGCTGCCAAAAATGAATTGTTAAATTTATTAAAGAGAAATTATCTTCCTGAGAAATTAAAAATTGAAGTCAGACATGCA
>CAYZNC010000460.1:0-4802 GCA_964478555.1 uncultured Bacteroidales bacterium | reverse complement strand
TTGCCAAAATCACCCATGGGCAAAGCCACGGCTTATTGTATTGAACGTTGGGACAATTTAATTGCTTACCTGAACGACGGATCTTTGGAAATTGACAATAACTTGGCCGAAAATGCCATTCGCCCTATAGCTCTGGGTAGGAAGAATTATTTATTTGCTGGTTCCGAGAGAGGCGCACAGAGAGCTGCAATGTTTTACTCCTTCTTTGGTACCTGTAAAAAGAACAATGTGAATCCCTGCGACTGGCTAAAAAAGGTATTGGAGGTAATACCCAACTACAAGGTTAACCAGTTATCCGATTTGTTACCTCAAAATTTAAAGCTGTAGTTCCCCAGTATACCCCAAAGGAACAAACTATGCAACTCATGTCTATGACCTATTTCGTAGTGCGGATACCTATCCTCTAATTATCCCTATGGAGGATATTGGTCAAATAGTACTGGAATAGTTGGATATAGTTCAGAAGATGATGAATATGATGCAGCAGCTGCTTATAATAATCGTTTTAATTCATGGCGTTACACTAATGACTATATAAAAACAAAATGTGGCTATTATTTCGCTCGTCATGAAAATGGCACTATTAAAATTTTGATTAGTACTGGCAGTTGGGTAGATGAAAGTGCAGGATGGAAATGTAACCCAGAAACAGGTTTGGAGGAACCTTTAGTTATTCACAATACCTATGGATGGATCTTCATTAGGTAAATCATTACCTGGTGTATTCAATGACTAATAAATTAAAAAATTATGGAAAGATTTTGGAATTTAATTTACTATTTCGCATATATAGGTGACTATAAACTTCACTTACTGTTTAATAAAATAAATCCAGTATTATTGCTATATAAGCTTAATCTTTCAAAAAAAAGGTTTGAAAAAATGGGTATTAATGATCCTGTTGAAGAATTAAACAAGTCATTCAAGAAATCTGACGTTGGATTAGGCAGTTTTAGGGCAGGCGGATTGATGATTTTATTAATTTGTTTATTGTGCTTTGGGATAGGTAATATTTATATTGGAGTATACCGGATCAGATATCATGTGAAAGTGTATCCTTTTATACTAGTTTTAGCGATAACTTTTTTGGTTAATTATCTTTTATTATTTAAGCATGATAAATACCTTCGTTACTTCAAGGAATTTGATAAAATGGAGAAGACATCAAGGATAAGATGGGCTTGGATAAGTTTTGTGGTAATGTTGAGTATTTTATTTTTTTGTATTGGCAGTTTTGTATTTATGCTTTACCGCTTTTAAAATATTATTACCTGGTTCACCGTAGCTTATTTTAGAAGTCGTTGGACAAAGTGAAAACTTCGTCCAACTATTTTGGAAATCTATGTTACTTCTCGGCGAAGCTATTTTTAAGAAGCTTTCACAAAAACCCAGGAGGGCTCGAAGGGATTAAATGTGGGTAGAAGATTTGAGTAAGGTAGTTGTCTTGTCCCAGCTGGGACGAAAGATAAAATCATAATCTATTTATTCTACCCACATTTTGTGACTACCGGCACACTTCTTTATGCTCTCTAGGCTGCATGGCGTAGTAATAAATATCATCCATTTTACAAACCACATCATAATATAATGATTAAATTTGTAGTCAAATATGTGCTTATTATGAATGCAATTGAACTTAAAACAGATTTACATCATATGATTGATAAAATCAACGACGTGCAGATTTTAAATGCTGTTAAAGTGCTATTGACTAGGCAATCTAAACAAACAGAAGCACTTTGCAAAGAAGAAGTTTTAAAAACAAAACTAATAAGCAGGGCCGAAAAATCTGAAAATGATATTAATGCCGGAAAGGTATTTTCCAGGGCTGAAATCGAACAGAGAACCAAGTGATGAAGCTTTTATATACAGAACAGGCACTTGTCAGTCTTGAAGAAGCATTAGCGTTTATTGACCCAAAGATCTCACACAAAAAATTAATAGAAATCCGCGATAAAATTTTAGATAAGGCAGATACTTTGTTATCGCAACCTTTAAAAGGTCAGAAAGAACCGTTTTTAGAACATTTGGGATTAGGCCATCGGCGCCTGGTTGAAGGCCATTACAAGATAATTTACAGAATAGTTGGTGAATATATTTATGTTACCGATATTTTTGATTCCAGGCAAGATCCTGATAAAATGAAAGGATAACTCCCTCTGCTAACTCTTCGGTTAACTAGAGTGATATAAGCTCTTACCTTCAGTTAAAATCAACGATAGTTTATACAAAAATCCCGGAGGAATTAAATGTGGGTAGAAGGTATGAGTGAGGTGGTTGTATCGTCCCAGCTGGGACGAAAGATAAATCATAATCTTTTTTTCTACCAACATTTGTGCCTACCGGCACACTTCTTTATGCAAGAAACAAAATAAAAACACTCTATATCAATTGACTCAAATTATCTGCGAAAATCCGTGTGAATCTGCGGTAATAAAACTTGGATTACTTTTAAATACTAATGTGCGAGATATGAAAACCGGAATTGCTAGAATGATAATGTAAATAAAAAACCAACCACAGATAACACAGATTACCACAGAGAGTTATTCATGGAAACAGTTTAATATACTAAGGTTCAGGATTTCTTTATCAGTAAGGTGTTCAATATCCGATTTAAGAAGGTAAACGGTATCATCTTTAAAATAACGTGCGCTATTATAGATCTTCTTTCTCAATACTAGCCTGTTTAAGAATAGCATGTAAAGTGCCTTTGGCAGCAGTGACCCAAAATAAACGATTGTGCTTTTGATTTTAAAAATAAAAGTACTTACATTTGTACTTGAATAATTACTTAAATATAACATAATGATAGCTGCAAATTATACAGAATTCAGAACAGAACTGAAAAAATTCCTTGATGAGGTTGAAAATAATAATGAAACTTTAATTATAAAAAGAGGAACTGGAAAAGGAACCGTTTTACTTTCATTGGAAGAATACAATTCAATGATGGAAACAATGCATTTATTAAGTTCAAAAGCAAATGCCGATCGATTATATGAATCAATTAATCAAATGAAAGCAGGTAAAATAGTCCGTAAAAAATTAATCGAAGGCTGATGACTATTACTTTTTCCGAAAATGCTTGGGAAGATTATATTTCCTGGCTGAATGAAGATAAGAAGATGTTAAAAAAAATAAATGATCTGATAAAAGATATTCAACGACATGCATTTGAAGGTATCGGAAAACCGGAACCATTAAGATTTGATTTAAAAGGATTTTGGTCAAGGCGAATAGATAGAGAACATCGATTAGTTTATCAGGTTATGGATAATGATTTATTGATTTATAGTTGCAGGTATCATTATGACAAATAAAAAAACACGCAGCCTATAAGCACCTCATTGAGGCGTGTAGCTGAAATCCCAAGTTTGATTGCAAGTTCGCGTTGTTTCATAATGTAAATAAAAAAACAAACCACAGATAACACAGATTAACACAGAGAAAGCATTAGAAACAAAATGAAAAAACAATAGATCAATTGACACAAATTATCTGCGAAAATCCGTGTGAATCTGCGGTAATAAAACTTGGATTGCTTTTAAATACTAATGTGCGAGATATGAAAACAGGAATTGCCAGAATGATAATGTAAATGGAAAAACAAACCACAGATAACACAGATTAGCACAGAGAAAGCATTAGAAACAACGTGAAAATGATATACATCAATTGACACAAATTATCTGTGAAGATCCGTGTGAATCTGTGGTAAAATACTTGCTTATTTCCTTTTTATACTCGCAATAATTTCTCTCACCGTTTCAATTTCAGATAAATAAAATTGAAGTTCCAGGGCTTGTTTCAGTTTTCCGTTATCTTTCCAATAAAGGCGGCCTTTGGTTATATCGCTATTGTTTGAATAATACAGTATTCCTAAGGTTTCTGAATTTTGGCAGAAATATTCAATTTTATTTAAGGTGATAAGTGCATCAAAATCACCCGTTATCTGTAAACTTTTGGGAATTGAATCTGACAAGGCATCTCCAAAATCCGCACAGGATAATGGGCCACAATAGAAATAACTCAGGGTTATTTTGTTGTCTTTCGAATTTTTAAAAAATGTATATCCCTCAAAACCAGTCATGCCAACTCCTTCAAATCCTTCCGGAACCTGAATGGTGTAATTGGTTTTAAAATCGATTGTGGTCCAGCCCGGAAAAGTTGCCAGGTTATTACAGGTAGTATTATCGTTTCTATCATCTTTCCTGCAGCTTGTCAGCCAAAGAATGAACAGAAAAAACACTATAAGCTTTTTCATAGGTACTTTTTTCTTAAAGATGTAAAGTTAATAGGATGGTTGCGTCGGACAGGTGGTATATTTGCATTAGTAGCCTTTAACTATTGTACCAAAACAAAAATACCGTTTTTACTTTTTACATAAAAGCGGTATTTTGTTTTCCTGGCATTATTTCTTTATAGCATCCTTACCTTTTATCTTATTGCTTTATTGAAACGAACGATTATCAAATAAAGCTACGCTATTGAACTTCGAAATCAAATTGATTAATGGTGATGTATGTCACCAAAAAAATTGATTTTGATTAATAGGGGAGGAAAAAGTATGAGGTATGAATAATAACTCTAATTTTCAACACTGGCAGGAACTTCGTACACTGCCAGGTTTCGCTCCCTGCAAGACCTTCCAGTGTCACCAGGCCTGGAAGTGTCAATTAAAGGAGTATAAAGTTCAAAGATCACATTACAAATTCTAAAGTTGTTAGAAACGGGCTCCCTCTCTTTCAGGAGAGGGCGGGGGGTGAGGCCAGAAGGTACAAAGCTTTCAAGTAACTCAC
>CAYZNC010000459.1:0-4807 GCA_964478555.1 uncultured Bacteroidales bacterium | reverse complement strand
ATTGACGCGACTCAAATATAACCCGGTTCATTTGTATACTTTTGCAAGGTTTTTTTTATTTTAAAATAATGTCCGTTAAAATAACAAGGGGTTATATGTTGGACAGTTTAAAATTTAGATTTAAACATAAGTAAGTCATTTTCAACTTAACAAACGTAAAAAAGAATGAGTAAGATCAGAGCTGCAATTACGGGTATAGAAGCATTTTTGCCCGATTATGTACTTACAAACGATGAACTAAGCCAGATGGTGGACACATCCGACGAATGGATTATGCAACGTGTTGGCATCAAAGAACGTAGGATTTTAAAGGGCGAAGGATTAGCTACTTCCGACATGGGAGCTGAAGCTACTAAAAAGCTTTTGGCTAAAACGGGCGTAAAACCTGAAGAAATTGACCTGGTACTGGTAGCCACAGTCACCGCAGATATGGCTTTCCCTTCAACGGCCTGCCTTATCGCAGAAAAATCGGGTATTAAAAACTTTTGGGGGTTTGATATCAGCGCTGCTTGTTCTGGTTTTTTGTTTGTCCTGCAAACGGCTTCCCATTTTATAGAGACCGGGAAATACAAGAAAGTCCTCGTTGTGGCTGCCGATAAAATGTCGTCCATTATTGATTATACCGACCGGACCACCTGCATTTTATTTGGCGATGCAGCAGTTGCTATGTTACTGGAACCCACTACTGACCAAGTAGGAGTGATGGATTATATCTTAAAAGCCGATGGTGCCGGGAAAGATTCACTATACATGAGAGCTGGTGGTTCTTTAAAACCTTCCTCTCATGCCACAGTCGATGCCCGGGAACACTATTTGTATCAGGATGGTAAGGCTGTTTTCAAGATAGCAGTTTCCAGAATGGCCGATGTTTCCGTTGCCATTATGGACCAGAATAATCTCAAACCCGACGATCTTGCCTGGTTTATTCCCCATCAAGCCAACCTGAGGATTATTGAAGCTGTGGGAAGGCGTATGGGCATTGATAAAGAAAAAGT
The DNA here is from genome assembly GCA_964478555.1 of uncultured Bacteroidales bacterium. GTDB lineage: Bacteria > Bacteroidota > Bacteroidia > Bacteroidales > JAAUTT01 > JAAUTT01. The sequence goes on along the minus strand of CAYZNC010000459.1, from coordinate 3,812 downwards.
AATGGTCAATATTGAAAGGTATGGCAACACCACGGCTGCCACCATTCCATTATGCCTATGGGAACTTGAAAAATCGCTTAAAAAAGGCGACAATCTTATTTTGTCAACTTTTGGTGGTGGCTTTACCTGGGGTTCCATTTATCTTAAGTGGGCATATAACTCAAATTAAACACTGAACCTTTATTATTAAACACTGAATTTAAAAAAGCACTTTATGAAAAGAGTTGTAGTAACCGGTATGGGTGCACTAACCCCAATCGGCAATAATGTAAATGATTTTTGGAACAGCCTTATTGCCGGTAAAAGTGGCATCGGTCAAATTACAAAATTTGATACTGCACCATTCAAAACCAAATTTGCCGGAGAAGTAAAAAATTTCGATCCTTTAACATTTCTTGAAAAATCTGAAGCACGTAAAATGGATGCTTTCGTACAATACGCACTTGCTTCGATGGACGAATGCCTTAAAGATGCTGCCATTGATCTTACTGCCTTTGACCTGGGTAAGTTTGGAGTTATTTGGGGCACTGGCATTGGAGGTATACAAACTTTCGAAGACGAAGTGATGGCTTTTAGTCAGAACACCAATACTCCCCGTTTCAGCCCTTTCTTTATTACCAAGATGATTTCGAATATGGCCGCCGGCCTTATCTCCATTAAGCACAAGCTCAGAGGCGTGAGCTACGTGACAACCTCGGCATGTGCCTCGGGTAACAATGCCATCGTAGATGCATTTAACATTATTCGTTTGGGTAAAGCCCATGTAATATTTGCAGGAGGTTCTGAAGCCAGCATTACGCGTGCCGGATTAGGTGGTTTTAGTTCTATGAAAGCATTGTCGGAAAGAAATGATTCACCTCAGACAGCTTCACGTCCTTTTGATGTTTCACGCGATGGATTTGTAATGGCAGAAGGAAGCGGCGTTCTCATGTTGGAAGAACTCGAACATGCAATAAAACGTGGTGCAAAAATATACTGCGAAGTTGCAGGTGGAGGTTTTGGCTCCGATGCTTATCATATTGCAGCTACACATCCCGATGGTATTGGTGCTGTCGCTGCCATGCGCGATGCTATCGACGAAGCCGGTTTGAAACCGGAAGACGTAGATTATGTAAGCACTCATGGAACCTCAACACCCGTTGGCGACTTAAGTGAATGTAAAGCCATGTGTACGGTCTTTGAAAAATCGCTCGACAAATTACACATTAGTGCAACCAAATCAATGACTGGTCACTTATTGGGAGCAGCTGGCTCAATTGAAGCTATTGCTTGTGTAAAGGCAATAGAAACCGGCATCGTGCCGCCAACAATTAATCTTAACGAAATAGATCCTGCTATTGACAAACGTCTCAACCTAACTCCCAACAAGTGTGTTAAAAAGGAAGTAAACGTTGCATTGAATAATACCTTTGGCTTTGGAGGTCACATTTTCGTATCGTTATTTAAAAAATATACATCATAAACCTACTCGTTCTTTAGCCTGAAAGAGTATTGATGAGAGGCTTCGGTTTTTTGTATTTGACTTTTAAAGTTGATACATTTACCGAAGCCATCCTCATACAACGAAGCTTGTCCGACCACCTCATGATGAATTTTACCTTTTTTTATAATATAGCTCAAATCGGCACTATTGCCTCCATTATTTTTGAAAGTTTGTGTAATATTCCGAAAGTTTTGTTCGGCCCGGTTATATGCAATTTGCAATGTGGAAGCGTTATAAAAAACAAAACATCTAACTGACCTCTTGTAATTTATTAGGTAAGCTAAAATAAAATATGGATCCTTTTCCCAGTTCTGATTCCAGCCAGATTTTACCTCCGTGTCGTTCAACAATGCGTTTACAAATGGCAAGTCCAATACCGGTTCCTTCGTACTCATCTTTTGGGACCAGTCGTTGGAATATCTGGAATATCCTTTCAAAATATTGAGCCTCAATTCCAATTCCTTCATCTTTTACGGAAAAAACATAAAAGTCATTTTTCAAACTATAAGATATTTGTATACTGGAGCCCTCACGGCTGAATTTGACGGCATTACCAACCAGGTTTTGAATCAACTGAATCATCTGTGATTCGTCGGCAAACACCTTTGGCAGCTCATCCCAGATAACTGTTGCATTTTTTTCGGCAATTGCCATACTGAGGTTTCTTTGAACCAAATCCAGCGTATCCTGCATATTTACCGTAGTAAAGTCTTTTCCCCGCGTATTTATCCTCGAATATTTAAGCAGACTATTTAACAGGTCGTACATTCTGCTGGCCCCGTCAACGGCAAACTGAATATAGTCTTGAGCAGTTTGGTCTAACTGGTTCTTGTACCTTTGAGCAAGTAATTGTGTAAAACTGGAAACCATCCGCAACGGCTCCTGCAGATCATGTGACGCCACATAAGCAAAGCTTTCGAGTTCTTTGTTGGAACGCAATAGCTCTTCATTAAGTTTTAATACTAATTGTTCCGTTCCTTCCCTCATGGCGGTGACATCAAAGCAAACACCTGTAAAACTGGTTGGTCTCCCTTCGTTGTCTTTATTCACCAAAGCTTTGGTACTTATATATTTAGTTTTACTATCGGAATTGATCCGGTATATTGTTTCTAATGGCAAATTGTTCCCCAGCGCGTTATTTATTGCTTTTTGGAAATGTGCTATATCTTCTTCATTCAATAAATCTGTAAAAGCTTTGAATGTTTTGTCAAATGTGCCGGGTTGAAGACCGAACATCTTTTCCATTCTTTCATCCCAGATGACTTCATTTGTTTTCAGGTTCCATTCCCATACTCCGATATTGCCATTTTCTAAAGCAATGTTAAGTTTTTCATTAGCCTCGTTTAATGCATTTTCTATTTTCTTGCGTTCTGTGATATCCTGAAAAACAGTTGCAAATTTTCCTTTACCAGGTGTAAAAACCGATATAGAGAAATGCTTGTTCATTCCAGAAAAATACGTTTCGAAATGTGCAGGCTTGCCACTTGATTCGACCATAGAATAGATGTCAAGATAAGGAGCCCCGTCAGCGCCATAAAGCACCGATGCTTTTTTACCTATTACCTCGTTCCGCTCTAACCCGGTAATCTTCTCGTAAGCCGGATTTACTTCTGTAATTATATAATCAACGGCCATCCCGGCACCGTCATAAATAATTTCGTGAAGCGCCAGGCCTTCTGACATTGAAGCGTATATATCCGAGAGATTACGCTCGCTTGCGCGCAATTTTTCCTCGGCACGTTTATATTCTGTAATGTCCAGTGCGGCTGAGATAAACTGCACAACATTTCCATGAGGATCAAGAATAGGATAAAAGGTAAGTTCTAAAAAAGAATCGTTCAGTTTATCAAGAAATTTAATGGGCTTTTTCGATTGGATTAAGGCTAAAATCTGCTTTTTTCTTTGTTCCTGAAAATGAGCCGGAATAATATCATATATATTTTTACCGGTAATGTTACCACGTTGGTCTAAACGATTGGTGGCTATGTGATTGGCAGTAATGATATTTCCTTCAATATCCAACAACATAAGCGTTTCGGAAACACCATTAAATATAGCCGATAGCTGCTCCTTGCTTTCACGCAACGTTTCTTCAGCTTTTTTGCGCTCCGTTATATCGATGGTTGAAAACAGAATATGTTCCTGACCTTTAAAATTGATTGTTTCGGCAGAAACAAGTGTTATTAGCGGGTCTCCTTTTTTATTACAGGCATTCATTTCAAGATTAGTTATTTTCCCGTCTTTCTGTAATAGTTGAACCATCGCATTTCGATCATCCGGATTTTGATACATCTTTATCTCCGATGATTTAATTCCGATTATCTCATTA
>CAYZNC010000458.1:0-4817 GCA_964478555.1 uncultured Bacteroidales bacterium | reverse complement strand
TGTCCCAACGTTCAATACAATAAGCCGTGGCTTTGCCCATGGGTGATTTTGGCAAAGCTTCTTTATAGGTGGCCACTATCCATTTGCTTAAATCGTTCAGTATGGGCAGCGAATGGTCGAGCCTCAGTTCATGTCTTTGCTGGGGGGTAAGGTTTTCATCCCTTGCTTTTTGCTCTATGGCATACAGCTTTTGGAACATGTCCATGGCATATTCAGCCTTGGATTTATCATATTCAAGTGCCTTTTCGAACCCACGCCGGGCATGTGCCATACAGTTAAGCAAGGTTATTGTGCTTTTCTCCCCGAACGTATCATACACGCTATAGCCGTCGGTTTGCAGGTACCCTTTAAAGTTTTTAAGCAGCCTGGTAGGCCCTTCTCTTGATCTTGAGTGGTTATACTCGAAAAAAACGGTTTTTTCAATCGGGCTGTAATATATCCAGTGGTACCCCCGGTGTGTGTTTGCATTGCTGGTTTTATCTAATACTTGTATGGGTGTTTCGTCCACCTGCAAATAACCCTGCGATAGTACTCTGTTTTTTAAGTTGTCATAAAGGGGCTCCAGCAAATTGCATACGCTTTCCTGCCATCCGTTGAGGGTGGAAGATGGGATTTTAACCCCTTCGCGTTTGAACCGCTCTATTTGCCTGTAAATAGGTAAATGATCTACGAATTTGTCCACCATGATTTGTGCCAGCAAACCGGGACCTGCTATTCCTTTTTCAATAGGGAATGTTGGAAGATCGGCTATAATACCCTGGTGATTTAATGCGCTCTCATCGGTTGGCCTTATGTATTTGGGACGGATAAATCTTTTGATAAATAGTTTGGCTGGAACAAGCTCCAACTGGTCGGTTATTTCTTTGCCGATGCATTTAAGCCCGGTGGTGTCTTCCCTGGGCTCTATAACAATTTCTTCTACCGGAAGGTGAGATGGCAATGCTAACCTGCCGGGATGGTTTTCGTGCTTATTTTTCGAGCGCACGTAGGTAATAACTTCCTGTTGTTTTTCAGGTGCCTTTTCCTGTTCTACTTCAAAGGGCAAGGTCATTTGGTTTTCATCGGTATTCTTTACAAACCTCTCCCGTTTTGCCCCGTAAAGCAGGCGTTTCATCTGATCGATCAGGAATTGCAGGTAACTGTTCTCTGCTTTAAGTTTTTGGTTTTCTTCAAGCAGTTGTTCTACGGTTCTATTTTCGGGTGACAAAGCCATGTCACAAAACTATGCAAATACCCTGGCAGTAATAATTTCCCTTTGGGTTTGTTATCCACAATATGTGAACAGATTGTTAATAAACTGCCTGTTTTTTAAGAATTGGGTTGGTAGTGTTTTCTGCGCTCGATATTTTTTATGGTCAGCCCATCCACTATCATTACCATTTGCGTATAACTCAGGGTGATGCTCCCTACGCTGGCATCGTACTGGGGTAGCTCGAAGGTGCCTTTTTCCAATCGCTTGTAATAAAGTGTAAAGCTGATACCCTGCCAATGCAGTAGTTTAATCTTATTACGCCCCCGGTTAATGAAAATAAAAACATCGCCACTACAGGGATTATTTTCAAGGTTATTCTGTACCAGGCCCGATAGCCCGTCGAAGCTTTTACGCATATCAGCCGGTTGGCTGTAAAGGTGGAACTTATGGCTCGATGAAAGGGTAAACATAAGCTTAAATCGTAAGTAAGGTTTTTAACTGTATGGTACTTATATCCACCGGGCATTTTATTTCTATGCCATTGGGGTAAGTAATCGTGATTTCGTTATTGGAATGACCCAAAAGGTGAGCTTCTGGTGTTGTATTTACCTGCACAGGAAGAAAGGTTTTCACCTGGGTGGGCTTTACTGGTTTTTTCTCCCCATTATATTTCTTTACCCAATACTTAAAGGTATTATACGCGATACCGTTTTGACGGCAATACTTCTGTTGCGATAGTCCACTCTCATTCCTTAGCTCTATGGCCAGGTACATCTCTTCCTGAGTATATTTCTGATTCTTTTTCATCCCGCTAAGGTAGTACTAGCCAAGAGGAGATACTATACCTGCTTCGTAGTGGGGATACGAGGATAGTAAAGTATTTATGATACTATTTAAGTCGGATCCTCCGCCACCATTATTTGGATCATCATCAGCAACTCTATACCAACCGCTAGGATCAGTAAACATCAACGGGTTATTCATGCAATAGCTATACCGGTTATAACTCTGTGTAAAATCAGCTGACTGTACGTAATTATCAGGACTTAGGAACCTTCCAAGTGCAGGATCGTAAATCCTACCATTCATGTTGATGAGCTTAAAGGCATCCAGGTGTTAGTGCCCGGTAAAACCACGATCGGTAATAAGATTTATTGGAGGTGTGGCATAGTTTTGCAACGTTGCCGGATCACGGCGATTACCCCATGCATCATAACTGGTTTCCTGCACAATGGCTCCGCTGGCATTGGTAAGTACATTCAAAGAACCTAAGTGATCCGTATGTACATAATACATGTTGGTTTCACCACTGCTTTTTTTCTCAAAAATAGCAACAATCTGGCCATAAGCAACAATATAATGAAGTTCACGTGTTGTTCCATTTACATCCTGCCGTTCATAATCGCCGGAATAGTATTTATTGGTTCCAAAATACCGCTTTTGTTTGTAATTCGCAAAAGCGGTATTTTTGTTTTACCATTCCGGGACCGGTACTTAATGCGGCGAAGTCGGAGACGTTCGCCGAGCCTTGTAGCCTAACTCTTCGGTTAGCATGGGGGAGGTATCATTGTTTCTTAAACTTTTTTTCATTCTGTTTATGAAAGCTATACAACCAAATTAGAAGAAAATTAACCAATAACAATTTCCAGTTAAAGGGAACTCCTTTGACAAGAATTAAGTAGAAATAAAGTAGGTCCAACAAAACAACAATAGCAAAAGCAATGTATATAGTGGCTCTTATAAAACCATATTGTTTATTGTGAAATTCATAATAACTCAATTCCATTAAATTTATATTATTAAACTTTTGTACTAAATCTGATAATAATAAATCAAATTCTTTGGCTTCCTTTCCTTTCTTTAGTGATGTTAGACTATAAGCGTTATGGCGTATATCCCTAAACTCAATAGTAGTCATAGACAGTCCTTCCCTATTAATGTAATATCCTTCTAATTCTGAAAATAAGACACATTTTTTATCAAATTCCAAGCTACTATCAGTTAATTTAATATTAACTATTCTTCTAGATAATATTTTAGATAATTGATAACCACCTGAAAGTATGAATACCATAATAACCATTAAGATTAATGGACTTAATATGATGTGCAAAAAGACACCAATAAAAAGAAAGAGAATTAGAATTAAAAAATTTAATACCCCTAAGATTAAAAATCGTTTTATTGAAACTAATGTTATTCTATAATTCATATTCAGTAATTTTTAATAAGCCAATTCTATGGTTTTGAGAAATATTCATAGACATCTCCTCCAAGGTCCACAATACCTGTAATCAAGAGTATACTACCTCCAAGAGCTGGATTTACACCTAAAAGATACAAACCCGTAGTATACCCGCCTGCCTTTATAAGTTCAAATGTACCTTTACCGTAATTTCCTTGTGTTATGTCATAAACTCCTCTTGCGCCATTAACAATAGCCCCTGTATAACCTCCAACTTTTGCAAAATTTTTTCCAATTGTTCCCCATAATTTTGCATTTTCAGCAGTCAATTGAGCAGCACTTTTTACTACTCCATTAACCCTTTGACCATACTTGTAGGTGATATCTGCTGTCTTTTCAGCCCAAAAGCCTAAAGTATGATTACCGTATCCTACATATCCTGCGTATTCTCCAACCGTAAGCAATGGTGATTCGCCATGCTCTCTCTCTCCATTATGGGCAATTTCACCACCTTGTTCTCCAATATTAAGGGTTTTATTATTATTCCTATTAAATCCATTGTTTATATTTATAATATGCCTTATACCAAATATTACTGGGTTATTTTCTTCATCCATATAGCCAACACCCTGCTCAGTCCAGTAAATTTTCCCGTTATAATTAACATTATTACTTTGACGATCAAAACTTACCATAAAATTATACATACCTCCTAAATATCCATCGGATAGGGCTGCTAAATAATAAGTATCCCAGTCATACGAGTTTATAATCTGCGACGCCCTGTAATACCCGGTAGGATCAGTAAATAATAATGGATTATTCAAGACATAGGAATATCTATTATAATCTTGGGTAGATAAAGGATCACCTACAAACAGATCCGGACCCAAGAACCTACCTAATACAGGATCGTAAATTCTTCCGTTCATGTTAATTAGCTTAAAGGCATCCATGTGTTCGTGCCCGGTAAAACCACGGTCGGTTATCAGGTTTGCAGGCGGCGTGGTATAATTCTGCAATGTTGCAGGATCGCGACGGTTACCCCAGGCATCATAACTGCATTCCTGAACAATGGAGCCATTAGCATCTGTAAATACATTCAAAGAACCTAAATGATCCGTATGCACATAGTACATATTGGACTGTCCAGAGCTTTTTTTCTCAAAAATAGCAACAATTTGACCATAAGCAACAATATAATGAAGCTCATGTGTTACACCTGCATTGTCCAATCGTTCATAGCTGCCGGAATAGTATTTGTTGGTTCCTCCATTCAGGTTGGTAATTATTTCTTATTTCTTGTATTTTAAACTTTAACTTCTTATCACACTATTAATGTCAAAAACGCTAAAAGGTAACCAAACGAAATGCATGTTTTTTTCAACAAAAGAGTAATTTATAATCGTTCTAAATAATAAATTACAATAAATAGTTTAA
>CAYZNC010000457.1:0-4826 GCA_964478555.1 uncultured Bacteroidales bacterium | reverse complement strand
GTACAATCCAGGTTATTATTCCAACAAACCTTCTTTCTATAAAGCTTTTTATAAACAAGGAATAAAAGTTCAGGCAAAAACAATTCATGCAGCAAAAGGGCTTGAAGCAAAGGTTGTTTTCATACTAGGGTTGACAGAGGGAAATGGAGGTTTTCCTGACATTTGGCTGGAGGATCGGATTTTTCAAGTTATCAAAAAAGCAAATCATGATTTGCTTTTGGAAGAAGAAAGACGACTATTTTACGTTGCAATTACGAGAGCCAAAGACAAACTTTTTTTGATCACAGAAAAAGGAAACGAATCCAGCTTCTTAAAAGAGATTCCTGATATATTTACTGTCAGGACAAGTATACCAATAAAATCAGTAGTTGAGAAATTAATAATTTGCGAAAATTGTTTTAGCCAACTTGAAAAGCTTTGGGTTGTGTGCCCTTACTGTGGGCAGAAACTAGCGAATATTTAAAAACATGAAACGAAAGAACGCAGAATACAGAAGTGTATTTGTTACAAGAGAAAAAAAGTTGGAAAAAGTGCATTACAAGATTGTCATTGGTCTAATGATAGTTTTTATCCTTTATTATAAGTTTATTCATCCCAAGACTATTGGATACAATTTTCATTATACACTTTACATTGTCGTCTTGCCAATAATTATTGGAATTTTAGCACTCGGTTATTATAGACGAGGGTTCTTATTAGACAAAATTAATATTTCTAAACGGGCATTTTTTAAAATTTTTGCAGGTGGGTTTTATAAACTACAAGACGCTAAAAAAATATAAGGATTCAAGTCCGGAAAAATACGAACTGCAAATTTCAATAAAGCGTGGACTCTGGAATTATTGTATTGTAAACGACTGGACAATAAAAAATATACAGTAACGAGCAACTTCCAACCTGAACCTTAGAGGCCTTGTATGTTTATGAATAGATTTTTACTGATTATGGAAAAAGGGATCCAATTTGTAATAGCATTGATATTCGTTGTTTTCTCTTATTCTACAAATAGACTTGAAGACAAAGAATAATGAAAAGAAATCAATTACAACTTTATTTTTTTTACTATGAAAACATTTTATTGCTTTTTGATTCCTTTGCTGATTGCGGGGTGTCAATCTATTGAGCTTCCTAAGGAAAAATATTTCCAATTCAATTCTAAATCTGATGTTATTATAAAAAATGACAGCCTGATTTGCGCCTTAAATAATCCTTTGGATTGTCCATTGCGTATTTATATTTCAACATCAGACAGCGTCTTAAATAAATCGTTATCATATCTTAATCCGATTATTGTACATTCCGGAAAAGATACGCTTTTAAAGATTAAAATTTACAAATCCAATTCAGATAGTATAAAAACATACTGGAGAACCAGCTTGGGAGACCCCGCCAGGAAAATAGTTTACACTAAGGTCAGTTTGCCTTTCTGTAAAGGAAAAAGCTATCGGATAGTTCAGGGCTATAATGGCAAACATTCGCATTATACGGACTATTCACGCAATGCTATCGACTTCAACCTGGAAAATAATGACACCATCTGTGCCGCTGATGATGGTTTTGTAGTTGGTGTTATTAAAGACTATAAAATCGGTGGTAATGATAAAAGATTGGAGGATTTTGCCAATTTTATCACGCTGTATCACCCACATTCCGGTTTGTATACTCAATATGTCCACTTGAAATATAATGGGAGTCTGGTAAAAATTGGAGATATGGTTAAGCAAGGGCAAGCTATCGGATTGGTCGGTTTAACAGGTTGGACGACTAAAGAACATCTGCACTTCAATGTTTTAATTCCAATCGCTAATAATGATGGTCTGCAATCAGTGCCAATTGGATTTATTGAACATTACAATGGGATAGACCTTAAAAAAAATGATTTGGTGAAAAAATAAACTACGCATGTAGCATTGTCCGGTCAATAGTGATCAGATAAATCCCTTATCCAACGATGTTTTCCAATATTTGGAGATAAGAAATATAAGGAGGTATTTTCGAAGGTATAAAACGGTGAACCTTGGCATAACAAAAAATATATAAAATGTTTATTCTCTAGTTATTGCCGGGGCTATCAGAAGGGAAAACAGTTGGCTATAATCCTTTTAAGTTTAAGGAACTCTTACGTTTTGGAATTAAAGGATCTTGTTAACAAATGATACGCCTTAACACCAACGCTGAACACCTCGATTATCAATTATAAATAGTATTTCATTATGGAAACAAAAGAAAAAAAATCAAGCAATCATTATATGCGTTCATTGCATCGCGATATTGGCTTTTTTGCAATAGGTCTAACTCTTATATTCAGTATAAGTGGAATAGTTCTTATTTATAGAGATACGGACTTTTTAAAGTTTGAAAAACAAATAGAAAAACAGTTATCCCCGAATATCAAAGAATCTGAACTCGGTATGATTTTGCACATAAGAAATCTGGAGATATTGAAAGCAGAGGGAGATGTTGTTTATTTTCAAAATGGCACATATAATAAGGCATCAGGTGTTGCCAGATATTCAGAAAAAGTACTCCCAACCTTTCTTCAAAAATTTAACAATTTGCACAGAAAATCAAGTAAAAATTTAGCTCATTTATTTTCTACAATCTTTGGCATATTATTAATGTTCTTAGCGATCTCATCATTTTGGATGTTTAAACCAAATTCAAAAATGTTTCGTAGAGGAATAATATTAGCAGGATCAGGTTTAATTTTTGCTATAATTTTATTGTTATTATAAGCATAAGGTTCTCATGAGGAAAAAGAAGTAAATTATAGCCCGTCAGCGGTAAATAGGTGAATCTCCTATCCAACGCTATTTTTTCTTAAACATTTGGAAATAAGAAATAAAGGAGGTATTTTCGAATTATAAACCGTGAAGCTTATCATAACGTCAACTTTCCAAATAAACTGTAATGACAAACACAGAATTGTTTATAAAAAATATTGAAAGTTTTGGACTTTCTCTTTGGGATTTAGGCTTTTTAGAAGGTGCCCCGGATAAACAAATGAATGAAGTTGAAAGTGTAATTAAACGACCGTTACCTGACGATTTCCGATTATTTCTTAAAAATATAAACGGACAACTTTCAGACAATTTCTATTTTCTTCCGGATCAGGCATTGTTATTTTCCTGTGACGAGATTGTTGCAGAGTACAAAGATCAAATGCATTTTTTTGCAGACACTAGTGAATTCTATAATATTTATCAATTTAATGACAAAATAAGGTGCACAGTTTGGAGTGAATCAAGGGTTCCGATAGCCGGAAGAGACGATTATTATTTGTTTCTCGACTTTGACCCCGGTCCAAACGGAACAGAAGGCCAAGTAATATTTTTAATTAATGAGTGCGAATTTGTGGTCCTGGCCCCTGACTTTAGCGGTTTTATTGCGCTTTATAATAACCTTATCATGAACAGAACACTTCAAATAAGAAAAATCACAAATGGACAAGACGTAAATTACAGACTCACTACGGATGTTGATTTTTTAAACGGTCAAGACTTCGCAAGACTATTTGGACAATAATTACGCTGCCTAAGGTTTGCACGCCAATCCTTTACCCTTCCTTTTTAGTCTCCTTTCCAGATTTATACTTTCAGCGGGCCAACAATAAATAACGTGAAAGGGATCCGTGTTAATTCTGTACAACGTATTTATTATGTTTTCAGGTTTACAACTAGACTTTGATATTTCAAAAGCAAGGAAAGAATTAGGCTCAATCCGAAAAGTCCCGCACAAGCTGTCAAAGAAGCGATGTTATATTTAAAAGAAAATCAAAATCGATTGACTCGATAATAAAAGCCTCTCCCATGTGTGAACGATTCCATCATGGCCATTTCCTTAAATATTTGGAAATAAGAAATAAAGGAAGTAAATTAGAATTTATAAACTGTGAATCCAAACTTAACTAAAAATCAACAAATTGCATATTTTGAAAACAGACACAAACGATAGTAAGCGTGCTCAGGCAACAATCAATGTACGCACCGGCATGGACGTTGCCTCCCTCAAACAAGCTGTTACTGAACACTTGTTTTACCAACAGGGCAGAAACATTGTGAATACTTCTCTTAATGACTTGTACATGGCTGTTTCATATACCGTGCGCGATAGACTCAAGCAGCGGGAACATAGGACGATGAATGCAGTGTTTGAAAATAAAGATGTACGGCTGGTTAGTTACCTGTCTGCTGAGTTTCTTTTGGGACCACAGTTAGGTGTTAATCTGATTGCCCTGAATATCTATGATGAGATGAAGCAGGCTCTTAAAGAGCTCGGTTTTAATTTCGACGAAATTATTGCACAAGAGGAAGAACCCGGGCTTGGCAATGGAGGCTTGGGCCGTTTGGCCGCCTGTTACATCGATTCTCTGGCCTCACAGGAAATACCTGCCATTGGCTATGGAATACGCTATGAGTTTGGCATCTTCGACCAGGAGATCCACGATGGCTGGCAGGTTGAAAAAACAGACAAATGGTTGCTTAAAGGAAACCCTTGGGAGTTTGCCAGACCCGAGATTTCTGTGAATGTCAAATTCGGTGGCCACACCGAATCATATGTGGATTCCGAGGGACGTACCCGCTGCAGATGGATACATGACTATATGGTAAAAGGGATACCCTACGACTCTCCTGTAATGGGATATAATGTACCCTCATGCAACTTTCTTCGCCTGTGGAAGTCGGAAGCCGAGGAATCCTTCGACCTCTCTTCATTCAACCTTGGCGATTATTTTAAGGCTGTAGACTATCAGGTGAAATCGGAAAATATCTGCAAAGTACTATATCCCAATGATGAGATGCTCGAAGGGAAAAAGTTACGTCTCA
>CAYZNC010000456.1:0-4874 GCA_964478555.1 uncultured Bacteroidales bacterium | reverse complement strand
TACCTCATCCCCCACACTTCTTTTAAAATATACTGATGAGTCAATACCCTTCCTTCGTTTTTTGCCAAGAGAGCTAAAAGTGAAAATTCGGTTGCTGTGAGTTTTATTATTACTTCATTTTTGCGGGCTATGTGGTTGGCTAAATCAATCGTCAGCGTGCCAAACGATAAACAAGGATTGTCAGAAATGCCCTGGCTTTGACGTATCGCCACCCGGATACGAGCCAGTAATTCGCCTGTACGAAAAGGTTTGGTGAGATAATCGTTTGCTCCGTTGTCAAGCGCCTTTACTATATCTAATTCTGAATTGCGAGCCGAAAGAATGATAATAGGCTTTTGATACCATTCACGAAGTTTTTTTAGAACATCAAGACCATCTATATCGGGTAAACCCAAATCGAGGATTAATAAAACAGGTTGTATTGATGCTGCCAATGCCAGACCTTCTTTACCTGTCGTTGCTTCGGAAATTTTATACCCGTTTGCCGAAAGGGTTATTTCAAGCAAACGGAGTATTTGTACTTCATCATCAATAATCAGGATGGTTCCTTCGCTTATCATTTAGTTCTCTTGTTTAGTGTATTGGTTCATATCAGAAATTTTAACCGGAATTTTAATTGTGAATATAGCACCGCCATTTTGCCGGTTCTCTGCAATTACTTTACCTTGATGGGCTTCAACAAAACCTTTTACGATTGATAATCCTAAACCTGTACCTCCTGCTGTAGCATCTTTTCCACGATAAAACTTATTAAAAACTGATGATAACTCAGATTCAGGAAAGCCTTTTCCCCTATCCATCACCTGTATTGTAAGCGTGCCATTATCATAAAAAAATTTGAGCCTCATTCTACTGCCAGCCGATGCATTTTGTGTTGCATTAAGGAGGAGATTATGAAGTACCTGCTCGATAAGTCCGAAATCAATATACACTAGGGGCATGTCAGACGGAATAACTATTGACAGTTTAAATGGCTGCAACTCCTGCTTTAGGGTTTCTGATACCCTGTTTGCCAAATCATGGACATCGCACCAGTCAGGACGTGGGGTTATGCGTCCCGATTCGAGACGCGACATATTTAGCAGGTTTTCTATAAGGCGATTAAGGCGCACTGAGGCTGTATTAATCTCAGCATACAATTTTAGCTTTGTTTCTTCGGGATAACTCTGCGATAAAAGCGTGTCAGAAGCTCCCATAATAGTGGCTACCGGAATACGCAACTCATGTGAAATAGAATTGAAGAGGGTTTTGTAAAGTTTATCCGATTCGTTGAGGATGTATGCTTTTTTGGCGTCGTTTCTTAAAAATTCTCTTTCGTATTTCCCCGAAATTTGTGGTAACAAAGCTTCCCAAAATTCGTTTTCACCTTGCGTAAAAATGATGTTGTGTTTAACTGCAATAACTCCTATGTTATTATGGTTATTTCCGATTAAGGGATAAAATGTATATTCGGTAGATGGCAATGTGTCGGTATATTTCCCTGCTTTAGCTGAATGACGGAAAACCCAGTTTGCAATGCTTAATTCGTTTTCTGAAAGTTTTATTTTAGTATCGGGACTTAACCGATTGTCGAGCTGATTTAAATCGTTTTTAAGTATGATGGAACATTCTAAATTGAAATATTTTTGAATATACCGGATGGCTATTTTCGATACTTCATCAATCCCCGACGCCATTGTTAATTCTCGTGTAATCTGATAAAGTGCATGCGTTCGTTCTTCACGAATCCTGATTTTTTTCTCCTGACGGCGTACCCTTGATGTTAAAGTTCCATTGAGCAATGCAATAATAAAAAACATGACAAGCATGAGCATATCTAATGGTTGTTGGACATGCAGGGTAAATTGAGGAGGGATGAAAAAATAATCCCAAATGAGTGCGCTTAGTGTTGCAGCAAGCAAAATAGGTCCCGTGCCAAAGAAAAGGGCAAGAAAAGATACCAAAAACAATAAAACGAAGGATATCGCTTGATAACCGATAAAATTTTTGAATAGGTAGCAGAAAATAGATGATAAGCTAACAACGAGTGTTATGATAAGATATTGGCCTATATTTGATGTAAAAGAAGGGATCAAAACCTTTTCCTTAAAATGATCTTTTGCCTGACTATCGGAACCAAGGATATAAACGTCAATATTTCCGGTATAACGGATCAGCCTGTTCACAAAATTTCCGAGCTGGAACATAGATAAAACATTCCGGACACGGGGTTTGCCAACAATAATATGGGTTATATTTTCTTTTTGAGCAAAGTCTACAATTGCCTTAACAATATCATAGTTGGTACTAATCCTGAATTTAATTCCCAGTTGCTTTGCGAGGTTAATATTTTTATCAAGTTGTTCATGTTCTTTAGGGGTGAGCTTATGTGATGTTTCTACGTAAATGGCCTGTATGTTGGCCCCCATAGAGTACGAAAGGTTCTTTGCCCAACGCAATAACCTCGTTGATTGTTGACGATAATCAATGGCAACCAGAAGGTGCAACCCCGACTTCCAGGGGCCACGGATGCGTTTATGCTGCATATAATCATGCAGTTGTTTATCCACACGATCGGCGACAATACGTAGTGCCATTTCGCGCAAGGCAGTAATATTGCCTTTACGAAAGAAATTTTCTACTGCATTTTTAGACCGTTCAGGGGTATAAACCTTACCTTCGGATAATCTTTGCAGCAATTCATCCGGGGAAAGGTCAACTACTTCAACTTCATCGGCATTTTCAAAAATCTCATCGGGCAATGTTTCACGAACAATAATACCTGTGATTTGCGCAACAGTCTCGGAACGGCTTTCGAGGTGCTGAACATTAAGTGTTGTAAATACGTCGATACCATTTTCAAGGATTTCCTGGACATCCTGATACCTTTTTGCATGACGGCTTCCAGGGGCATTCGTGTGTGCCAGTTCATCAACCAAAACGATTTGTGGCTTTCGGGCTATGATACCATCCAAATCCATTTCTTTAACAGTAGTGGATTTGTATTCAAAGGTTTGAAGTGGTATTAATTCAAAACCTTCTACCAGTTCTGCAGTTTCCTTGCGCTTGTGCGTTTCAACAAAACCGATAATGATATCGTTGCCTTTTAATTTTTCGACATGCGCAGTCTTTAGCATGGTGTACGTTTTACCAACACCAGCACACATGCCGAAAAATATTTTCAGTTTACCCCGTTTGCTTTTTTCTTCTTCGTTTATCAGGGAAGCCAAAAGTTCATCGGGATCGGGGCGGTTGTCAAGAAATTCCATGTTTATTTCTTATTTTCTACTTTGGCAATCAAAACTGATGCTTGTTCTTCAATGCTTTTCAAGCTGATCAAAAGCCTTTTCAACTCCTGAATATCATTTAAATTTTGATCTTTTTCTATACCACCTTGAAAAGTTAAAGGTTTTTTCGGATGGGTTTCGCTTAGTTTCTCAGCCATTTCGTTAAACACCAACGAGATTTCGTAAAATTCATCTTTCCCATCGAAATGTAGTCTTTGCCCGTAATTATTGGAACTTATTTCTTTTATCCCATTATACAATTCGAAAAAACGTTCATTGAAATAGGATCCAAAGCTAAAAGTAAATGCAAAAGCAATCAAAAAACAGACGGTCCCTACAAGTGTCATTTGTAGCGAAGCATTTTTTGAGGAGACTTTGGCATCATGGGTTTTCACTTCAATGGCATTTTCGTTTATTTGGAGTAAAAGTATCAACTGTTGGTAAAGGCTGCCAAATTTATTTTGCAGATCACTAACCATAGCAACCTGTTTTGGGGATTTTATAATTTTTTCAACAGAATCGCGGTATTCATTAAAACCTGTTTCAATATCCATGGCAAGTTTGCCTTCACCAGTTTCTGTTATGTTATTTTTCTCCAGATTAAGTGATTTAGTAAATAAATTCAATTGCTTTCTAATAAAAATGACGTCGGAACTTTTATTCATTAAAAAACATTTTGTGATTTCCTGATTTATATTCGTCAGGTCTTCCGCCATGTCACGAGCATAAACATCGGAATAATGGTTTTCTTTAAGAATCGCACTTGTTTTCCCCGACAACTTATTAAGGTAAAACGCAGACAAAACGGATAACAACAAAATGATTACTAAGAAAAAAACTACGAAAAAGATAAATCTAGTACGGATTGACGTCCTCATGATATTTACAAATTTATATTTACGAAATAAATAACAAATTTAATAAAAGCCCGGAATAAGTAATACTTAAATAACTGATGGCGTTAACCTGCGAACATAGACAACACTAAAATCCATAGCCACGAAGAGTTTTAACTTTACTTGGAAGGTAAAACTCTTCGTGGCAGTTTGATTTTTTTATCCTATTTCCTTAGAGCTTATCAAGTTCAATATTTAATACCAATACGTTTATCCGTTCTTCCCCCAGGCATAAATATTGCGGAGCTTCCGAGAGGCTTTTCACACATTGAATCAGCTTTTGCTTTTTATCGGAGTCTAAATTCCGTGCTTTCGCAATCCTGTCAACTTGCATTAAAGCCGCTTCGGGCGAAATATGCGGATCGAGGCCACTGCCAGAAGCAAAAATCATCTCCTTGGGTATAACCATTTTATCTGTTAATGAATTCTTTGATGCAAATAAAAAACGTCGTTGCTTTACCTGTTTTTTTAGGGTATCACTCGTTGGTCCATAGTTGGAGGCCCCTGATGGTATTGGGTTGTAGCCAATAGCTGACGGTCTTGACCAGAAATAGATAGTGGTGTCGAACTTCTGTCCGATTAACTCAGAGCCTATTATTTTACCATCTTTCATTATAAGACTTCCGTTTGCTTTGGACGGAAAACTAACCTGCGCTATCCCTGTCATGATAAGGGGATAAATAATTCCAGTAAGGATGGTCATTACCAGTAA
>CAYZNC010000455.1:0-4876 GCA_964478555.1 uncultured Bacteroidales bacterium | reverse complement strand
TTCAATTCAGGAATTATTGATTAATTTTATGTTTAATTTTTTTAGTTCAAAATATTAATTAAGAGTTTATATGTCAGCATTAACTGGAGAAATCATCCAGGTAATTGGACCTGTGATTGATGTTAGTTTTGAGAAAAACGACGGCCAACTTCCAAGTATTCATGATGCGCTTGAGATTAAAAGGGACGATGGACAGATACTGATTGCCGAAATTCAGCAACACATCGGCGAAAATTCAGTACGCGCCATAGCCATGGACTCTACAGACGGACTACGCAGAGGTATGGATGTAGTTGCAAGAGGAGGCGAAATTAAAATGCCCATAGGTGACCAGGTGCGAGGTCGTTTGCTTAATGTTATCGGCGATGCTATTGATGGTATTGGTCCTGTTGATAAAAGTAACGGATACGGTATTCATACCAAACCACCTAGATTTGAAGATCTTACTACCAAAGCCGAAGTACTTTTTACAGGTATTAAGGTTATTGACTTGCTTGAGCCATACGCCAAGGGTGGTAAAATTGGTTTATTTGGTGGTGCAGGTGTAGGCAAGACCGTTATTATCATGGAACTAATTAATAACATTGCTAAACGGTATTCAGGATTATCAGTGTTTGCCGGTGTTGGTGAACGTACCAGGGAAGGTAATGACCTCCTGCGTGAAATGATCGAATCAGGTGTTATTAAGTACGGTGAGGAATTTATGAAGAGTATGGAGGCCGGAAGTTGGGACCTCTCTAAAATAGACCACACACTACTCCTGGAATCCCAGGCAACGTTAGTGTTTGGCCAGATGAACGAACCACCAGGAGCTCGTGCTACTGTGGCTTTATCAGGATTAACCGTTGCAGAATCGTTCCGTGATGGGGACGAAAAATCAGGAGGACGTGATATCTTATTTTTTGTGGATAATATTTTCCGTTTTACACAAGCTGGTTCAGAAGTGTCAGCACTTCTCGGACGTATGCCTTCTGCAGTAGGTTATCAACCAACGCTCGCCACAGAAATGGGCATCATGCAGGAACGTATTACATCTACAAAACGCGGATCCATTACTTCTGTACAGGCTATTTATGTACCTGCTGATGACTTGACAGATCCGGCGCCAGCTACTACATTTAGTCACCTCGATGCTACCACGGTACTTAGCCGTAAAATATCCGAATTAGGTATTTACCCTGCTGTTGACCCGCTTGATTCAACATCGCGAATTCTTTCAGCAGAGGTAGTGGGCAATGAGCATTACAATACTGCTCAACGAGTAAAAGAATTACTGCAGCGTTATAAAGAATTGCAGGATATCATTGCTATTCTGGGTATGGACGAACTTTCCGAAGAAGATAAGTTGGTTGTTCAACGTGCCAGACGCGTACAACGGTTCCTTTCACAACCGTTCCATGTAGCAGAGCAATTCACAGGTACGCCAGGAGTATTGGTTTCGATCGAAGATACCATCAAGGGATTCAATATGATTATGGATGGAGAGGTCGATAAATACCCTGAAGCAGCTTTCAGTATGGTGGGCACCATTGAAGACGCCATTGAAAAAGGTGAAAAGCTGATAGCTGAGGCAAACTAAAAGAATGTGACAATTAAATAATATGCCAATGTGCCAATTGTATTCAAAAAATTGGCATATTGGCACATTTACTCATTGATAATTATAATTATGCATCTTGAAATTCTCACACCAGGCAGCAAAGTTTTTACAGGCGAGGTCAGGCTTATAAAGGTGCCCGGTAGTAAGGGATCTTTTGAAATAATGAATAACCACGCACCTATCATATCTACGCTTGATAACGGAAAAGTAAAAATTGTGACCAACAATGATGAAACTATCTTTTATGATATCAAGGGCGGCGTTGTGCAGGTTGTAAAAAATAACATCATCGTATTAGCGGAGTCTTTAACTAAAGTATCATAGGAGTTCGAAATTATGCGGTTTCTGATTATCTTGTCGTTATTTGCATGCCAAATTAGCAATGCTCAACAAACCGTTACTTTTCAATCGTCCGATGGTTTAATAGTTACCGCCGATCTATATCAGCAGGATAAAAGCTACCCTTATATCATTTTATATCACCAGGCTAACTATAGCAGAGGTGAATACAATGAAATCGCTCCCAAATTGCTTAAGCTCGGTTACAATTGCCTTGCCGTTGATTTGCGTTCGGGAAAAGAAGTGAATTTTGTTCAGAATGCCACTGCTGCTAAGGCTATTGATATGAAATTACCGAACGATTACCTCGATGCAGAAAAGGACATGCTCGCGGCCGTCGCTTATATCAAGAAAATCAGCAATGATAAAATCGTACTTTTTGGAAGTTCCTATTCTGCTTCATTAGCCTTAAAAATAGCTAAAAACAACCAGTCCATAAAGGCTGTTGTTGCATTTAGCCCGGGCGAATATTTTCAACCTAAGCTAACCCTGAAAAAGGAAATTGCAAAACTGGATCTGCCTATTTTCATTGGCTCTACAACCAAGGAACATCCATTTATCAAGGACATGCTTTCAGGTGTTTCTGACAACATGATTACCTGGTATGTGCCTACCAAAGCACCCGGAGTTCATGGTTCAAGCGCCTTATGGCAAAGCTCACCTGGTAGCGATGAATGCTGGCTCACCCTGCTGATGTTCTTTAAAAATATTAAGAAATAGATACTAGACATAAGAGGCAAGATACACGACATAAGATACAAGACACATTAGTATTTGAAGTCCTAACATCTTGATTCTAATATCTTGCTACTAATTTTAAAAATCCCCTCCCCCTTGGTTAAATTCCTTATCATCCGATTCAGTTCCATTGGCGACATTGTTCTTACCACCCCGGTTATCCGTTGTTTAAAAGAACAGGTGGAAGGAGCAGAAGTGCATTATTTTACAAAAAAAGCATTCTTGCCTGTTTTGGCAGGTAATCCTTACATAGATCAAATTCATGTGTTGGATAATTCGCTTAGCGAAATCATAAAGCAGCTTAAACAAATTAACTTCGACTATGTGATCGACCTTCACCATAATCTTCGCACCACCATCGTTAAAACCCGGCTTAATATACTGGCTTTTTCATTTAATAAACTGAATATCGAAAAATGGCTTTTGGTAAATATGAGGATTAATCGCTTGCCAAATGTGCATATTGTGGACCGTTACCTCGAAACCACAAAGGTTTTCGATATTAATAATGACGGAAAAGGGCTCGACTATTTTATAGATCCAAAAGATGAAATCGGCATTAACGACTTACCAGCTACGCATCAAAATGGTTATGCAGGTTTTGTTATTGGAGCCAAACATAGTACAAAACGGTTACCGCGAACAAAAATCGTTTCGATAGTTCAAAAGCTAAAGTTGCCAGTGATTATGATGGGAGGGAAAGAGGATTTTGAGGACGGCGAATTCATACAGCAACAAGTTGGTGAGCTTTGCTATAATGCTTGTGGGAAATACAATTTGGGACAATCTGCTTCGTTGGTTAAAAAGGCTAATGTGGTTATTACTCATGATACCGGTTTGATGCACATAGCCTCAGCATTTCACAAGAAAATTATTTCAATTTGGGGAAATACCATACCTGAATTTGGCATGTATCCTTACCTCCCACATTCCGATTCACAAATTATAGAGGTAAAAGGCTTAAAATGCAGGCCGTGTTCAAAGATTGGATACAAAGCCTGTCCCAAAGGACACTTTAAGTGTATGAACGAAATCAATGAGGAAAAGGTGGTTGCGTTGGCAAAGGAAATGTTTTAGTGGGTTATTTGAAAAGTAGCGGTTTTACTATATATCCGAGGTTATACGTTAAACGAAACTGGATACCCCCCTTTTTTCAAGAAGGGCAGGGTGGTTTATTCAAGAAGCAGTGACCTGCAAACCCAGAACTTATTTTGTTGGTGAGTTAAAATTATAATTTCAACTTTTCGGAATAATTTCAACGTTTTATCATTAAATTTAAGGTGGTAAAGTAACTTGTTGAGCAATGATAACACATTGATTTTGTGCCATTGCGTTGAATTAACCAAAATAACCTTTATTGAAAAGTTATGCGACTGCACATCGGTTATTATCAAAGCCCCTTAGGCACTATGCAAATTGAAGCAAGTGAATCGGTATTGGTTTCTGTAAAATTTCTATCGGAAGAAATATCTGAAAAACAGAACCAATCTGCTGGTTATGATATTATTAATAACACCATAACTCAGTTAGGCGCGTATTTTGCGGGGGACCTTAAAAAGTTTGAATTGCCCATATTATTTACCGGTAGCGAATTTCAGGAACAGGTATGGTCAGAAGTATTGAAAATCCCTTATGGGGAAACTTCAACCTATGCACAAATTGCAGAGCGGATAGGAGCTCGTGAATTAGCCAGAGCAGTGGGAACTGCCAATGGCGATAATCCGCTTTGGATCATTGTACCTTGTCACCGTGTAATTGGGAGTCAGGGTGAATTAACAGGTTATGCAGGAGGATTGTGGCGAAAACAATGGTTGCTTGAACATGAGGGATGTCAGCAGCTGTTGCCATGGAAAACCGTTAAATACTAGTTTTGCACAATGTAAACCATTGGAGCATAGCTCAATATTTAAATACTGTAAATCAACTAATTATGCTTTTGTGTAATTTTTTTGGAAGAAAATAATTTGTAGGAAGAAAAAATATTCTACATTTGCAGTCGCAAAAAAACAAATGGTCCGTTCGTCTAGGGGTTAGGACGTCAGGTTTTCATCCTGGTAACAGGGGTTCGATTCCCCTACGGACTACACAGCGAGTTCAAACTCGATCAACGCCGCTTAAAACTCAGTATTTAAGCGGCTTTTTTATTTTAATCCGCAAAAATAGTTCAAAAATAAGGATCCTTACAACATTAAGGGTTAC
>CAYZNC010000454.1:0-4904 GCA_964478555.1 uncultured Bacteroidales bacterium | reverse complement strand
GTTCCAGTGGAGCCGGTAAAACAACCCTGCTAAACGTGTTATGTGGCGTTGAAAGTCCTTATAAAGGAGAAGTAATCATTAATGGTCACAACCTCCATACGGAAAAAGACAAATTAGAAGGTATTATAGGCCTAATACCACAGGACGATCTGCTTATTGAAGAACTAACCGTTTACGAAAATCTTTATTATAACGCAAAACTTTGTTTTAAGAATAAATCGGAAGAAGAAATTAACGCACTGGTCATAAAAACCCTATCCAGTCTTGGCCTGCTGGAACGTAAAGATCTTAAGGTAGGCTCTCCACTCAACAAAACAATCAGCGGTGGACAACGAAAACGCTTGAATATTGCCCTGGAACTAATCCGCGAGCCATCCATTCTTTTTGTGGATGAGCCAACTTCAGGCCTTTCGTCACGCGACTCGGAAAATGTAATGGACCTCCTCAGGGAACTTGCCCTCAAAGGAAAACTCATATTTGTGGTTATCCACCAACCCTCGTCGGAGATCTATAAGATGTTCGACAAGATGATTATTCTTGATACCGGTGGATATTTAATATACTATGGCAATCCTGTGGAAGCCGTTATGTACTTTAAACGCATCGACGCACAAATAAACAGCGATGTTGGAGAGTGCCAGGTTTGCGGAAATGTAAATCCTGAGCTTATCTTTAATATTATAGAGGCCAAAGTGGTGGACGAGTTTGGCCGTTATAAGGATAAACGAAAGATTACACCCCAAAAATGGGAAGAAGTATATGCTGAAAACTTCGCCTCCGAAAAGCTAAAAACCATTACGGAAGATCCGCCAAAAACGCTGAGCATTCCTAACCGTTTGGAACAGTTCAAAATTTATACGCTGCGCGATTTCTTCTCGAAGATCAGCAATACACAATACATTGCACTCAACCTTCTCGAAGCTCCTGTGCTTGGCTTTATTCTTTCGTACATTATCCGGTATATTGCCGATCCGAACTCCGACCTTTATATTTTCAGGGATAATGAGAATGTGCCTATATACATATTCATGAGTCTCATTGTAGCTCTCTTCCTGGGATTAACCGTAAGTGCCGAAGAAATTTTCAGGGATCGCAAAATTCTCAAACGCGAAGCCTTCCTAAACCTGAGCCGTACAAGCTATTTATTTTCGAAAGTTTCTATTCTGTTTGCTATAAGCGCAATTCAAACGCTATCGTTTGTACTGATCGCTAATACTATCCTGGGTTTAAAGGACATGTACTTTGCTTACTGGCTGGCGCTGTTTTCCACGGCAGCTTTTGCCAACATTCTGGGTCTTAATGTTTCGGCCTCATTCAATTCAGCGGTTACCATATATATTCTCATTCCACTCCTCATGATTCCGATGATGATCCTGAGCGGCGCTATGTTCAGCTTCGATAAGCTAAACCGTAACGTAGGAAGTGTGGATAAGGTACCGTTAATGGCGGAATTTATGGTTACCAAATGGTCGTACGAAGCCCTAATGGTACATCAATTCAAGGATAATAAGTTTGAACAGCCATTCTATGAGCTGGAAAAGCAAAAAAGTATAGCGGATTTCAAACAGGTGTATACCATTCCTGAATTACAAAAGCGCCTGGACGAATGCACGGAAGAATTCAAAGCAACAGGTAAAATCTCAAAGACTGTAAACCAGCTTCAGCTATTGCAGAATGAATTTACCAAGGAATTGATCCTAAACCCCGATTTACCTTTTCACAATACAGACGGTATTATTCCGGTACAGTTCAATGGAAAAATGGGCGCAGCGCTTCAGGCATTTATCAATAAAATATCCGATATCTATTCAAAACGGTTTAATGATGCGGAGCAAGGGTTGCAAAAACAGATAAATCTCGACCTTAAAACCGATCCGAAACTCTACAATTACCGCAAAGACACTTATCTGAACGATAATCTCTCTGACTTTGTAAAGAAAGCCCTGGAAAAGAATAAAATATTGGAATATGACAATGAACTCATTCAAAACTACCACCCCATCTATATGGATCCCACAATCATCAATGTGTTTAGCTGGCGATCCCATTTTTTTGCACCCCGCAAAGCCTTCCTTGGAAAATATTACGATACGTATTGGTATAATATTATTGTGATTTGGCTGATAACCATTGTTCTTTACATAACACTCTATTTTGAGGCCTTAAAAAAGGGTTTAGACTTCTTAGGAAACCTTAAACTAAAAAAAGAAAAATCGGATTAAGGCATTTGTTATCTCACATAATATTTGCTATTCCTTAAATAGATTATTAAATTTGTATTAAGACCATAGTAGCAGTAAAATTTAATTCTTGGATTATGATTAAACAATTTCTTTATCTACTCATTGGTGTAGTGATAATTAATTCCTGCCACGGCCAAAAACCAAAAGATTCTAAAGGGTTTGGTTCAACCGATACCGTTTCTACTCAGGGATCTTTGCCTGTGGATCCGAGTGCTGTTGAGAATCTGGTTCAAAATATTTCTTCACCTGTTGAAATGGCTGCACTAATTAAAAGCCTTGGTGTTCCTTTTGCACAAAAATACATGGCCTCGACCAATATAGATAATTTCAATACCAGCTATTCCAAAGCTATCAATCTGGGTATTTATGGAGCCGACTTGGGTTATCTGAATATGTACAGTAAAACATCGTCGGTTATACAATACATTACTGCCATTAAAAAGCTTGCTGAGGGTATTAATGTAGGTCAGTTTTTTGATTTTTCAACGCTCAAGCGACTTGCTACCAATAATGAGAACCTCGATTCATTGATGTATATTTCCATTCACAGTTTTAATGTGATGGACGACTACCTTCGCAAAAGTAAAAGAAGTAATCTCAGCGCGCTAATGATTGCGGGAGTTTATGTAGAAGGATTATACATTACAACCCAGGTAGCCAAGGAAAAACCAAATAAAAAACTGGCAGAAAACATAGGTGAACAGAAAACCATATTTGATCAATTATTGCTGATCTTAAAGAACTACAAAAATGATCCTTATTTTAAGGACTTGATCGCAGATCTGGAAACCATTCAAAAAGAACTCGATCCGGTAAAGATCACGATTGAAGTTGGCGCCCCCAAATCAGTTGAAAAAGATGGCTATCTGACCATTGTGCAGACATCCAAGAGCATCGTCAATATCTCTGATGATGTACTCAAAAGAATTATCGCCCAAACAGAAATTGTTCGAAACAAAATAATAAAGTAACGATACGTTGTACCGTATCCAGCTTAGTTTTTAGAATATACGTGAATTTAAATTAAAAATTAAAACAATTGGAAATGAAGAATATTACCTTTTTTCTGGCAATTATTTTTCTTGCATTGGGTTCAACAGTAAAAGCACAAACTGAAGCTCAGAAAGTGGAGATGTGCTCAAAAATAGCCGGCCAGGAAGCCACTTATGTAAAAGACATTATCGTGGATCTGCCAGCAGCCCAAGGGAATGAAAAAATCCCCTCATCAAAAACCACGCTTATTCTTCGTAAAGATAACAAGTATCGTATCACCATATGTACTGATGATGATTCACCAGGCCGAGGCTATGTCCAACTTTTTGATAATGAAACCATGATGGCCAGCACTTATAATGTTTCCACAGGTAAGGAAATCAAAGGCTTCGACCTCGACTGCCAAAAAACAGGTGCTTATCATTTCATTGTTCAATTCCTGGAGGGTAAAGCCGGTAAAGCGGTAATCATTATTTCATTTCTGAAGAAATTATAATATAGACCATTAAAATATAGCAAAAAGCCCTGGAGAAGGGCTTTTTTTGTGTCGACCTGCAAGGTTTCCTGATTGACGATTTATGATGTCAAACACGAAAATCATTATTTACTTCAGAACTCCACTACAGCGCTCGGCGAATCCCGTAGTCACGGGATCTCCGCATTAAATACCATTCTCCGAACGGTTAAACAAAAAATACCACTTTGATGCACGAATCATTTAAATTAAAACAAATAATATGGCTGCGTTGAAGGGTAAGGCATGTATTATGGCGCAGTCTCATTCATTCTTCGATTTAAAATTATTCGTGCGCCAAAATTAAGCTTATGATTTCGTATCTTCTACCGACATTTTACCCCGCTAGGGTTGGCTTTGAACTTATTTAAATTTCCGAAATCCCATTGTTACCTCTCTATTCTACCCACAACATTACTATTTACTACAGCGCTCGGCGAACGTCTCCTGACTTCGCCGGATTAAATAACGTTCTCCGAACGGTAAAACAAGAATACCACTGATGCAACAATCATGGGGTGAAACAGCTCCAACTTCCTCCTATTCTACCTGAATCCAAATAATCAATATCAAAAATATCAGTAGCAAAATGTTTCCCCATCGGGTCGATTTCATGAACGTAAAATAATTAGAAAATAAATAAGTGAGTGGTATAGCCGCCAAAAATATCATTTCAACCGAAGCCTGACTCACCAATAAATAAACTGCAACGGTATTGGCAAACAACCAAAAGATAATGGTAAAAGCTTTTCGGGGAAGAATTTTCATAACAGCATAGTTTCTAATCATATACTGACTGGCCAACAAAACCATTAATACCATAAAACCGAAAAACGCGATCCCCGGAGTATGATAATCTGAAAAAAGAAAGCCCGTACTGAAAGAAGCCTTAAAATCGTTATATAAACGCAATGGATCGCTATACACCAGGTAATAAAAGCTAAATGCAAAAAACAGTGGTACAAAAAATCCGATGATCGTGAATATCCACTCGCGCCAGTTAAACGGCTTAAGCACTGCAAGCGCAGCCCAAAGGGAAAATATGAAAAATATCAGGTAAGGATAAAAAAAGGAGCCCACCGAAATGTAAAAAGCCGCTACAAAATACTCATAAGCAAGCTTATTGTTGCGGTACGATTCAAATACCTTTTCAA
>CAYZNC010000453.1:0-4945 GCA_964478555.1 uncultured Bacteroidales bacterium | reverse complement strand
GATGCCGGTTCCTTCATACTCCTCTTTTAAGCACAATCGCTGAAATATTTGAAAAATTCGTTCGAAATACTGATTTTCAATGCCAATACCATTATATTTTACTGAGAAAACGAAATAATCGTCTACCTCTTTGGATGAAATGTGAATAGCGGAATATCTTTGCGGAATTTAAGCGCGTTTCCAATAAGGTTCTGCAGCAATTGTTCCATTTGTACTTCATCTGCTGTAACAACAGGTAATTTATCATTGGTAATTGCTGGCTTTTAATTCAGCAATCCGGATGCTGAAGTTTTTAACAACCCTTTAATGTTGGCCGGCCCTGCGGCAATCCACCGAAAGTAAGTTCGTCAAATATTTTAACCGAATTAAAAGAACAATGGATTTCTGATTAGGTTTAAATTAAACTAAAAATTCCCCTAGAAATGGCAACTATATTTATTACAGGTTCCTCAGATGGCATAGGATTGATGGCAGCCAAATTATTGGTTAAAGATGGACATAGGGTAATATTACACGGACGTAATCAAAGCAGGTCGAAAGAAGCTTTGGCTGCTGTTCCTGGTGCTGAAACATCAGTGAGCGGAGATCTTTCCAGTATTTCGGAAACCATATTTGTTGCTAAGGAAGTTAATTCATTAGGCCCTTTAGATGCCATAATTTTTAATGCAGGCCTTGGCGATCGCGAAAAGCAACGAGTACAAACGGTCGATGGCTTATCGCACGTGTTTGCGGTTAATTCGTTAGCTCCTTATATTCTCACTTGCATGATTAACCGACCATTACGAATGATTTATACCAGCTCCGGGCTTCATAAGAGTGGCGATCCCAGTCTAAAAGATTTAAACTGGGAGGATCGCTCGTGGGATGGATTCCAGGCCTATTCCGATTCTAAATTACATAATGTCATCCTAGCCTTTGCGGTTGCCCGCAAATGGTCTAATGTTTTATCCAATGCACTGGACCCGGGTTGGGTGCCTACTAAAATGGGTGGCCCCGGAGCACCCGATAGTTTGGAGAAAGCACCTGAAACTCAAATTTGGCTTGCTACCAGTCAGGAGAAAGAGGCCTTGGTGAGTGGAAATTATTTTTTTCATCAAAAACTGCGGAGTGCTCACAAGGCTGCCTCAGACATTGCTGTACAGGAAAAATACCTGATGGAATGTTCCCGCTTGACGGGAATACAATTTCCAACGCAATAGATAACAACTGATTACAAATAACAATAAGCCATTTCCCAATTTGTTAAATTTTGCAGTTCGAAGCTGCTCGGCGAATGTCTCCTGACTTCGTCGTCTGAAATTACTGTCTCCTGACAGTAATTATTCGTGAGATTTATATTCTTTCCAGCTTTTCGCGGATAAGTTTACCTTTGTTGTCACCTGTATTAATGGTAGTTTTTGGTTCAAAGAGCATGATTGAAACTTCTTTGTCAGCAACGGGTCTGTGTTCAACGCCTTTAGGAATAATAATAAACTCATGCTCTTTAAGTTCAATAGTTCTATCTCGAAATTCGATTCTGAATTCCCCCACCAGAACGTAGAATAGTTCATCTTCTTCGTCGTGTTTATGCCATACAAACTCACCCTGAAATTTTACAAGCTTAACATATTGTTCATTAAGTTCACCTACAATTCTTGGATTCCAATGATCATTAAAAAGACCAAGTTTCTGGTTAACATTTACTTTTTCTATGCTCATCTTTTTAAGATTAAATTTTAGTTTTAATAGAACGTTATAATACTTTTAAAGTTTGTTTATGAAAATACCAGTCTATCGCGTCGGCAAATCGGATAATTTTTTTGTTTAATTTTTATGGCAAAGTAGCTTCAAAAGTGTAACTTTAGGCTGTTGGCTTTCGTCATATATTAAACCATACAAAATTCAAACCGATCAACGTTATGAAACGAATTACTATTATTGACGCTCTCCGCGGCTTTTCTTTATTTGGTATTATTCTGGCTCACATGATGGAGCAATATTATGGCGGTGAGCCACCTAAAAATGTTCTTCCAGCGGGGGCATCTAATTTTGGTATGGTAGGTACCCTCAATGTTATTGTTGGATTTATTGTTATGTTCTTAGTAAGCGGCAAATTCTTTGCAATTTTCTCCTTACTTTTTGGTTTGAGTTTCTATATTCAAATGGATAGAGCACATCAAAAAGGGATCAATTTTAAACGCAGATTTTTATGGAGGTTAACTATTTTGCTTGGCATTGGTTATGTTCATGGTTTATTTTACGCGGGGGATATTCTTCTCATTTACGCTTTACTGGGAGTTTTGCTTGTCTTTTTTTATTCGGTTAAATCGAAATACATTATTTCAACTGTTATAATTCTTATGTCCGGAGCTCCAAAGTTTGTGGTTTATGGATATGGTAAAGTTTTTAAAGTTCAGACGCAGATAGAAGAACAAAAAAAGCAACATGATGAAAGCTTGTTGAAATATTATAATACCGTGAAAAAAGGATCACTGAACGATGTATTTAAAATAAATTCTTTCGAAAGTATAAAGTCTAAAATGGATTTTCAATTTGGTATCATGGAGCGAGGGTACCAGACTATTGCTTTATTTTTAATCGGCCTGTTGTTGGGGCGTAAACGATACTTTGAGGAAATTGAATTAAATAAAGCTAAAACAAAAAAAGCATTAAAGTGGTTTGGAATAGGCGCTGCCTCTGTTATAGTTTGTGGCATCATGGTGGTGATCCTGTTAAAAATTTCAGGAAATAATCCGGGCCAGAATTCTATACCTGCTTTAATTATGTCAACCCTGTATAATTACTTTAGTTTGTCATTGGCGGGGATTATTGTTTGCTCTTTTGTTTTACTCTATCAAAAAATAAAGTTTAAAAATGTTTTGGAAAAATTAGCGCCATTGGGTCGTATGGGTTTAACCACTTACGTTATGCAGTCGCTAATTGCTACTACTATATTTTACGGATTTGGATTTGGGTTGCTTGGCAATTTAAGCACTTCAACATGCGAGTTAATAGGGTTAGGTGTTTTCACCCTTCAGGTATTCATCAGCAAGTGGTGGATGCAACATTTCCATTATGGGCCTTTGGAATGGGCTTGGCGTTCAGCTACCTATTTTAAATGGCAACCTTTTCGGAAGGTTTTGTATAAAGGGGAGATAAGTGTGGTATAATAGCTGTTGGCATTTAGCTGTTGGCTATTAGCTATCCGGACTTTCTACAATATACATAATCTCACAGAGGGCTGTACTTCCAACAGCCAACAGCCAATCGCCAATAACTAATAGCCTTTTATCAGAAAAGATCTCAAAATTTCGAAAACCTTTGAGATCAGGAGTGCAATTAACAGCTTTTGGCTGCAATGATTATCTACAATTTGTAAAATTCCAAACTTGTTTGCAATTGCTAACAGCCAAACGCCAACGGCTAAAAGCTTTTTAAAATCTGTTTACGAACCGATGACAATACGGCGTCCCGTTTTCTTTGGCATAATAGTGCTGATGATATTCTTCGGCTTTCCAGAATTTGGTTGCGGGCTTAACCAATGTGGCCACCTTTAAACCTTTAGCTTTCAATAAACCGATAAGCTTTTCGGCTGTTTGCTTTTGTTCCGGGTGGGTATAAAAGATTTCAGAGCGGTAATTCTCACCTACATCCGGTCCTTGCCTGTTTATCTGGGTTGGATCGTGAATATCGAAGAAATATTTTGCAACAGTTTCAAAGGTCGTCTTAGTGGGATCGAAAATTACCTGCACGGTTTCCGCAAAATGGGTTGTGTGGCTGGAAACATCTTCATAAGTGGGGTTCGATGAATTGTCGCCCATGTATCCAACAGTTGTAGATTTAACGCCTTTATCTTTTTCCATATAATATTGAACACCCCAGAAACAGCCTCCGGCAAAATAAGCCGTATCTGTTGTGGCCTGTTTTGTCGAATTCTCTGGAACAAAAATCATGGAAATTGAATTTACACAATACCGTGTATTTTTGGGAGTAAATTTTTCACCATAAAAAACATGACCAAGGTGCGCCCCGCAATTGGCACATTCTATTTCAGTCCGCATACCGTCGGGGTCAGGAACGTATTTAATAGCACCCTTTACACCATTATCAAAACTCGCCCATCCGCAGTTGGAATTAAATTTATCAACCGATTTGAATAAAACAGCGTCACAACGTTTACACAAATAAGTACCTTTTCCGAAAAAGCTATCGAACTTCCCGGTAAATGGCATTTCGGTTTCTTTATCTATGATCACCTTTTTTTCTTCCGGAGTAAGTGTTCGGTAGTGTGTTGAATCCTCCTTGTTTTGTATCAGGGACGAACCCTGTTTGCCATTCGCATTTTGCATGCACCCATAGCTACAGGCTATTACCAATATGCATGTTAAAAAAACTGTTATTTTCATATGAATTGAATTAGGTATAATCAACATTCTTTATCCTATATAGTTCACAATTTGGCTTCGCATACCTCGAATCCCTTCATGCCGTGAAGTTTAAAGTCCGGAATGATTATTTTATATCCGGTGCTCAAAGCTTTCATCAAGTTTCATTACCCTGGTGGGCTGAGGTTTTGAAAAAAATATAAACGGCAAAACGGGTTGAGATCGAAAGGGACAAGATTATTATATTTAGTTAAATAGAGGCTTCTCAACCAATCCAATTATTATAACTCAATAACATCAGGCAAAAGCGCGTATTGTGCTTTTGATCCCAATTTGGGATAATAACAACACCTGTTATTTCTATATTTGGAAATAAGAAAAAATGAAGTTACATTCGAATTATTAACTATGAATTTAGCCTAACCAAAAATAAACAAATTGTATATTTTTGAGTTATTTCAAGGCTTTCAGGAGGTAAAAACAGGTGTGCTATAATAATGATAACAACAGGTGATGTTATTAGTGTGTTCGGGCGCAATTCCGACAGCCTTGTGACAGTTTACCGTTCTTTGGATAATAAT
>CAYZNC010000452.1:0-4974 GCA_964478555.1 uncultured Bacteroidales bacterium | reverse complement strand
TTTACCTGCCAATCAAAAGAAAATTGCTCCAAAAATGTGGAAAAGCTGTTTTAGGGTCGTTTATCAGTCCCAGTTTTGCTATTCGTAAAGCATTTGCATAGGGTTCTCCTTCAAGAACTTTAGTATAAAAATTTACCATTAAGTCTTTTGTTGGCTTATCCATTACCTTCCACAGAGAAAAAATTATATTAGATGATCCCGCATAAATGAAGCCTTTCGAAAGTGCCTGTAATCCCTCCCCTCTAACTAATTTACCTAATCCGCTTTCGCACGAGCTTAACACCACCAAATCGGCTTTTAGGTTTAAATTATAAACTTCTCCTGCATATAAAATGCCATCTTCCCATTCATGTTTATAGATAGTATCTGTTGGCTGAGAAAAAACAATACCTGATAGGTTGGGTATTTTATCATTTGAGAATCCATGCGTGGAGATATGAACAATATTATACTCACCCAGGCTGTGCTTAAATTCATATTCATTCGCTTCTGAATATAAAAACGCCCTTGCTTTCTTCCCTTGTTTTTCAAATAAATGAAATATTGAAGTAACTTCATCTTTTGAATATGGTAACGGGCTCAATATTCTACTATTACTAGTTGACCGATAGGCCATATCTCCGGTTAAATCAATGGCTGAAATTTTACTCGAAAGAATTAAGTCATTATTATTCTCAGGGCTGAAGATAGGTGCAAAACCCACAAATGAATATTGTGATGATTTTACACTTTCTTTTTCCAAAGAATTAAGCCAAATGGTAGCTGAATAATGATAAGATATGGTATATTTTTTTATTAGATAATGGTATCCTGAAAAATCAGTTATTGAAGACTCGTCTTTTATTAGTGTTTCAAATGGAAGGTAAAAAAGATATTCGTCTGGGAATATAATTAATTTCTTTTTATTATTTATAAAGCTTTCAATGGGTTTAATTAGTTTATTATAGATATAGAGGCTATTTGTAGCAAAAGATTCCTCTTCCGACTTTTTTAAATTGATACAATAAGCAATAATATTTTTTTTGAAAGTACTATCTATCTTTATTTCTTTAATTTCATATAAACTGTCAGTAATAATGGCTATAAATAAGCTAGAGTCACCTATAAAATAATTCAATAAAGCTGTATTGTTATCGATCTTTTTCTTGATCTCTTCCAAAGAAATAGATTTATTTGTATATTTTCTTTCGTTGTATAAAGGATAAGCTTTTTCAAAAAATAATATTAAGGAATCCAATCTTTGATTGCAAACAAAAGTTTTATTTTCTAAGGAATTGATTTTAATTGAATCGAATACTCCTTTTGCTTGCTTTTCTTTGTCAATTTCAACAGATAATTTCGAAATAGTTTGTCGTAATACTTTCTCTTGTTCCATTAAAGAATCAGGTATACCTGCCAAACGAGCCCTATTAACTTTAGAAAAATCGTATTTTAAAATGTCGCCCTTCCCTTTTTCAATAAATTCAAAAGCTTTATTCTTGTACATTTGAGATGAGCCTTCTAGAGCCACATGCACTGCCTTAGCGTATGTTTCTTTTGTTTCATCATTTAATTGAAATTTTGATTTTTCGGAACTAAATTCATTTCGCATTGAATGAATTATTTGAATAACACTTTCAAATGCAGATAATGAAGCATCTAATTCTAATTTTACCTTTGTTTTTTTGAATTTGTTGTAAAATGAATTCGCTTTATTGGTTAAAGAAGTAACTAAATAATCTTTATAATATATTTTTGATTGAGTTGGATTACTATAAATGGAAGAATCTTTGAATTCGGGCACATTAGTCATGATCGATTTTTGATAATAAGACAACGCTTTGTCATAATCGCCTTTTTTATAAAAAATATCTCCATATCCATTGTAAACTTCGATTAAACATGTGTGATTTTGTCCTGAAATTTTTGTCGCGATTTGCAAACACTTTTCGTAATTCATAACCGCTTTGTCATAATCGCCTTTTTTACAATAGGTTAGTCCAATATTCCGGTAGGTATATGCCACATTAAGATTACATGCACCATAAAATTCCGTTTGGATCTGAAGAGCCTTCTCCTGGTAAAACAGGGCATTTGACCAATTATTTTCTTCACGATACGTATTTCCTATTTTATTATAATCGTTGGCAACAAGATATTTTTCGTCTCCATTAACTGAATTTAATATTTGAAGCGCTTTTTGAAAATAAGACATTGCTTCATTATATAAGCGTTTATAGTAATATACATTACCAATTGACGTATAGCAAGTAGCAATGCTTGGGTGTTGTTGCCCTGAAATAGTTATTTTTATTTGCAAGGCTTTTTGGTAAAATGTCAAGGCTCTTTCAAAGTCGCTCTTTTTAAAATATATTAGCCCAATATTGGAAAGTGTTATGGCAACAGTTGACCTTGATTCTCCAAAAATGGCTAATTGGATTTGCAAAGCTTTCTGAAAACAATCAAAGGCTTTGTCATCTTCATTTTTAGCCGAATATACCAGTCCCAATCCATTGTAACACGAAGCAACAAATTTGAAATGATTATCACCTAAAATGGACACTAATGTAGGAAGTGCCTTTTGATAATAGTAAATTGCAGTATCATATTCCATAGTATTTAAATATGCTCTTCCTATTTGGGAATAATTATTTGCAGTTTCCGGGTCATATTCACCAAATATTTTTCTATTTATGATTAGGGCTTTTTGCAAATACTCAAGAGCAATATTTTGTTTTGTTTTACTTAGGTACAGTAACCCCATATTCTGGTAAATTTGGGCTACTGAAAGATCTTGATTCCCAAAAACATCGATATTTATTTGTAAAGCTTTATTATACAGATTCAAAGCGGTGTCGTATTTTGCCATACTGTAATATAATAACCCAAGAGAATTATAGCATAGAGCTATTGCTGGATGTTGCGTCCCAGAAATTTTAATTCTTATTTGCAAAGCTTTTTGAAGGTTCTCAAGTGCTTTATTTGTATTTTGTTTATCAAGGAAAAGGTTACCCAGCGTGAAATAGCAATCAGCTACATTCGTTGTATTTTCTCCAAGGTTTCTAATCCTGGTATAAAGAGATTTTTGACATAAATAAATAGCACTGTCAATCAATTCTTTATTACTAAATGCGGTGCCCATTGCACTCCAAACTTCTGCCAACAAGCAACTATCTTCATTGCATGTTTCAGCCAATGCTTGCCTGCATAACTGCATCTCATCCTGGAATTTCCATTTTTTCTCGGCGAATTTGGCTTTTTCCAGAAACAAGTTTACTCTTTCTACATTTAAACCCGGATCTTCTTTAACATGTGCCTCTAAAATCGACCAGGCCTTCTCAATATAAATTATAGATTCATCTGTCCTGGCAGATTTCAATGAAGCTGAGCCTGCACTTCTATAATTCCGGATGCTGTTAACCCAGTTGTGGTTATTTTCATAAGACTCTGCGGCACATGAATACAATAAAGCTGCATCCACATAACGAAAATGTTTTAAAAGAGAATCTGCTTTTATTTCTATTTGATTTTTTTGACTTTGCCCAAATGCATTTATGCTGAGGATGATAAACCCTGACAAAATTAAATGTTTCATAAATTCATTATTAGTAGCCAGAATGTAAAAATAAACATATTTTTCACAGTAAAATGAGTACCATCTTGAATGGCTCTTCAATTTTCCTAAATATAATGACTACAGGACTTATGCATATATTTGAGTATAAGAAGCATCCTCTTCGTGGCTATCCATTTTCTGACAAAATTTATCTTCTACATTTCAAATGAGCGATGATTCTGCCTATAAGAATTATAAAACTGCTTTTACTTTTAGCAGTAAATCTAATTTCATCCTTTTTACTGGTGACTTTATCCTATCTGTATTTTCCTTTACTTCCATTAGTTGATAATGATCATTTGCAAGATAACTCAGTCTTGCATTGTAGTATTTCTGATTAATCTTGTTCCCATGCATCTGGCCATTTTTAAGTATAGTATTCCAACTATTAATTTTTGAATAATTATAATTACTAAACCAAGCAGGGTTAAAGTTTATATTACCTTTCCCAAACTTCAGGAGCTTACTAATTTCAATTGAATCAGGACAAGGGCAAGGAGGATAAAGAATGGTATTCAGGTATTCTATCTTTTTGTAAATATTTCTTTCTTGTTCCATGTTAACTGATGTATAAGCAGCCCTGTAATAATTTTTTAATGCCCTTATTGCTGATTCCTTAAGTTTTTTAGTGTCATTTTCTTCTTTACATTGGTTCATAAATAAGTCATCCCATCTATGCCCTTCTAAGGTATTGAATTCCCATGCAGGAATTAGTACTTTTTCCCCTAACCATGGATATATGTATGCTGGCCTAAAAAGTATAAAGGAAAATATTATTAAACTAATGAGAAAAATATAGGACCAAATACTATTATACTTTGATTTGATTATACTCCAGGATAAGATGAATGCAGAAAATATTGCAAATAACCAGCAAAAGAGCAATATGATTACTTTAGATTTTCCCGACATAAGGATAATTTCTCTTTTTGTCGAATAATTATTGATAAAAATTGCATTTGTGTAAATACTATCTGTTTTGCATTTTATTGCTCCGTCTATGTTCTCAAGTGTGCTGAAAATACTATCTGCCAGCATAGCTGCGCGTATTGATGATATTATGTTTAAGATTGTATCTTTTGTGCGGGACAATTCAAGTAATGCTTTCTCATGTATAATCAGGTTATCCAACTCGCTTTTGAGCACATCGCTATGGTTTAAAAGCAAACTATCTTTTAGTTCGTTAATCATCATTATTTTAACGTGTGATTGGTAACAAACTTCATCGGCTATTGTCCTTAAATTCTTATTTATGTTTTCTGCGGGCTTATTTATTGTTTGAAATAAATGTTTGTTTATTGAATCTGACTTCATCAATAGCGAATCCAAAGTTTCTGAATTCACTTGCTTAAAAAAGACACAGAGTATGCCTATGATGA
>CAYZNC010000451.1:3804-4975 GCA_964478555.1 uncultured Bacteroidales bacterium | reverse complement strand
GGTTGAGCGGAGTCGAAACCACATTTAGATAAACGAAATCCCGGATTGTCACAGATAAGCCGTTCAAATGTGAAGCATTGGGTTTTTTACACCTTTGAGGTTTTTTCTTTTCTGACAAACTATAGAAAAATCAAATTCGCGCGCGTTTCCGAACTTGTGGGGTTCAAAACTTCCAGTATTAATCCTCTCATAAATCAAAATTACTTACCTTTACACCTCATTTTTTAAAAACAAATTAACATATGTCAGTTTACCAAAATATCAAAAGGGTTACTACCCATGTGTTGGCCGAAATGAAATTGAAAGGCGAAAAGATTGCCATGTTAACCGGGTACGACTATTCCATGGCACGAATCCTGGATAGTGCAGGAATAGATATAATACTTGTTGGGGATTCAGCCTCTAATGTAATGGCTGGTAATGAAACTACACTTCCCATAACCCTCGACCAGATGATTTATCACGCTGCTTCAGTTGTACGAGGTGTTTCTCGTGCTTTAGTGGTAGTCGATCTTCCCTTTGGCACATACCAGGGCAATTCCCTCGAGGCACTAAGCTCAGCTATCAGAATTATGAAAGAAACCGGTGCAGGAGCTGTTAAATTAGAAGGAGGAAGCGAGATTAAAGAATCGGTAACACGAATTCTTAGTGCTGGCATACCTGTAATGGGGCATTTGGGTTTGACTCCCCAATCGATTCATAGATTTGGAACCTATGTGGTACGTGCCAAAGAAGAAGCCGAAGCCAAAAAGCTCATGGAAGACGCACGTTTGCTGGAGGAAATCGGATGCTTTGGTATTGTACTCGAAAAGATACCTGCCACATTGGGCGCCGAGGTAGCCAAAAATGTTAAAATCCCCATCATTGGAATTGGTGCTGGAGCCGGTACAGACGGTCAGGTTTTGGTATTGCACGATGTGCTTGGAATTACACAGGAATTCTCTCCCCGCTTTTTACGCCGCTACCATAATTTATATGCTGAAATAAAAGGAGCCGTTGAAAACTACATTCACGACGTTAAAACTCACGACTTTCCTAATGATAAAGAACAGTATTAAAAATCACAAAGTTCAAGGTACAAGGTTTAAAGTTTAAAAGCATATTGATATCTTAAAACATATTTTTCAGTATTAAGTACAAAGTTTAAGGTTCAAGTGAGCCAACTTTAAAC
>CAYZNC010000451.1:0-3704 GCA_964478555.1 uncultured Bacteroidales bacterium | reverse complement strand
GACAATCACCTTATCGCTGTTAATAAACATGTTGCAGACATTGTTCAGGCTGATAAAACAGGTGATCAGTCGATGGAGCAGTTACTAAAAGAGTATATTAAAGAAAAGTATAAGAAGCCTGGGGAGGCCTTCCTGGGAGTAGTGCATCGTATCGATCGTCCTGTTAGCGGAGCCGTCTTATTTGCAAGAACTTCAAAAGCGTTAACCCGGTTAAATGTTATGTTCCAGGAAAAATCGGTGGAAAAAATTTACTGGGCCATTGTGAAAGAGAAACCACCACAGCAAAATGGCACCTTAACACACTATCTCATTAGAAATACAAAAACAAATAAATCCTATTGTTACAACAAAGAAGTGCCTGGCTCCAAGCTGGCAATATTGCATTATAAATGGCTTGCTTCATCGGATATATACCATCTTCTTGAAATCAACCTCGAAACCGGCAGACACCATCAGATACGCAGTCAATTAGCAACTATCGGGTGCCCCATCAAAGGCGACCTCAAATACGGATTTCCCCGCAGCAATAAAGACGCCGGAATAAGTCTTCATTCCCGGCAAATAACTTTCGTGCATCCTGTCCGTAATGAAAAAATTACGATTGTTGCACCACTACCCGAGGACAATTTATGGAAATCATTTCTGAAGATATTGGGAGAATAAGAAAGTCCGGTTTACTTCAACCACAACTTCCGTTCTCCTGAACGGCATCAAAATACTGCTTTTGCCAACTCTGGGGTTGAAAATATAAATTGTTATAATCTTTGTCTGATATTTCTTCCCCTTACACCCCTTTCCTTCTTCCCATATACAATGCCATAATTACAATACCAAACGCCAGCATCAGTATAAATATTCTTTTCCATTCTATGGATTTATTGTAGTCCGTAAGCACTTTCGAAAGAATGTCACCTTTGAAATAACCGGTTTGGGGAAAATCATTATAATGCCACATCCCCAACACCGTACCGTGTTTAAGCAAAACAAGACCAGGATCTGCACGGATAATAGTCTTGAGTGTGGTTTCATCCATAAAATAGAAATTGAAATTCAGATGATATCGGCTTTTAATGCGCTCGGTTGCGCTTTTTGTAGAACTGGTAATCATATAAAATTTATGCCCTTGTGCTTCTGCAAAATGATCGTAAGCCTCAATTTCCTTCCATAACGCCTGCGTTACTTTATCCGCATTGTACGAAAGAAACAGAAATGAATAACTGGTATCTGCAAGAACTGTATTTGTGATGTCTTCACTTTGCTCAGTGTTAATACTAAAATCATGAATAGGCGGCTTATATGCTTCTTTTATTACACGTCTTTTTGATTCTTTGAATACCCATGCATGATCTGCTGTATCCGGCATGGTAACCTGATTGTT
Source organism: uncultured Bacteroidales bacterium (assembly GCA_964478555.1). GTDB lineage: Bacteria > Bacteroidota > Bacteroidia > Bacteroidales > JAAUTT01 > JAAUTT01. The sequence continues at coordinate 2,326 of CAYZNC010000451.1, read as the reverse complement.
AATCATTGGGAATTCCTTCACAACGCCATTTTTTTCATAATAAAGAACCATTTCATCCTCAGCTTTTGGCGCATCCGGCGGAATAATCATTTTTGAAGGTATGTTAGTACCAATACTGTAGGGTCTGAAGTCCATTATTGGCAGGTGGCGGTAACAATAAACAGATATTCCTGCGCCCACTGAAGCAAAAAAGAAAACTACAACCCATTCCTGGAGAGGATTTGCATATGGAATATATTTGTTCCGGGAATAAAAAATAAAAATAGCAAACCCAATAAGCACAATGTTTTTATAGAAGGTCTGCCAATTGGTTATCACTAAAGCATCGCCAAAACAACCGCAGTCAGTTACAGGATTTTTAATAGCAATGAACAAGGTAACCAGGGTGAAAAAGCTCATGAAAAGAAGAGCCGCCCAGGCAGTAACCCTCATCCTCAAGCCCATTAATAAGGAAACACCAATAAGAAACTCTGCGGTGCTCAACATGATGGATAATACCAGTGATATTGGTCCAAGCCACGTAAGATGAAAAGTTTCGAAATATTCAGAAAACTTAATGGCTGAGCCCATGGGATCGATTCCCTTCACAAATCCCGAGAATATAAATACTATCCCAACGAGAATTCTGCTAATAATGCGAATGTATTTCATAAATCGTTTATTTAAAATCACGTATTAGGCTATTTTACTTATGCTTCCTGACTCTCCTTTTTTTAACCTCCCAACTCCGCCAGCTGTCGGACAAGCTCTCCTAAAAACAGGAGGGCCTCAGTCTCGCATTACTTAAACATTCCAATTCTCCTTACTATTAAAATATTTTACTGGAATGAAGTTGTTCAACGATCTTCCTGAAAATATCTTCAGGGGGCAACATGCCGTTCTCTCCGTTGCTGCAATCAATTCGCACAAAGCCGCCGGTACCTTCGAGGCTAAGATACATATTGCGCACCTGATTCTGAAAATCGAGGTTCTCTTCATGTATGTCTCGCTGACCATTCAGGTATAGTCGATCGTCACCATCTCTTTGTTCTGTTAACTTACGTTTGGTAAAATTAAAGGGGACATCCAGAAAAATATTCAAATCAGGTTTAGGCAGATTGAAATATTCAAATTCAGTTTTCAATATCCAGGCTTTTAATTGTTCCTGCTGTTGTTGATCATGCAATTTTGCACACTGGTAAGCGATATTTGAATATACGTACCTGTCAAGAACCACAGTTTCCCCTTGGTAGAGCCATTTTTCGAGCGTTGATTTTGAATCGGCACGGTCGCCCGCATAAATTAATGCTACCAGATAAGGATTCACTGCGTTTATTTCTCCAAGTTCTCCCCGTAGAAAACGTGCAATCAAATCGCCATAAACAGGACTGTCTGTTCGGGGATAGTGTAAATATTCGTATTTTAAACCCTTGTTTTTCAGATAATTTTGCAATAATCCTACCTGTGTCGATTTTCCCGAGCCGTCTAATCCTTCAATAACCAATAATGCCATGTGTTGTTTGTTATCTGAGTATTACCATGGAATTTTTCTAACTTTGTTAAAAAATTCATTCAATGATTTCCAAAGATACTTTTTTTTCAAAAAAACGGACGCTAAATTTTCGGGGAACCTTATTCGATCTTTCGTCGCCTGTAGTTATGGGTATTTTAAATATCACACCTGATTCATTTTATGATGGTGGCAGCTATACAACCGAATCGGAAATTTTAAAACGTTGCGAAAATATACTTTCCGGAGGAGCCTCTATAATTGACATAGGAGCATATTCTTCGCGGCCCGGAGCTGAAAACATAAGTGAAGAGGTAGAATTCAACCGTTTAGCTACCGCCTTGCAATACATAAGAAAAGAATTTCAGGAAGCTTTTATTTCGGTTGACACCTTTCGTTCAGGTATTGCACAAAAAGTTGTCGATAATTTTAATATTCAAATGATTAATGACATTTCTGCAGGGCTTATGGACGCTGCCATGCTTGAAACAATAGCGGGTTTAAAGGTACCTTACGTGATAATGCACATGAAGGGCACTCCTCAAAACATGCAGCAACAAACCAACTACGACCATTTGATCAGGGATATTTTACGTTTTTTTGCTGAAAGAACAGAAAAAGCCAGACAGGCTGGAATACAAGATATAATTATTGACCCGGGATTTGGCTTTAGTAAAACAGCTGAACAGAGTTTTCAACTGTTATCAGGACTCGATGAATTCAGAATCCTTGAATTACCTGTGATGGTTGGATTATCACGCAAATCATTCCTTAGTAAAGCAATCAACTCTACTCCTGAATATGCTTTAGCGGGTACCATAGCCTCTAATACTTTGG
>CAYZNC010000450.1:0-4977 GCA_964478555.1 uncultured Bacteroidales bacterium | reverse complement strand
ATGGTTAAAATTTATTGATTATGCGAATCATCAAATTACTCCTATTAATACTCGTAATGCAGGGATGTAAAAAGCTTTACTTTAATGAACCTGATAACACGCCGGTAAATAATTTTGAAATTTTCTGGAAAGATTTCGACCGGTATTATGGTCAATTTGATATCCGGCACGTGAACTGGGATAGTGTATACGAAATTTACCACCGCAAAATAAATGCAAACACCACTGACAAAGAGTTATTCAGTGTCTTTAACAACATGATCCAATCACTCAGGGACGGCCATGTTAACTTATACACGCCAATTGGGGTTGCCGGATATAATGTGTTTCCTTATAATTATTTCGGGAATCAATTAATAAATCCTAATAAATATATTTCCTTTTCCACCTTACAAAATTCAGCAATTGAGTTCGGAACAATACACTCCAGCAAGTTTGGTTATATTTTTATCGGTACTTTTTATAGTAATGAGTTCGGTTTAGCTGATCCGCGATTTAATTTAATCGACGACATTTTACAACAGTACAAAGACAAGGATGGAATCATTATTGATGTGCGCAGCAATGGAGGTGGAAATAGTGCCAATGCGGTAACCATTGCCAGTCGTTTTGCAGATAGCAGAAGATTATACTATAAGCAACGATTTAGAAATGGTCCCGCTAAAAATGATTATTCAGACTGGATTGATTTTTATATTGAGCCGCAAGGGAAAATACAATTTACAAAGCCCGTAGTTTTATTAACGAGCCGATGCACCTATAGCGCCGCTGAGCTATTTACATCCGCCATGAGTGTTCTGCCTAATGTAACCATAGTAGGAGATACTACTGCCGGTGGTATTGGAGATCCAGTATATAGGGAACTTCTGAATGGTTGGTCGTACCGCCTCTCCACGTCTGTTGGAGCAATGGCTAATGGTAATATCATAGACGGAAATGGAATAATTCCTCAAGTTGTAGTAAGTCCTGCCAAAATTGACTCTATTACGCCATATAGCAGAGATATCATGCTGGAAAAGGCAATTCAGGTATTGAATTCAAAATAGACGGATGATTATTAATTCCACCAAGTTCCATGGGAACGACAGTATGGTAGAAAATGAAATAATCTAAAGAGTCTAAAGTCCCATCGGGACGACATTATAATTGAAATGTAAAATCAAATGTTACGCAATGCGGCATAAATGGAATGGTGCCGTCCCTACGGAACTTTTCTTTCCATTTGCTCGGCTAATCTCAATATTTGTAAACAAGGAATCTTATCGGAAGTAAATATCTTTATAATTTTCCCATCTTCCAGTACTAAAAAACTGGGAATTTCAAAAACGCTGCCTAAATCGGGTGACGGATATTTGTTAATTTCAAAATTAGGCATCATTTCCCTTACATAATTGGTGGGGTCTTCATTTGGGAAGGTTATGCCGATAACATTATTGGTGCTGTCAATGCCTTTATAGGTCTTTACATTTTCAGTGGCATTCCAACAATGACCACATCCGGAGCTAAAAATAAATACATAACTGCGACCTTTACTAATTTTAGCCTGATAATCCTTTAAATAAGTGGCGTCTATCTGATCGCCTACCTTAATTTTGCTTTTACTGATCAATTGCATGCCAAGGGTACTCCCTGCAAGACAAAATGAAAGAGCCCCAACAACATAAACAATCCATTTTTTCCAATTAGCAGTGATGACATTTTCTGCTTTGCTGTTTTCCCAAATCCAGAAACAACCGATGATGATAAGCACATTTCGGGCAAAGGAAATTTGAGCTGGGATTCTTATATAGGGCCCCATGCAACCGCAATCCGTAACTCCTTTGGTAAGAAAACCAATAGCAAAAATGACCGTGAATAAGATGGTAAGAACCCCAACCACCAGTGTAGTGATTTTAGGTCTTATATTTAAAATTAAACAAAGTCCAAGCACAATTTCCAAGCCGGATACAACAGGCGAAATGTTACCAGCCCATGGAAAACCGTAAGTTGCAATCAATACCGCGAACCATTGGGAATCTATTGCTTTCGAAATACCGGAGAATAAATAAAGTATTCCGAAGACTATTAATATAATTCTTTTAATATTAATGATGTTATGGTCAATAAAAAGGTGAAAATGTCCTCAAATGGTCAAACTTCTTTAAAAACAAATATATTTAATTTCTTTGTTCCCTTGTTTTTATTATTGCATTCACTATTAATTTCAAGGTTTGCACAATAGCTTGCCTCTATTTCCAGAATTTATAAAAATGGTGTACAGGGCCATGTCCTTGCCCAATGTTATAGGATGCCCCCATGGTTATTGCAGCATTAATATATTCTTTTGCCATCTGAATCGCTTCATTGAGCGATAAGTCCTGAGCCAGAAAAGCAGCTATTGCAGATGAAAGGGTGCAACCGGTACCATGCGTATTGCGAGTATCAATTCGTGTGGATTTAAGTTCCAGAATCTGATCAGTTTCGGCATTATAAAAAACATCGATGAGTTCGTTTTCCTGAAGGTGGCCAGCTTTGAGTAACACCGATACTTTTCTGTTCGCCGATAGTTCTTTGGCTATCGTAAGCAATTCGTGGCTATTGATTTTCCGGCCAATAAGAATTTCAGCTTCAGGTATGTTGGGAGTAATAACCCTTACGTCGTATAATAATTCATTTTTTAGGGTTTCAATAGCCTCATCCTGCATCAGTTTATGGCCTGAAGTAGAGACCATAACAGGGTCAAGCACTGTGTTTTTAATCTTGTAATGATTCAGTGATTTCTTCACTGCCATGATCACCGCAGAAGAGTGCAACATGCCAATCTTCACAGCATCGGCTCCGATATCACTCAACACAGCATTAATTTGCCCTTCGATAATATCAACAGGAATGGGATGTACATCATTTACTCCAACGGTATTTTGCACAGTAACCGCTGTAATAGCCGACATAGCATAGCATCCGCAGGTCGAAATGGTTTTGATGTCTGCTTGTATTCCGGCGCCGCCTCCGGAATCGCTTCCGGCAATGGTTAACACACGTTTGTACTGCATTTTATGCTGTTTTTTAATTCGAAAGCAGCTTCGCAAGGTTGGTTTGCAGAACATATGGCCGATACCACAGCTATTCCGTGTGCACCGGCTTTTATGATTGCGTCTGCGTTAGTTACATTTATTCCTCCGATGCCCACAGCACGATGTTTGGTTAAAGCCATTACTGTTCGTATTCCCTCTAATCCAAAAGGTTGAACCGTGTTGGTTTTGGTTAATGTGCTAAAAACCGGTGAAATACCAATATAATCTACATCTAATGCATTTGCTTCGCGGACCTGCTCCATGTTTTCAACCGAAAGTCCAATGATTTTTTTTGTTCCAAGTAACCGACGTGCTATTTGGTATGGCATATCACTTTGACCAAGGTGAAGCCCATCTGCATCTGCTGCCAAAACCACATCCAGGCGATCGTTGATAATCAGCGGAACATTATATGGCTCGATGCGTTGTTTTAACCGTATGGCAAGTTCAATAAATTCGCGTGTGCTACAGTCTTTTTCCCTCAATTGAACCATCGTTACTCCCCCCTTAATCGCTTCCATTACAATCCATTCCATATCACGTCCTAAGGAAAGTGAACGGTCAGTGACAAGGTATAAACTTAAGTCAAACATAGTTTAACTTATTTTTGCCTGTTCTGATAAGGTTTCACAGGTCAGATTATACAACGCATCCAGAAAATGTAGTTGCATGGTTCCGGGACCGTCAGCCTTTTTTGCAGCAATTTCGCCGGCTACCCCCATAACAGCCATGGCATGGGTGGCTGCTTTCAAATAATTTGAATTGACAGCTGCAAAGGCTCCCACAATAGCAGTAGCGGTACAGCCCATTCCGGTTACTTTTGGCATCAAAGCGGAACCATTTTTCACAGAACAAACCGTTTGTCCGTCTGTGATAAAATCTTCTTCACCACTGATTACTATAATTGCTCCGGTTTGTTGTGCAAGACGCTTTGCAGCATCCAATGCTTCGTTGGACGAAGCTGTGCTGTCAACGCCTTTGGTAGAAGTATTTTCTTTGGCCAGCGACATGATTTCAGATGCATTTCCCCGTATAACGGAAGGTTTGCAAATGTTCACAATGGAAGCTGCTACCTGGTTTCTATATGGTGTTGCACCTACACCCACCGGATCGAAAACTACAGGAATGCCTTTTTTGTGAGCAGCTTTACCGGCAAGTAACATAGCTTCTACCCACTTCTCGCTTAAGGTACCCATGTTAATCACAAGTACAGAGGCAATGGTAATCATATCATTTACCTCTTCCACTGCATGTGCCATAACGGGCGAAGCTCCAATTGCAAGCAGCGCATTAGCTGTATTATTCATTACTACATAATTTGTGATATTATGCACAAGCGGAGCTTTTTCGCGTATCAGGTTCAAATCTGCGATCAATTGTTTGTTCATTTAGTCAATTTCATTTATGTTTTTATTCAGCATGTGTACAGTCGCTCAATTCACGGGTAAGTTTCATGGCGCAGAAGTTTGGACCGCACATAGTACAATAACCTTCATCAGATTTCGAGCCTTCGTTATAATATTCCAGTGCCCGTTCGGGATCGAGGGAAAGATTAAACTGATCCTTCCAGCGGAAATCGTAACGGGCCTTGCTCAACGCATTGTCACGCACTTGCGCTCCCGGGTGACCTTTGGCTAAGTCAGCTGCGTGAGCAGCGATTTTATATGCAATTACTCCATTGCGAACATCTTCCTTGTTGGGTAGTCCTAAATGTTCCTTTGGCGTTACATAACAAATCATAGCTGTTCCCATCCATGCAATTTGTGCAGCTCCGATAGCAGAAGTAATATGATCGTATCCCGGAGCAATATCAGTAGTCAATGGCCCAAGGGTATAAAAGGGTGCGCCGTGTCATATGGTTTTCTGCAGGTCCATATTTTCCTTGATCTTATGCATTGGCACATGGCCAGGTCCTTCAATAATA
>CAYZNC010000449.1:2192-4978 GCA_964478555.1 uncultured Bacteroidales bacterium | reverse complement strand
AAGTAAAAATATATGAATTTCACAAAGCCCGTAGGGCTGGCATATCAAACCAAAAATTCACTAAAAGTTAACACAATTACGCATTGTTTTCCCAGTGTTACCAAAGCATTTACCTTCAAGTTCTCTAGCTAGTATTCTCCCTGTCATCTTTGCATTATGCCCCATTTTTTTGGGGTGGGCTCTCGGAATGACAGCTACCGTACGTTTAGCTAGGAATCTCCTAATGAAAAGTTGTGCAACAGCCACGAAGTTTGGTCCCTGAGCGAAGTCGAAGGGATCAATGCCTGTTTTTTATAAATTCTTTATGAACCCACTTTTTATTTTCAAGCAATTGAAAAAACGCTTCCAATGATGTTAGCGTTTTTAGTTTATTATTTTCGTTTAGCAAGTTGGTATGGTGATATAGATTCAGTATTTCTTCACGTTTCTCTCTCAGCTTCAGAATTGCCATCATCATCGCTTTCCGGTTTACCTTTGCCGGTAAAAATTTTCTTTCAATCTTTTTTCCCAGGCGGTACGAAATAGTTGGATGATTGTAGGGAATATTGATCAGCCAGGACACATCAAAATCGAAAGGAACGGTCACCGGTGCCAGTGAAGGATAAATGCCAATCAACTCTACATTATGCAACAGTTCAATAGACCAATCCTGATTTACAATGATATACTCAAATAAACTCATCAACGAATAATAATATGGATCCACTGCCTGGGGATAAAGTTCGTGAATATCGAGGTTGACACCATGGAGACGTTGTGCCAGATGTTCAGGATTTTCGAGAAAAAATGCATATTTTTCCATATCCGCATAATTTCCTGACAAATCAATATATTTAATTTTGGCTAGTCTTACCTTGAAACTATGATCCGTGATTATATTATAAACTTTATAAAAAAGATATTCCTGAATAACATATTGATTAAAATTGGTATCGTTATTTTGACAGTGAGTAACCATCTTAATCTTTCGAAGAGCTTCAAATGGTGTTCCTGCAATACTTTTGGCATGGAAATGAATTCGTAACGGAGGAAAATCGCAAACATTAAATCTCCTCCTGAAATGTCCACGCTTGGTAAAATATACCGGTATTATACAAACATTGCTGTCATTATTCAAACATCTGATGCTTCCATGGTAGCGATTTTGTTCGGCAAATCCACCTTTGTATAAGGAATCCAGATCAAGTGATAAGGTAAGTTCAAGACATTTTTCGGATTCGAACAAAATAGTTCCTGAATCCCTTGGAAGCGTATTCTGCGAAAACATCATAGAAAACTTCGCAAACAGGATAATCAGACAGCAACTTACAACTTTAAGAAATTGCATAACAAGTGCCAGTAATTACACAATAAAGTTAAAGAATTTCACGAATAAAGATCATTATCATCGCTCGTGAGACTACATTTTATTTCAACCAAACAAAATATTATCTTTACTAAAATTTTCAATTATGCCTCTAGCATTAGATGATCAGGACCTTAGTAAATTTATAGTTGTTGGCGATCGTGTATTGATTAAGCCTACAAGTTCGTCAGAACGTACAAAAGGAGGTTTAATCCTACCTCCTGGGGTTCAGGAAAAAGAAAATATACAAACCGGATATGTGGTGAAAGTCGGTCCCGGTTATCCCATTCCAGCTATTGCAGAGATTGATGAGCCCTGGAAGAATAAACCGGAACAAGTAAAGTATGTTCCCTTGCAACCAAAAGAAGGTGACTTGGCTGTTTATCTTCAGGGAAACAGTTGGGAAATTGAGTTCAAGGACGAAAAATACAATATCGTCCCGCAATCAGCAATCCTTCTGCTCATCAGGGATGAGAGTCTGTTTGAATGAACAACTTAGTCCTCCGGAACCTTATACTCTCGCCTTCATAAACTTTAAATTTAAAATGTATTACAAGATATAATTTAAAATGAATAGAAAAAATACCATCTACAAATCCTCCACATCATAAACGATTTTAGTTAATATAGTGAATATGAGAATTGTATTTAATGCTTTAATCTCTTCGCTTTAGTAAAACATTCATTAGCTTTGACCTTATCTCCAAGGTTAAGATAGGTTACCCCCAAATTGATATAAGCACTTTGATCAGCTGGATCTATTTCCAGGGCCTTCTGAAGAGCTTCTGCAGATTTGGTATAATCCTTTTTGAATCCGTAAGCCACACCAAGATCCAAAAAAGCATCTTTCCCGGTTGGGTTTATGGTTGTTGACTTTGTTAAGTAAAGAACGGCCTTATCCAGGTCGTGCATCCCTTTCCCATAAAGCGTGCCCAGCTGATAATTTATCTCATAATTATTAGGCTTATATCGATCAATGATTTCAAGGATTTTTATTTTCATTTCAGGCGTTTTCTCCCGGTTAACAAGAGCCTGTGCATTATTCAAAGCAAGCTTGTGATCGGGATTAAGGCTCAGCATAGTGGTATAGCACCATAAAGCTGAATCAGTTCCGCTTTCCTTTTTAAAATATGCATTACCCAGCAACAACCATGCATCAAAATACTTAGGATGAATGGATATCGCTTTCTTTAAATAGGTAATCGACTGATTTAACATACTCAGTTGTCGTGATGGATTTGTAATTGTATCCGTACTTTCAAGCAAAATGCCTCCTGCGGAACAATTGCTTTTTGCGCCATTGGAAGAGGTTTTTACATCGGTGGTAAATAAAGTATAATCGTTATACCAAGCCCGGTTTCGGGTAATGACTTTAGCGCAGAAAAGCAAGCTTACCGCTGTAACAACGGCAAATGCCCCATATTTCCATTGACGACCTAAC
>CAYZNC010000449.1:0-2182 GCA_964478555.1 uncultured Bacteroidales bacterium | reverse complement strand
CGAAAAGCCCAATGATACCAGCAAACAAAAGCCTATGGATGAGAAATACATGAACCGCTCACTCATAAACGTTCCAATGGGGAAAAATAAATTAGAGACCAATAATAATGGTATCAAATAAAATACAAGCGCAAACGTGATAAAAAAATACTTTTTAACATACCGTAACATCAATATAACCAGCACAAGGTAAATAAATAAACCGGCTAATGCCCCGGCATTATCCCAGCCAACAAGTGAAATATGGTAAGGGTAATAATCAAAGGTAAGCGGTGAGGGATAAATAAGTAAGGTAATGTATTTCCATAAGGTGTAAAAAATAGTTGCATACTTAACCTCTGACGTTGCACCCAAAAAGGAATTGTTCATTAATTCATTGGAAACACCTGAAGCTCCTCCAATAACCAAATATCTTATGAACAGAAAAGCGAGAGCAGTTAAGGTAAACGCAATAACCGGAGCTTTATAATTTTTTATTTGTTTAATACCAACCATAAATAACATCATCGGCATTAACAGCCAGAACGCAATCGCATTTTCTTTGGACAGCAATGCAAGAAACCAAAGTATTGCCGCAAATATCAGAAATTTACGATGTTGTTTTTCCTGGTACCTGATGATCATAAGGCATGCCGAAATGGAAAAAAGCAAGGCAAGTATCTCATCGCGACCCTTTATATTGGCAACTACTTCCGAATGTATAGGATGAAAAATGAATAATAAAGTTGTAATAAAAGGTAAATATTCGAACCTGTGATAACTCTCTAATATCTTTTGCAAAACTAAAAACAGAAAAAATGCGGTTAATGCATACAATAAAATATTTACCAAGTGGCTAATCATTGGTTTACCCTTAAAAAACTCCTGTTCCACGGCAAATGTAGCTATGGATAACGGCCGGTAGCGAGCCCCGGAAACCAATTCCTTTTGTTTCCCAAAAAAACCTGTAAAAGATTCTGTTGTAAAAATATCAGGTATGCCTTTTAAGCCTTCTTTGGTGTAAGCATTGCGCGTGATCACCAATGAATCGTCGAGGCAATATTGATGACCGAGGGTATTACCGTAAAGAATAAATGCCAAAACAAAAAATATACTTAAGGCAATCCAATTTGGAATACTAAATTTGCGAAGGGGTATTTCAGTTTTCATATCGTTATGTTTATTTAGGCATAATGGCTGATCTAAAAATACGGACGTCAGAAACAATAAGACTTATCAATTGTTAAAAATATAAAAAAACGAACACAAATCTTTTTACTATTTTGGTACTTTCTGTCATGGATCGACTACTTATTATTAATTTATTAAAATTTAGCGTATTAACTAAACTCTACGAATCATGGGATTGACAATAATTGAAAAAATTTTGGCTAAACATTCTGCCTATGGTGTTGTCAGACCAGGGGAAATCATCGATTTACAAATAGACATTCGGGTGGCAAGGAATCTAGGCGGTGGAAATGTTATTCGGCAATTGCAGGATAACAAATTAAACATTGCTGATCCAAGCAAGACATTTTTTACTTTTGATGCTCTTCAATCTGGTCAGGACATTAACGAAGTTAATAATCATTTATGTAAAACCTTTGCCAGGGAAAACGGGATTCGCATATTCGATATACATTCAGGTATTGGTTCTCACCTAATGATTGATGAAGGATTAGCAATACCTGGTTCAACATTGGTTTCAGGTGACGTAAGTGCCAATATTATTGGTGCCATTGGCGCTTTAGGACAAGGGATGGGGGAAAAAGATATTGCTGCTGCCTTCAGTAAGGGAAAGGTTTGGTTCAAGGTACCTAAAAGCATTAAACTCAACCTTACAGGTCGCTTTAGAGGAAAAGTTACAGCCAAAGATATTGCACTGAACCTTCTATCGATATTCGGTTCTAACAAACTACTTGGTTACGCAGTTGAATTTTCGGGAGAGGTGATTGACGCTTTAAGTCTCGATAGTCGTATTTCACTTGCCTCAATGGCCACAGAAATGGGTGCAATCACTTTCTTAATGAAACCTAATCAGGAGGTAATCGACTATTGCCAGTCGAAATCAAATAAAGAATTTGAAGAAGTTAGCGCCGATGATGATGCCGAATATGAAGACAATCTCAATATCAAAGTAGAAACCTTCAAACAATTGATTGCCCGGCAAGGCAGACCTATAGAAGTAATGCCTGCGGAA
>CAYZNC010000448.1:0-5006 GCA_964478555.1 uncultured Bacteroidales bacterium | reverse complement strand
TCAAAGCCCGTTAGGGCTGACATATACATCAAATAGCTATGAAAAAGCCTATCTATATGCAAATTATATTAAATCTGTCATTGGTAGCGAAGCGAGAAATCTCATTCATGTGAAGTTGTGCAACTGCCACGTCAGCTTTACCTAATCTTTTTTAAATTTCTAAGCTGTTTGGACCTGCTAACAGCCAATAGCCAAACGCAAATCGCCATTTTATGTGTGCCCGCTTACAGGATGAGGTTTATAAAGTTCCTCCAGTTGATTAATTTCATCCTGAGTTAATTTTATAGATACCGCCGCAACAGCGTCTTCCAAATGCCCTGATTTGCTTGCTCCAATAATAGGTGCAGTAATTACAGATTTACTCAGCATCCAGGCCAAGGCAACCTGGGCGTTGGGTAGTCCCTTTTGCGTTGCCAATCCGGTAAGCCGGGTTACAATGTCAAAATCCGAATCGAGGTATAGTTTTTTTCCAAATTCGTCGGTTTTAGCACGTGTGGTTTCGTTTCTTTCCGGCGAACGTTTTCCGGTTAGTAATCCACGGGCCAGCGGAGACCACGGAATTACAGCAATTTTTTGATCCAGGCATAATGGAAACATTTCCCGCTCTTCTTCACGGTAGATCAGGTTATAATGGGGTTGCATGGAAACAAATCTGGTCCAGCCATGAAGATCAGCAGTATATAATGCTTTTGCAAATTGCCAGCTATGCATGGATGACGCACCAATATACCGAGCCTTGCCCGCTTTAACAATGTCGTGAAGGGCTTCCAATGTTTCTTCAATGGGTGTTTCGTAGTCCCAGCGGTGTATTTGATAGAGGTCTACATAATCAGTTTTTAATCGCTTAAGACTGGCATCTATAGAACTCATTATATGTTTACGGGAAAGCCCTCCGTTATTTGGAGTTTGACTCATAGGACTAAATACTTTGGTAGCTATCACCAAATCATCGCGTTTGGCAAAATCTTTAAGCGCCGCTCCAACCACTTCTTCACTGGCACCAAACGAATAAATATTGGCCGTATCAAAAAAGTTAATCCCCAATTCCAATGCTTTTTGGATAAATGGTCTGCTCTGCTCTTCATTCAAAGCCCACGGCCATCGCTCATTCGGTTTCCCATAAGTCATGGTACCCAAACATATCCGCGATACTTTCATTCCGGTGTTACCCAATCTTACATATTCCATATCTTGAATTGTTTAAAAACGATTGCATTTTCAATTATCTCACTTAAGTACTATATTTAACCTTTTAGAAAGAAAATGGTTGTATCCATACACTAAATAAGTTAAGATGACATTACTGAAAAAAACAAAAAAGGACTCCGGAAAAATCGCTGTTCGTAGTGATTCGATTGCGGATATGCAATCCATTGCGCTGCCAAAGCCAAAACTTGAGGGAGGCAAAACGGTATTTAAAGCATTAGCGCATCGAAAAACGATCCGTGAAGTAAGTGATCAAAAATTGTCGTTGCAAATACTTTCAAATCTGCTGTGGGCTGCATGCGGTGTAAATCGCAAAAATGGCCCTTTTGCAATCACGGGAAGAACCGCAGCCACTGCCAGTAATTCGCAGGAAATCGATGTATACGTTGCCATTGAGGAAGGGATTTATAACTATGATGCCATTCATCACAAGTTAAACCCTATAGTTGCCGGTGACTTACGTGCTTTAGCAATTGGTGAAGGACAATCAAATTTTGGAGACAAAGCTCCTGTTCGTCTTATTTACGTTGTGGACATTCATAAACTTTCCCATACCTCCGGTTATCAGGAGCCAGGCTTGCAGAATGCAGAAATTCAAAAGTCATATTATTTTGTTGATACAGGAATGATTGCGGGCAATGTTTATCTGTTTGCCGCTTCCATAGGTCTTTCTGCATGGTTTCATAATTGTAATAAACCAGCCCTTACGGCAAAATTAAATTTACGAACAGATCAAAGGGTACTCTTTGGCCAGACAGTTGGATATCCATTAACTAAAAAGACTGAGTAAAAATTTACATAATTTACCTCAAATCCGACATCTGGCGGAGCTCCCGTAACTTTTTGATAGTAGAAAAGTCACGCGCTGGGAGGCAGAATTATCCTGGAAAATTGGTGAATAATTGCCGGAGAACATTTTTATATTCCTTTTGTTTCCTAATAAAAATAATTAAGGAAGAATGATCATTAGAATTTCTGTTGGTTTCTTCGATCGCACCAATTCAGAAAAGATAAAGAGAAATTACTGCTATCCGGGAAGTAGGTTCCGGAGTGAGCTGTTATATGAAATAAAATAATAGCAACTTTGTTATATTTATGAAATATACAACACATCACATTAAATTTACTGCCTCCAAAAGTTCGGGGGAGGTGAGCGGTATAATTACTTTACCGGAACAACCGTCCTATCTGTTTGTTTTTGCGCATGGTGCGGGGGCAGGAATGAACCATCCATTTATGGAGAAGATGTCGGATTACCTTGCAAATGAGGGGATAGGCACTTTAAGATATAATTTCCCTTATTCCGAAAAAAAAGGCAAAAGTCCCGACCCGGCACCCATCTTAATGGAAACCATCCGATCAGCCTATAATGCTGCCAAAGAATACGCAAAAGACATTCCACTTTTGGCAGGTGGAAAATCGATGGGAGGAAGAATGACTTCTATGGCTGCTTCAAAAGAAAATATGGCGGGGGTAAAAGGCATTGTATTTGTGGGATTTCCTTTGCATGCCATGGGCAAACCGTCGATTGAGCGAGCAGACCATCTTTTTAGCGTAAAAGTGCCGATGCTTTTTTTGCAGGGAACCAAAGACAAGCTAGCAGACCTGAACTTATTGAAACCCATTGTAAGCAAACTGGAAAACAAAGCCTATCTATATATTATCGAAGGAGCTGACCATTCTTTCCATCTCCCGAAAAGCAGCGGAAGAAATGATGAAGATGTCATGAAGGAGCTTGCCGGGAAGATTAAAGAATGGAGCGGGAAGATTTAAACAGGACCGTGCCAATCGTTAATTTCTTTTCGGAGATGCCTTGGCCTTTTTATTAAATTCCAAAGCAAGTTGAATCCAATAATCAAACTCACTATCTCCATTAAGGTACGCTTCGTTTACATAAACATAACCTTTGTATTCCTTTCCTTTCATTTTAACCGGCTGACATCCTTCCCGATCAAGCACTTCATCATAAATGGCAGGATCGATGCGGCACATCAGTCTATCATCACCGACACTTACACACATTTTTCCATCGACCATAAATGTAATGCCTCGAAACATTTTCTTTTCTTCTACCTTGTCGACTCGGGCAAGCTTTTCTCTTACCCTATCGGTTAATTTTTCGTTGAGAGCCATACTCCTATTGTTATGCGAACTAAAAAAAATTACAAGCTTACCTGCTGTGATAAAACCCTGAGGGTTTTGCGCCAATTACCCGTGAGCGGATGTGGTTTCCCGCTGTCTGGTTTTTTGTTCCTCAACAGGTTTGTCGAAACTCGACACCATCCAATTAATGTTGTATTTATCAGTCAGCATCCCGAAATATGAATTCCAAAATGTATCAGCCATGGGCATAGTAACCCTTCCGCCTTGCGAAAGTCTATTAAAGATTTTATCCGCATCCGATTTATTATCGGTACTAATTGACAAAGAAATATTTTCTCCGACATTAACATTGCCATATTCAGGGTTTGAATCGCAACCCATCAAAGAAGTTTCTTTGCTCAGTGGTAAAGAAATGTGCATTATTTTTTCATTTGCACTTTCCGATTTTGGGTGTCCTTTCATTGGGGGCATATCTTTATATCTACTAATCTGCTGAATTTCACCCCCAAACACAGATTTATAAAAATCAAATGCTTCTTCACAATTACCGTTAAAAGTAATATAAGGATTTACGTTTGCCATAATCTTAGTTTTTAATAGTTATTAAGCCATAAACAAGTATTTATTTTTTTTGTTTCCGGCTTTTAAATGGATTTTATTTATATCCTTAAGCTGTATCTGAAGCTGCACACAATGTCAATTATTTTTCGTAAATTTAATTACAACAATGTTTAAGCTCGATGGACAAGATAATTTGGAATAACAATTACAGTGTTGGAAATGAATTGATGGACAACCAACATAAGCAAATCATAAAAATGATTAATGCACTTGTAGATAATTATGATTCTTTAAATGCTTCTTCAGATCAATTACACGACTTGTTTAATAATATGACGGATTACTTCCGGGTTCACTTTAAAGATGAAGAAAAACTCCTTGAAGTCATTAATTTTCCTGACTGGAAAACGCACAAAAAATTACATCTTGATTATATTGATAAAACGGTTGACTTAAATTTTGATCTTATGTTGAAGAAAGATGATATTTCCAATACAATGATGCAATTTCTCATCCATTGGTGGAAAAACCATATTTTAATAGATGATATGAAATATAAGGAATTGCTGAGTAAGACAAAGAAATGAATCGAACAAGACCTACTGCTAAGCCAGAATCACTATAAAAATCTCACTGAATCCTTGTCTTTTATAATGGTGAAATAAAAAGTACTTCCTTTGCCAAATTCCGATTCGACCCATATTTTACCCCCATGACGTTCAACTATGCGTTTGCAGATGGATAAACCTATCCCTGTTCCTTCGTATTCTTCTTTTGGCACCAAGCGCTGAAATATTTGAAAAATCCGCTCGAAATATTGTTTTTCAATACCAATTCCGTTATCCTTTACAGAGAAAACATAATGGTTATTTTCTTCTTTCTTGGAAATATGGATTTCGGGTTTATGTTTGCTGAATTTCAAGGCATTTGTAATAAGATTCTGTAGTACTTGTGCCATTTGTCCTTCATCAATTGCAAGCGTTGGTAATTCATCACAGGTAACTATTGCTTCCAAAGCATTAATCCGGATACTGAGATTACGAATTACCTCTTTCAATAATTCGTTCATATTTACATTCACAAATTCTTTGCCTTTTGTCTGAATCCTGGAGTACGTCAAGAGGTCATTGATCAGG
>CAYZNC010000447.1:0-5053 GCA_964478555.1 uncultured Bacteroidales bacterium | reverse complement strand
ACCCAGAATACCGTAGCAGGTTTAGTCGAAATGGGAAAAAAAGTGATCGTTGTAGGTTGCGACCCAAAGGCTGACTCAACAAGGCTTCTATTAGGTGGTCTGGCACAAAAAACAGTACTGGATACGCTTCGAGAAGAAGGCGAAGACGTTGAGCTTGATGACGTAGTAAAACTTGGTTTTATGGGCTCACGTTGTGTCGAATCGGGTGGACCCGAGCCTGGCGTTGGATGTGCTGGTCGTGGAATTATCACCTCGGTCAACTTGCTTGAGCAATTGGGCGCTTATGATAATAACCTGTTCCCTACAGATTATGTGTTTTATGATGTTCTAGGGGATGTGGTTTGCGGAGGTTTTGCAATGCCAATGCGCGAAGGGAAAGCACAAGAGATCTACATCGTAGTGTCCGGCGAAATGATGGCGATGTATGCGGCTAACAATATTTGTAAAGGTATTGTGAAATTTGCCGAAGCAGGGGGTGTAAGACTGGGTGGCCTTATTTGCAATAGTCGCAAGGTTGATAATGAACAGAACATGATTGAGGAGTTTGCTAAAATGTTAGGAACTCAGATGATCCATTTTGTACCTCGCGAAAACATGGTACAACGTGCCGAAATCAATAGAAAAACGGTGATAGAATTTGAACCTTCACATGCTCAAGCTGATGAATATCGTGCACTGGCAACTAAAATAGACAAAAATCAGCTATTTGTCATTCCAAAACCTTTGGAAATGGAAGAGCTTGAAAAATTATTAATTGAATATGGAGTTGCTAACTAAACAATAAGGAGATTACATTATGTTACTTATCAGAGCAATAGTTCGTCCCGAAAAATCATCGGTAGTGTTAAAAGCACTTTTTGAAGCCGGTTTTCCAGCCGTAACTAAAATGGCCGTGTTCGGGCGAGGCAAGCAGCGTGGATTAAAAGTAGGTAATGTCACCTACGACGAACTTCCAAAAGAACTTCTACTCATTGGTATAAAGGACGCAGACAAGGATTTTGTCATCAATACTATCATCGAAGCTGCGCGTACAGGTGAAAAAGGAGCCTTTGGAGATGGTAAAATTTTCATCACTCCAATTGTAGAAACCTATACCATTTCAAATGGAATGAAAGAAGCGTAGTACAATGAAAAGTGAACAGTGAAAAGTGAACAGTTTAAATAAAAATAGGTATGAAACTTATACTCGCAATAATTCGCATTGCCAAGATGAATGAAACAAAGATAGCACTTTCCGATGCAGGATTGCCTTCATTCACTGCGGTAGGTGTTCTTGGCAGAGGTCGTGGCAGGGGTTTAGGCACTAATTACCAGGAGGTAATCAGCGATCCCGTTAGCAAAGAAGTACTAAAACAGATTGGACCCGAGCCACGCCTAAAATCAAAAAGGATGATAACGCTCGTAGTTCCCGACGAAAAAAAAGATCTGGCAGTTGAAACTATCATCAAAGTAAACCAGACGAATAACAGCGGCGATGGGAAAATAATAGTTGTTGAAGCCCTGGATTCCATTAGCGTTCGCACAGGAGAGAAAGGCGACAAAACATTAGATTAAAAAAGGAGGTTATTATGGCAAAATATGAGATAGATCCACAAAGGTGGAAACAAGAGGTGTTAAAAAAATATCCTTCGAAAATTGGCAAAAAGCGCGAAAAATCAATTATCGTGCATGAAGGCCCTGAGGTTGCTCAGCAAATTTTAGCTAACGTTCGCACTATTCCGGGTATAATTACACAACGCGGTTGCACCTATGCTGGTTGTAAAGGTGTAGTGCTTGGTCCAACACGTGATATCGTGAACCTTGTACATGGGCCCATCGGATGTAGCTTTTACGCTTGGCTTACCCGCAGAAATCAAACCAAACCTCCCACCCCGGAGGACGCCAACTACATGACATATTGTTTCTCAACAGACATGCAGGATTCAAATATCGTATTTGGTGGTGAGATAAAGCTTAAACAAGCATGTCGCGAGGCGTTTGAACTATTCAAGCCCAAAGCAATAGGTATATTTTCAACTTGTCCCGTAGGTCTTATTGGTGACGATGTTCATGCAGTAGCCCGGGAAATGAAAGAAGAACTTGGTATCAATGTATTTGGTTTCAGTTGCGAAGGCTACAAAGGGGTAAGTCAATCAGCCGGCCACCATATCGCCAACAATGCTTTGATGAAACATGTGATAGGCTTGAATGACAACTATCCTGAAGGCAAATTCAGAATCAACATGCTTGGTGAATACAATATTGGTGGTGACGCTTTTGAACTGGAACGAATACTGGAAAAGTGCGGTATTACACTTAACTCATCATTCAGCGGTAACTCCACCATGGAACAGTTCGAACGAGCTCACACAGCCGACCTGAATGTGGTAATGTGCCACCGGTCCATAAACTATGTGGCTGAAATGATGGAGAAAAAATACGGGATCCCCTGGTTTAAAGTAAATTTCATAGGTGCTGATTCATCTGCCAAATCGCTCCGGAAGATTGCCGAGTATTTTGGCGATGAGGACTTGAAACTTCGGATTGAACAGGTGATTGCCGAAGAAATGCTTCCTGTGAAACAAATCATTGATGAAATATACCCCAGAACAAAAGGCAAAATGGCGATGATGTTCGTGGGAGGTTCCAGGGCTCACCATTACCAGGAGTTATTTTCAGAACTTGGCATGACAACGCTCTCAGCCGGATATGAGTTCGGTCACCGTGATGACTATGAAGGACGACGAGTAATTCCAACCATCCAGGTAGATGCTGATAGTCGAAACATTGAAGAACTGACCATTGAGCGGGATGAAGCTAAGTATAGAGCCCGCAAAACGGACGAAGAAAAGAAAGCGTTGGGAGGATTAGGGTTTAACGACTACGATGGTATGATGGTAGACATGGCCAAAGGCACGCTGGTAATCGACGACTTGAGCCACTATGAAATGGAGAAGCTCATTGAAATATATCATCCCGATGTTTTTTGTGCAGGTATCAAAGAAAAATACTGCGTACAAAAAATGGGTATACCACTAAAACAGCTTCATAGCTACGACTACGGCGGACCATATGCCGGATTCCAGGGAGCCGTGAACTTCTACAAGGATATAGACATGATCGTTAACACCAGTGTCTGGAAACTTATCAAAGCACCTTGGGAAGCAGAACCTGTGATTGAAGCAGAATATGCAGCATGAAAAGTAGATAGTAGGTGTTTAGGCTAAAGGCTGTAGGTCATACTTATGACTAGAGACGCTCACAGCCTTCAGCCTATAGCCTACAGCCAAAAATATAAACTTTTAAAACCTCAGAATATGTTACTTCGACATACCACAGACAAAACAATAGAACGGGAAGCGCTTACCATCAACCCAGCAAAGACATGCCAGCCAATTGGAGCCATGTATGCCGCGCTGGGTGTTCACGGATGCCTTCCTCACAGCCACGGTTCGCAAGGATGTTGTTCCTACCACCGTAGTGCACTTACACGCCATTATAAAGAACCGATTATGGCTGCCACAAGTTCATTTACAGAAGGTTCCTCGGTATTTGGTGGTCAGGCCAACCTTCTGCAGGCAGTAGACACCATATTTGCCGTTTACAATCCGGATGTAATTGCAGTTCACACTACCTGTCTTTCAGAGACGATTGGTGATGATGTAAATCAAATTCTTCAAAAGGCACGGGATGATAAAAAGGTGCCTGCCGGTAAATTTGTGATACACTGCAATACGCCAAGCTATGTAGGATCACATGTTACTGGATATGCCAACATGGTAACATCATTGGTGAAACACTTTTCAACCAAAACGGCAACTAAAAAGAACCAGATCAATGTCATATCCGGATGGGTTGAGCCAAGTGATATGAGGGAAATTAAACGTATCAGTGCAGAAATGGACGCAAATATTGTCCTTTTTCCGGATACTTCAGACGTTCTCGATGCTCCTATGACTGGTAAACATGAGTTTTATCCGAAAGGAGGAGTTACAATTCCGCAATTGATGAGCACTGGCGACAGTAAATTTTCGCTGGGTCTCGGTCCCTTCTGTACCGAGGATGCCGCAGTGCTTCTCGATAACAAATGCCGGATAAAATTCGATATACTCGAAATTCCAATAGGATTAAAAGCGACTGATGCTTTTGTCGTAGCGCTAAGCAGAGCAGCAGGAGTTCAGGTACCCGATTCGATCACAGCTGACAGAGGCAGACTGATTGATATGATTACCGATATGCATAAATATCTGTATGGTAAACGTGTAGCCCTTTATGGCGATCCGGATATATTAGTGCCGCTAACGGAATTTCTGCTGACGCTCGATATGAAACCAGTTTATATCGTCAGTGGAACACCGGGAAAAAGATTCGAAGCCTCCATGCAAAAGATTCTCAGTGCTAAGGTTCCTGAAGCCAAATTCAAAAATGGTGAACGAGCTGACATGTTCCTGCTTCACCAATGGATAAAGCAAGAACCCGTAGACCTCCTCATTGGCAATACCTATGGCAAATATATTGCCCGCGACGAGAATGTTCCTTTTGTAAGAATGGGTTTCCCCATACTTGACCGTGTCGGACATAGTTATTTTCCATCGGTTGGATATCAGGGTGCCATGCACTTACTAACCAAAATACTCGGCGTAATCATGGATAAACAAGACCGTGAATGTCCCGAAGAAAAAGTGGAATTGGTAATGTAAATAAATAAAAGCCAGAATTTGAAAATAGAATCAAGATGAACTCATCCCTGGACCTCTTCCTAAAGGCGAAGAGGGCTCCCTCTCTTGGAGAGGTTGGGATGAGTTTCAACCGGGGAAAACTCGTTCAGAGTTCAAGACGCCCTGGAGAATTGGTTCAGATTCAATCTGCATTCATAATCGTCTAAGGCAGAGCCATAGACGTACTAATAAAATAAATAGTTTAAATCTCATAAAAACACAAGAACATGAGCTCTTTTCTAGCCGAACGTGAAAAACAAATACTCCGCACAGGCGAAGATACACACACGATAAACTGTTCACGGCCCAGTTTGGCCGGTTCGGTAAGTCAGAGAGCCTGTGTTTTCTGTGGATCC
>CAYZNC010000446.1:0-5075 GCA_964478555.1 uncultured Bacteroidales bacterium | reverse complement strand
AAAGGCATAAAGCAACCTGCAACGAACTGTTAAGAATAACACTTATAGCATAATCTGGTTTGTTGCTGTATGCCAATTGTACACCAACCACATTTTCGATCGCATTACCCGCAATGGCGACTATTACCAATCCTGCAAACACATCGTTAATGCCAAGTATTTTCATGGCGGGTTGAAGCGCATCCACAAACCATTCTGAAACAAATGCAGCCGCTACTCCTGATAAAGCAAGTACAAACAAAGCAAGCCCCACGGACCAGGTAGCTTTATGTTTTGCTTCAACCGGATCAGGCGTATCCACTTTTTTATCGCCTTTAATAAAATAAAACAGACTTGCGGCAAACATTAAAAGCAACACAATAGCAACAAATATGTCCAATGAATTGATATGAGGGGCCGCAGCAGTGTGAAGCATTTTCGTAAACGTTGGTATTGCTAATGCGGCAAATGCCAGAATCATTAAAGTGGCTATCATTTTGGGTTGTTCCGAATGAAACCTTTGTGTGCCATTTTTCCAACCACCAATCAATAAAGCTAACCCGAAAACTAATAACGAATTACCAAGAATAGACCCAATAAGAGCCGCTTGTACAACTTTATCAAGGCCGGCCCGAAGTGCAAAAATACAAACAAATAATTCGGGCAAATTGCCCAATGCCGACTGCATAATTCCTGTTGCCCCCGGCCCAAGGTAACTACCTAGCTGTTCTGTTGCGTCTCCCACTATCTTAGCAACCAAAGCAAGGGCCGCGGTAACAAAAATAAAAATGACCACCGTATTGCCTGACGTGTAATGCAAAATTCCTGACAGTATCGTTATTAAAACAGCAAGGCCTATCGTAATCTTTTCTTTTCTATTCATGTTATCCTACATTAGATCTATTATTTTTTAACAACAAGAAACAAATTTAATTATACTACCTAATTATTTTTTACAGGCTACTTCTTTTATTCTCAATTTATCATCTTTATTATCTAATCCGGCCATATGCCCGTGTTGGCATCAACCCTTATGATTTAAAGTATATATTGCTGCCCAAACGAAAGGAATCAATATAATAATTGAAATTATTAAGGGTTTCCATATTTTCTTTTTTTGATATTTATGTTCCTTTGGAAAATATTTTACAAAAAAATATTTCGTCAGTACTAATCCACCTGCGGCATTAAATAAGAAAGTTATTGAAGTATTAGGCCTATCAAATAAATTAATTAGAAAGATTGTCAATGCCGTATAGACGCACGACAAAATTAAAACCAAAGACGCTTCTTTCTTTTTGCCAATATCCCTAAGGTTTTGCATTAAAAGAACTCCTCCAAAAATGGTTGTGAAGAATATTGAAAATCCCCAAATTGCTTTTTCGGAATAAATATTAATTGATTGATTATTACCCAATTCATTGGTTAATCCTTCATCAAGTGTGTTCGTATAGTTATCCATAATTATATATATTTGAATCGTTTTAAAATTTGTATACTAAAAAAGCGTATATATATCGGTTAATTATTAATTTAATCATCTGGCTAGTATTGTTACGGCTATAATTCTAAATTTAGTAGTGTCTTTTTTATTTTCTTATTATTGATGCTCTTTGTGATAAAACTTCTTTATCCCCTTTATAAATCGTCAACATAGCTGGAGGTGAATTATCCTCTCCCATAACTATAATTGAACACTCATAAATATAATCAGCATTTTTAAATTTATAGCTGTGATTTCCTCCTGTACCCTCAACTGCTAATTCCCCATTTTCCAAAACCATATCTGGCTTATCCATCATTGATTTGTTTATTGGCCAGCTTACGTATCTATAATTGTCGTTATCTAAATCATCAATTCTAATCCTAAATTTTGAGGTTTCTAAAATACAAATAGGTCTTTTAAAGTTGTATAAAGATGAATGAATATTTGCCTTATCATTTTTAATCAACTTCTCCATGAATGTCTTTTCAAATCGCGACTGGTAATTAACCCATATCAAACGTCCTTCAAAATCAAGCCAAAGGTCTCCATGATTTAACATTATCCCTCGCCAACCTACATCTGACCAATCCGTTGCTGGATTAGATTTTATTATCATTTGTTTAAGGCTATCGTCAAAAATTTCATTAAATCTATTCAAAAACGATTGTTTATTTTTTATACTTGGAATCGGATATTGACGATCAAATGGATAAGAAATCATATTCGCAATTTTCTCTTTCTTGCCCATTTTTATACAATCAATAAAATCAAGTACAAGCTCCTGATCATCCTTTTTTAAATCTTGTCCATTAATTCCATTAAAACCATTTATTAAAATTATCAAACCGATAAAAAATCGCTTAGCCATTTTCTTAAAATCATTAATTATATTGATGCATTACCACTTAAAATCCAATGCTTCATGGTATATATTAAAATTCTCTTTTACATGTTATTTGCCAAGTGGCGGTTTGCGAAGCGATTCCCTATCAAGGTACAATGATCTTGCTGCGGGAGACAACCTTTTAAAAACCGATAAACCGGCACATGATGTTAGTGTTCGTGGTTTTTAATCATCCATGAATTTGTCGGAATTACAAATTATCCTTTCTGAAATCCGCAAATCATAGGTATTATCCAACTGTTTGTTATTAAAATAGTATTTTTTAAATGTTTTGCAGATACAATCACCTTTCTCATACTTTAAATAAGTAAATCTTGGTCCTTTTTCCCAATTACCAGTCCCCCAATCAACTTGAGTAAATCCATGCTTAATCAGCAGAGTCTTTACAATCGTATTATCATCCTGCAAATTAGGCAGTGTAATTAAAGTTGGATATAATCCAGTTATCTCAATGGAGAAAGTATCACAAAAATCCCATGATATCTTATCTAAGTCTTTTAAATTCTCAGCCTTGATGATTTTAGTTTCTATGGAATCATTGTGGGCTTGTCCATAAATCATAAAATTAAATCCAACCGATAATCCTAAAATCAATCTATAAACTTTCATATATGTTTCCTTTTTACAATGAATGGTTTCTAGTCCGAAAAATTATCTCCGTTTATTATAATTGTTTTTTGCTCATGTCTGTCTTTTTTTTGGCATGCACACTAAACGTTACATATAAAACCAGTAGCAGATTTTGAGCCAAATCCTTTCAACCGGTACAAACATTTAAGCGTAGTAATTTATTAATTTCTCCAATCAATATTACTAATTTTCCAAGTACAACTGATCTTTGTAATCGTTATTTTGTAGAGCATTTTTATTTAGCATTAAATTTCCATTCTTTTTCACAATCAAAGCAATGGTAAAACTTTTTGAAAAAAGGTAGTGGTAATCCGAAAAGCAAAATTGATAACATAACCGCATATCCAGCTTGTTTTTTCAGCTGCGGGCAGCGTATACTTTATTTTTTAAGTAGTATATATATCGTTGCAACTATAAAAACTATTGAAGAAAATAACATCAATTTAGTCCCCAGATTTATCAAGTTTTCTTTACCAACCGGATTATCCTTCACGATCAAATTTTTTTTTGCCAAAAGTCTAATCATAAATCCTCCTGGTGTGCAAATCAAGGCAAACATTAAAAGTAATTTTAAAGATTCAGCAATCATATTTTTAAATTTTAGTAAAAATAACATTAATCTTCAAACGACTAATAAAAGTCGACCAAAGGAAGTAAACCCGCATGATGTAAACACTTTATTGGCGGAAGGTTCTATTTATTCCCCCTTTTTCTCCTTCATCTAAGGATTTGATAAAAAAATAAAAATCAATTCACTGTCGGGGTAATACTTTTTCATAGGCCTTTCGTGGTGCACTACCAAAAAAGATTTCTCCACAATAAGTATAGCTTAAATTATCCAAAATTTTCAGCATTGGAACATTGTCAAAATTTGTGTCCACTTTAATACTATACACTTTTTGCTCAATGCATAAATCTTCTATCATTTTAAATAAATTTGTGGCAACACCTTTCCTTTTTACTGCGTTAGATGTAGCTACACGATGTACTACAACATAGTTGTCATTGGTAAGCCATCTCCCTTTAATGTCGTTGTAAGCTGGTTCTATCCCGAAAATAATTGCTGCATAGGCAATAATAACATTATTATCAACAAGCACGTATGCATAGCCATTAGTTATGTCATCATGAACGGTTTGTTCATTGGGATAACCATTTTGCCATTGCTCGCTGCCATCTTGTTTTCTTTGCTCAATAGCCTGCCGTAAAATGTCCCAAATAACAGGTAGTTCTTCAAAAAACGCTTTTCTTAAAATCATCTTCTAAGATTGTTTTTTTTAATGTTCCCCGCATTAGTGCAGTTTAATTATTTTTTAATTGTGCAATTATTTTGTGGGCAGTTGATTTTATTTTTTGTCGGCATTTTTCATCTCTTCCAACTTCGCTTTTAAGGTTTCTTGAATTTCTGGTATATATTTTTGCATCATAATCATCATAAGGTCCTTTGTAATATCTGGCATTACTTTGATATATTTTTTGCCTGAAGGAGATTTATAAAAAGCAATATAGTCATTGATCTCTCCTTGGGTAAAGTATTTATCATATAACCCGACCATATCTTCGTCAATCATTTTTTTAGAAATTTGCTTGACAGTCTGCATTGTAGATTTCAAAATTTCATTTGAGTGAACATTAGCCATGGAATCTTTTATTGGAAATTGACTTTTCATTTGATTCATCATGGCGGGAATCATTGAGCCATACATTTTATCAATCATTGAATCTTGTTTCATTAAACCAAACAACTCTTTGATTGATTCTTGCTTTGTCTGTGAAAAACCATTTATCAGCAATGCCGGAAGACAAAACATTAAAACTAAAATAACTCTTTTCATACTCAGTTTATTAAGGTTAATAATTAAAATTCAAAACATTAGAATACTATGACATATCATTTGGTATAAACTTTCAAGTTGACGATACCGGTTTTTTAATTCAATAACATAATTACAAATCCAAATTTAGGCATTTAATTTTTCCATGCATCATGCAAATTCGTTTGTTTATAAATTCAAATGAACTTTCTCGGAGCGATAATTGCAACCAAACGTTGAGTGCAGGAACCGTAAGGGATTT
>CAYZNC010000445.1:0-5103 GCA_964478555.1 uncultured Bacteroidales bacterium | reverse complement strand
GATAGAGGCTAAGGAAGATGCTGAGCTGGCAACAAAAATTGCAGAAGATGCTCAAGATATAGCAGAAACCGCCGCGCAAATTGCGGAAGATGCAGTAAAATCGAAGCAGCAATTTTTATCCAACATGAGCCATGAAATTCGTACCCCAATGAATGCCATTATCGGGTTTACGAAAGTGCTGTTAAAAACAAAGCTAACTGCAAAACAAAAAGAATACCTGACGGCTATAAAATTAAGCGGCGATTCATTAACCGTGTTGATCAACGACATCCTTGACCTTGCAAAAGTTGATGCGGGGAAAATGGTTTTTGAGCAATCACCTTTTAAAATGGCCGCATCCATATCAGCCATGATTCATTTGTTTGAAACAAAAATTCGCGAAAAAAACCTACAATTGATAAAAAAATACGATATCAATATTCCCAAGGTTTTGGTTGGCGATCCTGTACGTTTACATCAAATCATTTTAAATCTTGTAAGCAATGCGGTAAAGTTTACCAATAAAGGGAAAATTACGGTAGAAGTTCGATTAATAGAAGAAAATGAAGATAAAGTAAAAATTGAATTCTCCGTAACCGATACCGGAATTGGAATACCACAAGGCAAAATTGAACATATTTTCGAGAATTTTCAACAGGCTACCAGCGAAACTTCAAGATTATATGGAGGAACAGGATTGGGACTCGCTATTGCTAAACAATTGGTTGAAACCCAGGGTGGAATCATAACCGTAAAAAGTAAATTAAACAAAGGCACCACCTTTAGTTTTGTTTTACCTTTCCTAAAAACAATAGCTAAAATCGAACTGGAATCAGAGATTCCGGAAACAAATGTTGAAATTAAAAACATCAAAGTATTGGTGGTTGAAGATATGGCCCTCAATCAATTACTTATGAAAACATTGTTAGACGATTTTGAATTGGAACACGAAATTGCCAGCAACGGGAAGATCGCTATAGAAAAACTCAAAAATAAATCATTCGATATTATTTTAATGGACCTTCAGATGCCCATCATGAATGGGTTCGAAGCCACCGAATATATTCGTAACAAAATGAAATCGCAAATTCCCATTATCGCTTTAACTGCCGATGTAACTACGGTTGATTTAAAAAAATGCAAAGCGGTTGGGATGAATGATTATATATCCAAGCCAATTGATGAAAGGCTGTTGTTTAGTAAAATAATTGATTTATTAAAGAAACCTTTGCCGGTAAAATATTCACAATTGCCAGCAGACATTTCAAACTATGTTGATTTGGCATATTTGCATAAACGCACAAAAGGCGATGCGGATTTGATGAATGAAATGATTACGCTTTATCTGGAGCAAACCCCGCCTTTAATTGCGCAAATGAACAAAAGTTTGTTAGAGAATGATTGGGATTCACTATCCTCTGCGGCACATAAAATGATTCCTTCATTTGCCATTATGGGTATTCATAAAAATTTTGAAGATATTGCCAGAAAAATACAGGAATATACAAGTAAACAGGAACATCTGGATGAAGTACAAGCATTGGTTATACAGCTGGCGTATGTTTGTAATCAAGCCTGTGAAGAATTGAAACTAGCCGTTAATTTGATAAAAGAAACCAAGGAATGACAAACAAAAAAAATATATTACTCTTTCTTGTGGATGACGATGCATTGTTTTTAAAGTCATTAGTAATTGATTTTGAACAAAATACGGGATCTACCATTCAAACATTTCCCACCGGAGAACTTTGTCTTAAAAATATGGCGCAAAATCCCGATGTGATCATTTTAGATTATCACCTCGATGGTGTGAAAAAAAATGCCATCAACGGATTGGAAACACTCGACCGGATAAAAAAAATAAATGCTGAAATACCGGTTATCATGCTTTCTTCCCAGGACAAAATAGACGTTGCCGTGAATTGTATGAAACATCAGGCTTTCGATTATATAGTTAAAAGTGAAACAGCCTTTATTCGATTGCAAAAAGCCATCACCACCATTTTTCATTATCAGAAAATAGAAAAGGCTTTGAGCTGGTATATGGAGAAAATGTAAAAAAGTACTAAGTAAAAAAGTACTGAGTACTAAGACACTTCACCTTCCCTACTCAGTACTTTTCTAATACTCAGTACTTTTAAAATGTGTGAAAGTTGTAATTCTTGCCACGAATTGTGTAATACTATCGGTAATCGTTTAAAGTATTTTTGGCGCTATAACTTAAAAAGATATGGAATTAATATTAATCCAGAGAAACTGGCAGTCACTTATAACTGAGCTTAGGATAAAATATCCTCAATTAACAGAAGCGGATTTAGAATATGAAGAAGGCAGGGAAGAAAGTATGTTAAGGATGGTAGAATATAAACTTCGAAAAACGAAAAAAGAGATGCGAAAAATCATTGCAGACATAGGCTTTTCCTTTTCGAGAAGTTAACAATAGAATACTAACCATTCATTAAAAGAAAGAAAATGAATATGAACTATTTGTATTTAATCATTCCTGTTGTACTTGTGTTTTTCATAGGTATCAGAATTGTTCGGCCTACTGAACGCGGATTAATTGAAAGACTTGGGAAATACCACCATTTTGCTAACCCCGGGTTTCATTGGATAACCCCGCTAATCGAACGTATGTACATGGTGAATATTACGGAACAGATGGTAAATGCCGATCCGCAGGAAATAATTACCAACGACAATCTAAATGCCAGCGTTGATGCCCAGGTTTATTTTAAGGTGAAAGACGATGAAGAAAGCGTTAAAGGCTCTATTTACAATGTTAATAATTATAAATGGCAGATCGTCAACCTCGCACGCACCACGCTTCGTAACATTATAGGCACATTAACCCTGAAATCCGCAAATAGCGAACGCGGAAAAATAAACTCCGAACTGCACAAAACCCTGCATCTCGAAACCCTAAGCTGGGGCATTGAAATAGTGCGTACAGAATTGAAAGAAATTGACCCTCCCAAAGATGTACAGGAAACCATGAATAAGGTAGTAAAGGCTGAAAATGAAAAAATAGCAGCCATAGATTCCGCTACCGCCGCAGAAACTGTTGCCGATGGCGTAAAACGTGCTAAAATTAAGGAAGCAGAAGGTTTCAAGCAATCGAAAATATTACATGCTGAAGGTGAAGCCGAAGCCATTAGATTAGTTAATGAAGCGGCAGATAAATATTTTGTTGGGAACGCCCAACTACTACGAAAACTGGAAGCCATGGAAAAAGCACTTGAAAAAAATGCGAAAATTGTCATCCCCACAGGATCCGAGCTGGTAAATATTATTGGAGAGATGGCTGGAATCATTCCCCTGGATAGAAGGCAAAAAGAAAACTAATAAAGTATCAAGTAAATAGTCGTAAGTCGCAAGTATCTATATGAATGTATTATTTATATATCCTCAATACCCTGATTCTTTCTGGAGTTTCAAACATGCGCTACGTTTTATCTCCAAAAAAGCTGCAGTGCCGCCGCTAGGTTTAATAACTGTATCGGCAATGCTTCCAAAAACATGGAAAAGGAAACTGGTTGACATGAATGTTTCCGTACTTCGAGCAAGCGACATTCAGTGGGCTGATTATGTTTTTATTGGGGCCATGTACATTCAAAAAGAATCGGTAGGCAAGGTTATCGAAGAATGTGTAAAGCATAAAGTTAAAATGGTTGCTGGTGGCCCTCTCTTTACCCAGGAATTCGACAACTATCCACAAATAGACCATTTTATATTGAATGAAGCAGAAATAACCCTACCTCTGTTTCTGAAAGATTTGGAAAACGGAATTCCAAAAAAAATATACAAAACTGACCAATATGCTGATCTTTCATTAACCCCTGTACCTGATTACCATTTGTTATCAAGAAAGGACTACGCTTTCATGAATATTCAGGTATCCCGTGGATGTCCCTTTTCTTGTGATTTTTGCGAAATTACTTCACTTTTGGGACACAAAGTAAGGATGAAAGATAACAATCAGATTATAAAAGAGCTTGACATGCTTTATGATCTTAATTGGCGCGGATCCGTTTTTATTGTGGACGATAATTTTATCGGCAACAAAAATGAAATTAAAAACAACCTGCTTCCTGCCATGAAAAAATGGATGCAAAACCATAAATATCCATTTACATTCAATACCGAAACCTCTATTAACCTCGCTGATGATGAAATACTTATGTCGTTAATGGCAGAAACCGGTTTTAGCTCAACTTTTATTGGCATCGAAACACCCTCTGAAAGTTCCCTTCAGGAATGTAATAAGAGTCAGAACGAAAACAGAGATCTGCTCCAGAGCGTAAAAAAAATACAAAAAGCAGGATTACAGGTTTCAGGAGGGTTTATCGTGGGCTTCGACAGCGATACCTCAGCCGTTTTTCAACAACAAATCGATTTTATCCAGCAGAGTGGAATTGTTTCAGCCATGGTTGGATTATTGAATGCACCCAAAAACACCAAACTTTACAAACGACTTAAGACAGAAAACAGGTTGACTACAGAAGCAACCGGTAGCAATACTGACTTATCCATGAATTTCATTCCAAAAATGGACTACCCTGAACTTTTGGATGGATACAAAAAAATAATTCAAAACATCTATACAACAAAACCTTACTATAAAAGAATCCGTCAGTTTTTATTAAATTACAAAAGGCTTCATGCAAGGCAAAAGAAAATAGAGTTTTCCTTTCTGAGCGCTTTTTTCAAATCCATGATTATTATCGGCATTGTAAATAAAGGAAGAGGTGAATACTGGAAATTATTTATATGGACCCTTTTCAGACGGCCAGGATTATTTATGGATGCCATGACTTTTGTGGTATATGGTTATCACTTCAGAACAGTGTACGGATTAAGAAATAAAAATACTCCTTTTAAGGGTTATTAACTTTCTGTGATTCAATAAACAATTATGAATAAAACAACTTTTAAGAAACCGGTGTATAGTTTCTTATCTACTGACGTGGAGGGATTTGATTCTCTTGTGGAACTTACCCTTGACATGAGATGGTCATGGGATCATGCGGCCGATGAAATATGGCAGAAACTTGATCCTGCTCTCTGGAATCTCACACATAATCCGTGGGTAGTTCTTCAAACCATTTCCCACGATCATTTCCA
>CAYZNC010000444.1:0-5127 GCA_964478555.1 uncultured Bacteroidales bacterium | reverse complement strand
CATGAACCAAAACCCTCAGTCTTTTTGGAGCCTCTCCCCCACGGATCTGTTTAGCCAGCTTCAGGCAACAGCCAGCGGTCTTACAACTGATGACGCCCAAAAGAGGCTCACAAGTTATGGCGCAAATCGTCTGAAACCCCTAAAGCGATCGGATGCATTTGCGCTCCTTGTTGCCCAGTTTAAAAGCCCGATTATTCTAATTCTGGTATTTGCCACGGGGTTGTCTTTATTTTTGCATAACGTGGTTGATGCTTCTATCATTCTCACCATTGTTATTATTAGCGGACTCTTAGGTTTTTGGCAGGAACACAGTGCCTCCAATGCAATAGAAAAATTACTTGCCATTGTACAAATTAAAGCAGCTGTGCTTCGCGATGGAAAAGAACAGGAAATACCTGTGGAAGAGATTGTACCAGGCGATATCGTGATTCTCAATGCAGGTGACATAGTACCTGGTGACTGCCTGTTACTTGAATCGAAAGATGTTTTTGTAGATGAAGCCATGCTTACCGGCGAAACCTTCCCTGTTGAAAAAGCCGTTTCGGTGTTACCCGACAATACGGCCCTCGCACAGCGAACTAACACAGTTTGGATGGGTACTCATATCGTAAGCGGTACTTCAAAGGCATTAGTTACACTTACCGGCAAAAATACCGAGTTTGGTAAAGTATCGGAACGGCTTAAGCTCAAAGCACCCGAAACAGAATTCGAACATGGGATACGAAAATTCGGGTATTTTCTTGGAGAAGTCACGCTGATACTGGTGGTTATCATATTTGCCATCAATGTTTATTTACACCGGCCTGTCCTGGACTCTTTTCTTTTTTCACTGGCACTTGCCGTTGGTTTAACCCCCCAGCTACTACCTGCCATTATCAGCATCAACCTTGCCCATGGTGCCAAAAAGATGGCGCAAAAGAAAGTGATCGTCAAGCGACTTGCTTCTATTGAAAACTTCGGCAGTATGAATGTGATATGTTCCGATAAAACCGGCACACTTACCGAAGGAATTGTGAAGGTAGAATCCGCGCTCGATGTGAATGGTGACGTTAGCGAAAAAGCATTTCTGTTTTCCTATATCAATGCTTCTTACCAAACCGGTTTCACAAACCCTATCGACGAGGCCATCCGTAACCATCATACGGTTGATCTGACGGAATACCTGAAAAAGGATGAAATACCTTATGATTTTATTCGAAAACGTCTGAGCATATCAGTTACCCATGGCGATTCCCATTTGATGGTAACCAAGGGCGCTTTAACGAACATCCTTGAGGTGTGTTCATTAGTGGAAACCAAGGAAGGAAGCACCATTGAAATCGCATCTATGAAGGATCAAATTCAGAAACACTTTGAAGAGTTCAGCAATCAGGGTTTTCGCACCATTGGAATTGCATACAAGAATTTACCCGCTGAATCGCCCATCAGCAAAAGTGACGAGAAGGATATGACATTTTTAGGATATCTCACACTTTTTGATCCACCCAAGGCAAACATTACCGACACTATTGCCAGCCTGAAGAAACTTGGTGTATCACTCAAAATTATTACTGGCGACAACCATCTTGTAGCGGCCAGTATAAGTAAAAAGATGGGACTGACCAATACTAAAATCATTACCGGTCCCGAACTTCGTCAGATCGGCGACGAAGCATTACTCAGACGAGTAAGCGAAGTGGATGTTTTTGCCGAAATTGAACCTAATCAGAAAGAACGAATTATTGTGGCCTTGCGAAAGGCAGGGAATGTTGTAGGATACATGGGCGATGGCATCAACGACGCCTCTGCCCTTCATGCAGCCGATGTTGGCATTTCAGTGGATACAGCTGCAGATGTCGCCAAAGATGCTGCCGATATCGTATTGCTCGAAAAGGATTTGGGTGTTCTGGTAGAAGGTGTAAAAGAAGGACGAACAACCTTTGCCAATACACTGAAGTACGTATTTATGGCTACAAGCGCCAATTTCGGAAACATGTTCAGCATGGCAGGAGTATCGCTTTTTATTCCATTTCTCCCATTACTGCCCAAGCAGATTCTGCTTACAAACCTGTTGACCGACTTCCCTGAAATGACTATTGCCACCGACAGAGTTGATGATGAAATGATTGATTACCCAAGACGATGGGACATCAAAGCTATTCGCAAGTTTATGATTACCTTTGGATTGATAAGTTCTGTGTTTGATTACCTTACCTTTGGCCTGCTTTTAATTGTCCTTCGTGCTAATGAAGGTCAGTTCAGAACCGGATGGTTCCTCGAATCGGTTATCTCCGCATCCATCATTGTACTTGTTATTCGAAGCAGAAAGCCTTTCTTCAGAAGCAAACCCGGAAAATATCTGTTAATAGCAACGTTGTCAATTGTGGTTATAACATTATTTTTACCTTTTACCCCGCTCGGGTATATCTTTGGATTTAGTCCACTGAAATTCACTACCTATCTGCTTTTATTGCTGATTGTGGTGGTCTACATCTTTGCCGCGGAAATTACCAAAAGAATATTTTACAAAAAGGTAAAATTTTAAGCCTTATGTTTACAATTTACTTTCCGTATTTCAACCCGTGAGTTCAACTATTCGGTGACCTAATTTTTTTATCTTTGAATCACAGGGAATCTGTATATTTTTCATAAAATAAGCCGTAATAAACAAGGGTACAGCGACTTTGACAATTTTATGCACGACAAAGAGTGACAACAATTCTTACATTTGAAAGAACAGTCAATAAAGTCTGTTATGCTTATCAAAGGAACAAAAATTTGAGATAGAAATGTGGGGAATTAACTTATATAAAAATTAAGCAATGACT
Source organism: uncultured Bacteroidales bacterium (assembly GCA_964478555.1). GTDB lineage: Bacteria > Bacteroidota > Bacteroidia > Bacteroidales > JAAUTT01 > JAAUTT01. The sequence continues at coordinate 2,320 of CAYZNC010000444.1, read as the reverse complement.
GTAAAAGAACATTACGACAACCATCTTGGAAATTTTTATTCATGGATGTGTGGCAATTTCGATGAAAAGCAGAAAGAGTTTCAACAATTCTTTTCAAATAACAATATTATTCCTTCTTCCTCAAAGATTGCCATTGATTTGGGTGCCGGTCATGGCATCCAGTCTACTGCGCTTGCTAAATCAGGGTTTAATATACTGGCAGTCGATTTTAATGAACAACTGTTACGTGAACTCGAAAATAATACTAAATATCTCTCCGTCCGTGCAATTAATGAAGATATTCGATTAGTTGAAAAGTATAAGTACCTAAAACCTGAACTGATACTGTGCATGGGAGATACTGTTGCACATCTGGATTCGAAGGCCGATATTGAACAATTTCTACAAACCATTTATGAGACTTTGGGTGAAAAGGGCAAGGTGATACTTTCATTTCGAGATTATGGAACGGAGCTTTTTGATGAAGCAAGATTTATTCCTGTAAAGAGCGATCCCGACAAAATATTAATTTGCTTTCTTGAATATTTTCAGGAAAGATTAAAGGTTACAGATATCCTTTATACCAGGGTGAATGAAAACTGGACTCAGACATTAAGTTCATATAACAAAGTGAGGATTACAACAGAATATATCATTAGCTGTTTAGAAAATGCCGGATTTAAAATTACTTTTACAGAACCTGTAAACAGGCTGATAACCGTGATTGCGGAGAAAAGCTAAAACACAAATGCGGGCTTTTAAAAACCAGAAGAACTTTGTTGAAAATTTTAAATAAACATTAGGACCAATACGCATACCAAACTAACTACACCATTAATTGTTAAATAACCCTTGCGATAATCTTGTATAAAACAATGGGATGACAAAATATTTTTTATACAATTTTATCAGGAAACATAAGTTTGGCGTTTTATCGACAGTTTCCGAAAACGACATACCCCAATTGGTCCTGGCATCTCTTATGACCTGATCAAACGACATCTTAACAATACTGCGAAATCTTCAGTACCTATCAGGTTTTATTCAATTTACACATGTGTGAATAATGTAACGAATATCAAAAGTTGTGTAACACTTAAACTTTTAAAATGCCCAATTTAGTATTTTAATAATTAATGAATTAACCAGAGCAACAAACCACTTGAAGAAGTGCACAGCCAGTGGGGATTTAACAAGTTGCATATCTTCCAAACCCTACTACTAATCGATACTTATTGGTTAATGTTTATAGTACGTTGAAATACTGAATTTAGAAATGATTGAATAAAACTAATTTTAAAACTTTATTGACATGAAAAAAAATAACGCAATTTGGATTTTCCCATTTATAATAGTGGGAATTCTATTAATGCTTACCAATAGTTGTAAGAAAGCCAGTAATAGTAGCGACCTCAAAACGGTAAGCACAGTGACCGACATAGACGGTAATGTTTATCATACGGTAGAAATTGGAACGCAGGTTTGGATGGTCGAAAATTTGAAAACTACTAAGTATAATGATGGCACAGCCATTCCTTTGGTAACAGATTCAGCGACGTGGGCAAATCTGACAACGCCTGGTTATTGCTGGTATCACAATGATCAAACATTTATTAATACTACAGGTGCATTATACAACTGGTATGCGGTTAATACTGGTAAACTTTGCCCTACTGGCTGGCATGTGCCCTCTGATTCAGAGTTTATAGTACTCTCAAACCATTTGGGAGGTGAGAGTATTGCCGGAGGAAAATTAAAAGAAATTGGCACAACGAATTGGAGAAGTCCCAATATGGGAGCGGATAACATCAGTGGGTTTACAGCTCAACCTGGTGGTTACCGTAATAACCATGGCTTTTATGGTTTGGAGGTCAATGGAAGTTGGTGGGCAACCACGCCGGTTGGTGAGTCAAATGCAATGTACCTATACCTGGATAACGTAAGTGCGGTGGCGCAAAGAATCAATTACCTGAAAATCCATGGATTTTCTGTTCGATGCATTAAGAATTAGGTGTGTTAATGACGGTAATGTGCTACTTTGCTAAGTAGATGACCAAACCACTTAGTCTTGGCCTTACATTTATTAATCCTGGCACATTAGCACATTACCCCTTTTAATAATTAATTTATTTTCTGATGAACCTTAATTTCTTCTCTGTTTTATGTATTAATTTTTGTTTTTTTTTCACACTGATCTCTTTGGATTCAGTTGGAACTCAGACAGGATATGATACTACCCGCATTTTTAATGCGATGGCAAAAGCCCGAAGAGGCGAGAATATAACAATTGGTGTAATAGGTGGTTCAATCACTCAAGGCTACGCAGCATCTTCTGTAAGCA
>CAYZNC010000443.1:0-5155 GCA_964478555.1 uncultured Bacteroidales bacterium | reverse complement strand
ATTTCAATAAAATCGCTTTCATGGTCAGCAATACTACGGATTCGTTACATCCTTACCTGTGCTGCAATCTTTTTACAGCTTCAACCAACCGGTCAATTTCTCCAAAAGTATTGTAAAAAGCCAGGGATGGCCGAACTGTACTCTCCACGCCAAAACGTCTTAGTGCTGGTTGGGCACAATGATGGCCTGCCCGAACGGCAATACCTTCCTGATCCAGGAACCGGCCAACCTGTTCTGTAGGGATGTTGTTTAAAACGAACGACAAGACCCCAACCTTTTCCCGGGCTGTGCCAATTAACCGTAACCCGGGAACTTGCCTGAGTTGTTCCGTACCATAAGCGGTTAACTTCTGCTCATATTCAGCAATATTTTTTAGGCCTATTTTATTAACATAGTCCAGGGCCGCACCCAATCCGATAGCATCAGCTATATTGGGTGTACCTGCTTCAAATTTATTGGGTGTGGTATTGAAGGTTGTTTCTTCAAAAGTCACATTCCTGATCATGTTGCCTCCGCCCTGCCATGGGGGCATGGAATCTAATATTTCCTTTTTACCATAAACCACGCCAATACCTGTTGGGGCAAATATCTTATGCCCGGAGAATACAAAGAAATCGGCATCTATTTCCTGCACATTCACCGGAAGATGAGCTACCGACTGAGCTCCATCAACAAGCACTTTTATGTCAAAGCGTTTGGCTAATTGTATCATCTCTTTTACCGGCAGGATTGTACCCAATCCGTTCGAAGCCTGTGTAATAGCCACCAGCTTAGTACGAGGATTTAACAATCTCGAATATTCATCGAGTAATATCTCCCCGCGATCGTTCACGGGTATAGCACGCAGTAAGGCGCCTTTTTCCTTTGCCAGCATCTGCCAGGGAACAATATTAGCATGGTGTTCCAATATGGATACAAGTATTTCATCACCAGACTGGATATTTTTACGTCCCCAGGTTTGAGCTACAAGGTTGATTCCTTCCGTAGTTCCACGAACAAATATGATTTCGGATGTAGAATTTGCCCCGATGAATCGCCTTACATTTTCACGTGCTCCTTCATACCCATCTGTTGCACGTGCTGCAAGGGTATGGGCTCCCCGATGAATATTTGAATTATCGTAGCAATAGAACCGGGCAACGGTGTCTATTACACTCTTCGGCTTTTGTGTGGTAGCTGCATTATCGAACCATACCAAAGGTTTTCCATGAACATTTTGATGAAGTATAGGAAAATCCTTACGAATTTGCGTTACATCAAATATATCAGCTTTAGGAAACGTTGGCTGTTGCTTTTCGTGAATAAAATAATAAGGCGATCGGGCCTCCTGCAAGGGACTATCAGCATGCGTTTTAGCATTGGCAAAGAGAGAAGAAAAATCGAAATGATCAGAAGGTAACCCGTTTTCGAAAGGTTGGTAAAAAGGATTAGCCTGTTTGCTTTCTGAAAATCCGTCAGAAACCGATTGTACTTTTTGCACAAATTGATGCAGGCTGTGAATGTTTTCTTTATTTTCCGTGAAATTCTGCTGACTTACCAGGTTATCCGTGTGGGTCGATAAAGGAGCTTCTTTGTTACTGTCTGGGCCTTTCAAAAAATAATACTCACTAAGATCTGCATCCTGCAACTTTCCAACTGAACCTGTTTGTCGACTAACCCGTTCAAATCCTGAATCCTGATTGAGTTCCGGTACTTCATGTTCCCATAGATTACCCAGATCAAGTGGATCAGCATAATCCGTTACCGGCGTGTTTTGCAAGACAGTTTCAGGATTTACAGAGCTTGAAGTGGTTGAAGCAATGTCTGTCTCATTTTTTGGTATATTTGACGCTCCGGGGATTTCATTATAAATCCGGCTGGCTATCTGAGCTATCAGGGTAGGATTGAATAAATCTTCACCATTTACATTATCTATTGGTGTCATGCTTGGTATGTTTTTCTGTAAAAAGTTATTTTATACGACGTAATTACAAACTACGCCGGGCGCAAAGGCTATAAGGATTTCGGCTATTTTTGCTTGGAAGTCCGGTTCTGATAGTCGTGATAGTATCCCACTTCTACGTTTTCGAGCACAGCAAGGGCGTCTTCGGTAAGCACTGCCAGAGAAAAGTATTGGGTTAATAAATATGAAGCAACACCTAGCCGATCCAATCCCATTAAACGTGCAGAGAGGCTGGGAGAAATTTCACCAGGAATTCCTGCCTGATGCAGAGCTACCACTCCCTGCTCATCTTCGCCAACGCGTACCAGTAAAATGTTGGTAGTGCCTAATCCACGGCTTGAGAGGTGACCTTTTACCTCCAGTTTATCATTTGGGATTAGAGGTACTCCGCGCCAGGTAATTATGGGTGACCCAAATAGCTGAATGGTAACAGGAGGAACGCCCCTCCAGGTGCATTCGCGTTCAAATGCTGCAATGGCTTTGGGATGTGCTAAGAAAAATGCTGGTTTTTTCCACACCAGAGCGAGAAGTTCGTCCAAATCGTCGGGAGTGGGTGCTCCATACCTGGTACTGATTCGCTGACTGGGGTCAACAGCATGTAAAAGACCGAATTCCCTATTGTTAATGAGCTCCCATTCCTGTTTTTCTTTCATGCCTTCTATGGTCAGCCTCATTTGTTGTTCGAGCTGGTTGTGAGGGTCGTTGTATAGGTCTGACACACGGGTGTGTACCCTCACGATGGTTTGTATTGCATTAAGCGAATATTCCCTTGGCTTTACGGCATAGTCCACATACGTTTCAGGAATTACATGGTCTTCCTCTAGCCCCGAAACCAAATCGATATGACGTTCGCCATGTTTATTTACCGAAGAACGCAAACGAGCATAGTCTTCACGTGCCTTTTCGAACTTTTTCCGAGAATTGGGAATTTCGTTGAAGATGGCTTCCAAATCTTTTCCCGATAATGTAAGGAATACACCCGGTGTAATAGCACGAACAGTAACATCGGACGGACGGTCTGTAACAAAATCTTCTTCGCCGAAATATTCTCCCTCTGAAAGAAGTGCGATTCTAAGTTCCTCTCCATGCAATCCTTTGCTGAGCACTTCTACCTGGCCATGGGCAATAATAAAGAACTTATGGCGATCTTCACCTTCAAGTATCAGGTTGCTGCTTAAATCAGCTTCTTCCGTTGTAAAACGATCAGCAATACGTTCCAAAATATTTTCATCGAGGGTCGAGAAAAGGGGAATGTGTTTTAAAGCCTCAGTCCTAAAAGATGCCTGTCCTTCGCGATAATCAATCTCAATGCGGTCGGCTTTTTTTAACTCAACTTTAGTTCGGTTTACCCGGTAGGTTCCTGAGGCTACATGCACCCAAGGCAACAATTTTAGCAAGTACCGCGGTGTTATAGAACCCATCAAAGGTACGGTTTTGGTTGTGTTAGCCAGGTTGCGTGCTACAATTGTTGTAACGCTGCGTGTTGTTAATTCTTCAGACATAAATATTAAAATTTTTAGTTAAATAAATGGTTATTTGTCTTCGATGTCTTTAATAATCATAAAGCTTCACCGTTTTTGATATGCATTTACCTAAAACTGATAATAGAGAGCTTTTTCTTCTTGCCTTGTCCACCTCCCATAAAATATAGGAAATCGACTTCATCGCCTTCTTTTACATGGGTGCTTTGAAAATCCTCCCTGGAAACGAAAGCTCCGTTTAACTGCACCGATACCATTTCGGGCTGTTTTACATTATTGAGCTTTATCAGATCAATCAATAATAGCTTGCTCTCGTTAAAACTCAGTTCTTTTCCGTTTACTATTATTTTCATATTGTTAATTATATTTCATTTTCAAAATGATACATTGCGGTTGAAAGATATCGTTCACTGGTATCGGGTAAAATTGTAACGATTCTTTTTCCTTTGTTTTCAGGTCGTTTTGCAACCTGAATAGCAGCCTGCACAGCTGCACCAGACGAAATGCCTACCAGCAACCCTTCGAAGCGTGCTAGATCCTTTGCTGTTTGAAAGGCATCATCATTTTTTATCTTAATTATTTCGTCGATGATGCTTCGGTTTAAAACGTAGGGTACAAAGCCGGCCCCTATACCTTGAATTTTGTGTGGGCCGGGTTTTCCCTCGGATAATACTGGAGAATCATAAGGCTCAACAGCAATAATTTTCACCTCTGGGTTACGTTTTTTAAGCACTTCGCCAACGCCAGTAATGGTTCCACCGGTACCAACGCCAGCAATGAAAATGTCTACATTACCATCGGTGTCCCGCCAAATTTCTTCAGCAGTTGTATTACGATGTATTTCAGGATTGGCCAAATTGTTAAATTGTTGGGGAATAAATGAATTTGGGGTTTTGGCATGTAGTTCCTCGGCTTTTCTCACTGCTCCACTCATTCCTTCATGACCAGGAGTAAGTATCAGATCCGCACCCAATGCTTTTAGCAGGTTCCGACGTTCGATACTCATTGTTTCAGGCATGATCAATACTAGTTTGTAGTCACGGGCCGCAGCCACATAAGCCAAAGCAATACCTGTATTACCACTGGTGGCTTCAATGATTGTTGTTTCCTTATTGATAAGGCCTTGCTTTTCGGCCGTATCAATCATTGCAAAACCAATGCGATCCTTTACACTTCTTGATGGATTTAAGTTTTCGAGTTTGGCAACGATGATTGCACGGAGTTTGAAGATACTCCCAATATTGCTAAGTTCAAGCAGAGGAGTGTTCCCGATGAGGTCTGTTAATTTTTTTGCGATTACTGACATTTGAATCCGTCTTTAAATAGTTCGTTTCATTATTTTATTCAAAGATCTAACTGTTTTATTATCTTTGAAATACCATAGATGAGGTATAGTATATACCTTTTTTTTGGTATATGGCATGGTAATGATGTTCCGAAACATTTTTAATTATGCAGGCATCCTTGGTCTTGGGCTTACATAGGTTTAACAATGACAAAAGGGCTGTTCTCCCGAACAACCCTTCCGCATTCTTCACAATTACAACTATTAACTAACTAATTAACTAACTAACTAAGCAATGTCTAAAAAAATGATTAAAATCAGTTCCGATTCAATCGGAAACTGCATATTCCAAATCACTTTTTTGTTTTATGTAAGTTTCAATATGTCTCAATGCTTTATTTGGATAAATATCGTTGACGGTCACCATAATGGCAGTTTCGTCAACAT
>CAYZNC010000442.1:0-5173 GCA_964478555.1 uncultured Bacteroidales bacterium | reverse complement strand
ACTCAAATTCATGAGTTAAATTACCTGTTTTGGGAATGTACTACGAGATGCAATTTAAATTGCCTGCATTGCGGTTCAGATTGTTCATCCAAGGCCGGGCAAACGGACATGCCTCTGGATGATTTTCTCAGAGCCATAGACCCCTTAAGAACCTATTACAAAAAAGATGCTATTACCATTGCCATAACAGGCGGAGAGCCCTTGGTACGGGGCGACATAGACTTATGTGGTAAAGAACTTCGGAAACGGGGTTTCAGATGGGGTCTTGTCACCAACGGATATGCCTACGATGAAGCCACTCACGGAAAACTGACCGGAGCTGGGATGGGCTCTTTAACTTTGAGCATCGACGGACTGGAGGAATCGCATAATTGGCTGAGGAACAACAAACACAGCTATCAGAAAGCGATGGTTGCACTCAATTTAATAAAAAGTTCCAAACGCCTAAACTATGACATCGTTACTTGTGTTAACAAAAGAAACATCCTTGAACTTCCAGCATTAAAAAAATACTTTATTGACAACCACGTTAAGGCCTGGCGCTTATTCACTATAACTCCTATCGGCAGAGCCGCGAATAATCCCGAATTACAGTTAGACGCTGAACAATACAAATACCTGATGGATTTTATTGCCAATTCGAGAAAAGAAAAAGCCATGGATGTCAAATTTAGTTGTGAATCATACGTGGGAGCTTACGAGAGAAAGGTCAGAGACAGTTTCTTTTTCTGCCGGGCAGGTATCAACATAGCTTCTGTATTAATCGACGGGTCCATTTCAGCATGTCCCAATATCGACCGAAGCTTTAGCCAGGGAAATATCTATGCCGATGATTTTTTTCAGACGTGGAACACAAAATTTTCAATTATGCGCAATCGCACCTGGACAAAAACTGGCATATGCGGTACATGCAAAGAATTTAAATGGTGTCAGGGAGGAGGGCTTCACCTTTGGCCTGAGGACAGGCAAAGCATCATGCAATGTCAATGCTTTGAACAAAAAAACATGAAAATAAATCCGTAAAATTTTTTAATGAAAATAAGTGCTGCATTAAATTTAAAAATGATGATGAATGAATTTTTACCTATAGGTGAGGAATTACTTCAATTGATTGAAGCATGGGAAACAAAGCTTCTGGCTCTCCCCGAAGATATTATTACCAACCGGCAGAACAGTCAGAAACGAACCATCAGGCAAATTGTGGGACACATGGTGGATTCTGCTTCTAATAACACCCATCGCATTGTGCATTTACAGTACCAAACAAGTCCCTTTGCATATCCAAACTATGCCAGTTATGGAAACAACGACAGGTGGATCGTCATTCAGCATTACCAGGAAGAAGAATGGGTAAATCTTGTGCAATTGTGGAAATATTCGAACATCCATGTTGTTCATGTAATGCAGCATATCAATCCTGAAAAATTGGAAAACGAATGGATCGCTGACACAAACAAAACCATTACCCTCAAAGCAATGGTGATAGATTATTTGCGTCATTTCAAACTGCACATGGATGAAATAAGTGCATTGATCAATTTGCACTAAAATAACAATTATATACTAGCGAAAAGTGGGGAGTTGGAACAAATCATCCGCTTGATCTAAGCTATTCGCACTCAAGTTTGAACCACCTGCGAATAGTCTCTAAAAATAAATTTTTCGTTCGTCAGATTTGGGTAATGGCCTCAGGGTTTGGTGTTGCTACCAGCTAATAGCCAACGGCTAATACCCAATAGCCGATATCACAAATACCACTGTTTCCCTATATTGTCAATGGCATTAGCAAGATTATAATCCTTTTTGGTAATAGCCATCACATTATGGGTATGCAATGTAATGGTCAATTTATTGTCGTGAAGGTAAAGATCGGGGTTATGATTACGTGCCTCGGCAATATCAGCAATTGAATTTATAAATCTTACCGCTTCGGTAAAATTTTTAAACTCAAACTCTTTCGTAAGCTTATTATCAATAATATCCCAATCCTTCATGCAAGATAAAACAAGGTTGTCTGCAAAAAGTTAAAATCTATGCATCATAATCATCAAGCGCTTCGAATAGTTCCTCCATATCATTCATACCCTTAATAATATACTTATCAATGTATTTTAAAAAACGCTCATCCATTGCACTGGCATTTTGGGAGTTATGGTACTCTCCCGACAATAGAATGGAATAAAAATCGGGATAAATGTGTTTGGCCTTCTGAATTAGTTGCAGACCGCTCATTGCTTTAAGATGAAAATCTACAATAAGAACAGCTGGAAATTTTTTCATGTCCTTCAAAAAAGCTTTCTCATCTTCATACAAGTGCACGTTGGTATATTTGTTTTGTGCCAACCGGGCCTGAACATACCGTCCGTAGCCCATATCATCATCGATGATAAAAATCAAATTATTGGTTCCGTTCATAATCGATAGTTTTATTGACTGATCTATATGATTAAACGGATTAAAATAAAAAAGTTGAAAGATTCCCGGTGATGTTCATCATTGCACCCCATTGACAAAACTCATAACCTTCATAGCTATGCGTTATCTATTTTACAGTAGTTTTTTCAAAACTTAATCTTTATTTATCTTTACACATAAATCAATCAATTATTTATGCAATTTCTATGGGTTATCCCAATGACCAAAGTGATCCTCGCAGACATGATGCAAAACGAAAATCAAAAAATGAAATTATACATTGGGAAAAATTTTGAATTTATGTTAGATATTGTAAATTCGTTTTTCATTTGAAGAAGTTTAGTTAGGAAAAATTTTCTTTGTAATAAATCTGCCTTATCCTCAAGTCACCTAACGATGTAAATTTTGATATGAAAAAAGGCAACCAATCTGAAATTGACCATAAAACTGTTCTTTCTCTCCTTCAACTGCTGAGCGAAAGAAGCACTCTGCATCAGCTCATGAAATCGGTTGTACAATTTTTACAAATCTGGTCAGGTTGTGAGGCTGTGGGAATTCGTTTGCAGGAGGGGTATGACTATCCATACTTTGAAACTCATGGATTTACTGGTGATTTTATTGAAAAAGAGAATTTTCTATGTGCAAAAAATATAGAAGGAGGAGTACAAACTGATGAGATTGGTAATCCTGTGCTGGAATGCATGTGTGGTAACATTCTGAGCGGACGATTTGATATTTCCAAGCCTTTTTTTACTTCTCACGGAAGTTTCTGGAGTAACTGCACAACAGAACTGCTGGCAACTACAAGCGAAGCCGATCGTCAGTCGCGAACACGTAATCGTTGCAACGGCGAAGGGTATGAATCTGTTGCCCTGATACCATTGCGGATGGCTGACGAAACCTTTGGTCTCATACAACTTAATGATAAAAAGAAGGAATGCTTTACATCTGCTTTTATAGAACAAGTGGAACAATTGGCTGATAGTATAGCCATAGCGTTGGCACAGCGAAAATCTGACAAAGCATTGCACGAAAGCGAAGAACGATACCGTTCTCTTTTCGATAACATGCTGGAAGGTTATGCTTATTGTAAAATGCTTTTTGAAAACGATCAGCCATCAGACTTTATCTATATTAACGTGAACAAAGCTTTCGAAACCTTAACGGGATTGAAAGATGTGGAAGGAAAAAAGGTTTCTGAGGTTATTCCAGGAATACGTGAGTTAGATTCTGCATTACTCGAATTATATAGCCGTGTATCCAAGTCAGGCGCGCCAATAAAGTTCGAAACGTATGTTAATGCCATGAAAACATGGTTTAGTATTTCCGTTTTCAGTCCTAAAAAAGACCATTTTGTTGCCGTATTCGATGTGATAACAAAAAGAAAACAAACGGAAGAACAATTAATAAAGGCGAAAGAAAAAGCAGAAGAAAGTGACAGGCTTAAATCCGCATTCTTGTATAACATGTCGCATGAAATTCGCACACCCATGAACGCCATTATTGGGTTTGCTGATTTCCTCTCGCGACCTGGTGTTCCGGAGCATAAGAAAATACACTTTACATCGCTTATACAGCAGCGATCTTATGATTTGTTAAGAATAATAGAAGATATTCTGGATATTTCCAGAATTGAAGTTGGCCAAATGGCCATCATGGAATCCGAGTTCATACTTTCCGAATTAATGAATGAACTTCTTGAATACTACAAATTAAAAAAAAACAAAACGGAAGGAAATGCTACAATATCATTGAAGCTATCGATGGAGGAATCATTGAAGGGCATTAGCGTATTCGCGGATCCATACCGTTTGAAACAAATTCTCAATAATCTTTTGGATAATGCTTTTAAGTTTACTCAACATGGGTTCATTGAATTTGGCTGCAAATTAGTAGTAAGGCCAAACGATGCGTCACTGCAATTCTTTGTGAAAGATACTGGAATTGGAATACCAGCCAATAAATTTGAATTGATTTTTGACCGTTTTTGCCAGGCCGACGATTCACTGACCGCACGTATGTATGGTGGCACCGGACTGGGACTGTCGATCGTAAAAGGTATAGTGAAGCTCATGAACGGAAAGATCTGGCTTGAATCTGAGGAAAACGTCGGAACTACATTTTATTTCACGTTACCCCTGATCCAACAGATTGCATCAACTGAAAAACTAAATACCGAAGTAAAAAATCCGGATACCATTCGATGGGATAACAAAACGATCCTAATCGTTGAAGATGACACGGCAAATACATTCTATTTAACAGAAGCTCTTTCACAAAAGGGACTTACCTTATTAAATGCATGCACAGGCGAGGAAGCCCTTCAAATTTTTAAGCGTAATCCAAATATCGACCTTATTTTAATGGATATTCAATTGCCCGACATTAATGGATTAGTTGTTACCGGGAAAATTAAAAAAAAGAATCCTGACGTGGTGGTCATCGCCCAAACAGCATATGCAACCCCTAAAGATGTAAAGGATTGTTTAGATGCTGGTTGTAGAGATTTTTTATCCAAGCCAATCACATACGAAAAATTAATTTTAATGATAGACCAATATCTAAAGAAAAATTAAGAATAACAGGAGAATTGCATCAATGAGATTCCTCCCGCTACCAATGACAGATTTATATAATTTGCAAATTGATAGGTATTTCCATCGCTATTAGATATATGTCAGCCCTAACGGGCTTTGAAAGCAAAGCACTCATTATGATTTTCTACCGATATACCAGCCCTAACGGGCTTTGACAAAGT
>CAYZNC010000441.1:0-5225 GCA_964478555.1 uncultured Bacteroidales bacterium | reverse complement strand
CTGCAGATGCCAGTTACCTGGTAAAAGTTGACGTTAAGATTGATAATCTGACGGAAGAAGAATTTGAAAAAGAATTTGGCGAAGATACAGCAGGCGCAAGTGCATCTGAGGATAATACGCTGGGAAGAGAAGATGATAATATCGAAAATATTGAATCCACCGAAACTTTCGAGGAATAGTACTTTACATACCAAAAAAACATTTGAGGGACTTTTTTTAAGTCCCTTTTCTTTTTAGCTGTCCGGTGCAACCGGTCGTTGAGCGGAGTCGAAACGGCATTTGCTTAAATCATAGAAATCGCTCAGGGATGACATTCGACTCAATCAGGCATGCTCCTCGCTAATGATGAACATTGAGCGAAGTCAAACCGTTTTGATTTACAGATTAGTCAAGCCAAACATCGTGCAAAGAAGGCATGTTTTTCAGGAAGGTAACCTTTCCATTTAATTTATTGGAAGAAAGATGTAAGCAATACAAATTGGATAGTTTTTCAAAAGAAGTAGGAACAGATCCGCAAAATGCATTATCATTTAACCAAAGAGATCTTAAATTCGATAATCTTCCCAGTGATTCCGGAATAACACCACTCAATTGATTGGTGTTAACCAACAAATGTTCTAATTTCGTTAAATTACCAAAGGAAGAAGGGATGCCGCCACGCAAACGATTTGAAAAAAGGCCGATATCAACTAAATTAGATAAAGAGCCTAAGGTTTCGGGAATTTCACCTTCCAGAAAGTTGTTACATAAAAAAAGACCCCGCAAACGAACTAAATTGCCAAGGGACGCCGGTATGCTACCTTCTAACTGATTGCTTTGCAAGCAAAGAAATTGCAGTTGATTTAAATTAGATAAGGATTCAGGGATAGTACCTTTCAACGTGTTATAAGCAAGAAAAAGGCATTGCAACTGATCCAAATTGCCTATGGATTCAGGTATGACACCACTTAGCTTATTATCATTAAGTTCAAGGTTAATAACGCGGTTGTATCGGATAGCAACTCCATACCACGTTTTAACCGGTCCTTTTAGCCAATGTTTCTTAAATCTCCACTCAGGACCATTAGTACTATTATATAAATCAACCAATGCCAGGGAATCTCTTTTTTCAATTTGTGCTGTAGCCGTTTGTAATTTTAATAGGGCTAAAAGAATCATCGCACTTATTATAAGAAATTTCATATGAATATTTATTTTAAAATCGTTTTCTAAATACTTCATTTCTTTATGGTTACTCCCTAAGTGATGATTTAGATCAATCATTGTAATGATTTTTGTTAATAATACGACAAGTCATTTTTAAAAGTTAGATAAATTAGATGACCTAAAACGTCTACATCATCTCACTAACATACTTTAGGTAAGTATTTTATAAATATTTATTAAACTATTTTTGCGTTCACGATTTTGATGAGTATGCAAAACCATTAGATTAACGATAGTCAGAAATAGATAAAATAAATTGAAAGTTTCCCTTTTACATAGATACAAGAATCAAGATACAAGAGTCAAGACCAGATAATCTTGCGAATAACTATTATTTATTACCATTGTTAGTGTATTCTCATTATGTATATGAATAGTTTACAGCTAATTATATTATGATTGTTGTAAGTCAGTAAACTTAGTAATTATACCCCCAATCATCATTTCAGAAGCTGAAAAGTTCGATTTTCTAAATTAAAAACGAAGATTTTTTGTATACTTACTGCATAAATAAACACCTAATAGCGAGCATCCATGAAATACAGACTACTTCTTTTTGTGATTCAATTTTCATTAATCATGGGAAACTGTTTTTCCCAATCGACAGACCAACCGCGCATTAAGTATAATTTCAATCCCGGATGGAAATTGCTCGTCGGCGATCCACAAGGGGCAGAGAAGCCAGAATTTAACGATTCGGGATGGAAAGAAATTACCCTACCCAGGGCTTTCAATGAAGATGATGCCTTTAAGGTTCCAATCAATCAGCTCACTACCGGTATTGTTTGGTACCGAAAACATTTTAAAATCCCTATCAATCAGAAAGATAAAAAAGTATTTATTGAATTCGAAGGAGTTCGTCAGGCAGGCAATTTCTATGTGAACGGAAAATATATTGGTCTGGTTGAAAATGGTGTGATGGCATTTGGATTCGATATTACTGAAATGGTGAAATTTGGTAACGACGAAAATATGATGGCTATTCGTATTGATAATGACTGGAAATATAAAGAAAAGGCTACCGGAACCTCATTCCAATGGAACGACAATAACTTTAATGCTAATTACGGCGGCATACCTAAAAATGTTTACCTGCATGTTTGTGATAAACTATACCAAACCTTGCCACTTTACACAAATCTACAAACAACAGGTGTTTATATTTACGCCAAAAATATCGATATTGCTGCTAAACGCGCAGATATTACTGCCGAAACGCAAATAAAAAATGAATATACCATACCCAAAACTCTACAATATCAGGTTGTTATAAATGACATGGACGGAAAAACTATAGTTTCTTTCGTTGGAGGGCAATTTACGCTTCAACCTGGCGAAACCAAAATAATTTCTGCATCTTCTCCCGTTAGCAATTTAAACTTCTGGAGTTGGGGTTATGGATACTTGTATAATGTTAATACGATACTCGAAGTAGATGGTAAAACAGTTGATATGGTTACTACACGGACAGGATTTAGAAAAACCAAGTTTGCTGACGGCATGGTTTGGTTAAACGACCGTGTTATTCAAATGAAAGGTTATGCCCAGCGAACTACTAACGAATGGCCGGCATTGGGAATGTCTGTCCCTGCATGGGTTAGCGATTTCAGTAACCGCTTGATTGTAGAAGGTAATGGTAACTTCGTACGGTGGATGCATGTTACACCCTGGAAACAGGATGTCGAATCGTGCGACCGTGTGGGCCTCATTGAAGCAATGCCGGCAGGTGACTCGGAAAAGGATTCAAAAGGACGTCAATGGGAACAACGGTTAGCATTAATGCGCGATGCAATTATATATAATCGCAACAATCCCAGTATTTTGTTCTACGAATGTGGCAATAAAGGAATCAGTGAGGAACATATGAAAGCGATGAAGGACATTCGCGATCAATTTGATCCAAATGGAGGTCGTGCCATTGGTGCCCGGGAGATGCTGGATAGTAAGATTGCCGAATACGGTGGCGAAATGCTCTACATCAATAAAAGTGCTCACATACCCATGTGGGCTATGGAATATTCCCGCGACGAAGGATTGCGTAAATATTGGGATGAATACAGTCCGCCATTTCATAAAGACGGAGACGGCCCATTATACCGTAGTGCACCGGCCACTGACTATAACCGTAACCAGGATTCGCATGCTATTGAAGATGTGTGCCGCTGGTTCGATTATTGGCGCGCTCGTCCTGGCACAGGTAAGCGGGTTAGCTCAGGCGGAGCAAATATTATATTCTCCGATTCCAATACCCATTTCAGGGGGGCTGAAAACTACCGCCGTAGTGGAGAAGTAGATGCTATGCGAATTCCAAAAGATGGCTTTTTTGCTCACAAAGTAATGTGGAACGGCTGGGTAGATATTGAAAAACAAAGCTCTCATATTCTAGGACATTGGAATTATTCCGCAGGGGTTAAAAAAGATGTTTTCGTGGTATCATCAGGCGACGAAGTACAACTCTTTCTAAACGGAGTTTCAAAAGGCTATGGAGAACAACGCAGCCGTTTTCTTTATGTTTTCAAAAACATTGAATGGCACCCGGGCCAACTTATTGCAATTAGCTACGATTCCCTGATGAACAAATTAAGTTCTCATCAGATTAATACTGCCGGAAATCCTGAAGCTGTGAAATTAACCGTAAATAACGGTCCCAAAGGCATGAAGGCAAACGGAGCAGACGTTGCATTAGTTACAGTTGAAGTGGTGGATAGCAAAGGAAATCGCTGTCCTGTTTCCAATGATATGATCAATTTTACTTTGGACGGTCCTGCCGAGTGGCGAGGAGGCATTGCCCAGGGACCCGACAACTATATTCTTTCAAAAAATATTCCGGTAGAATGTGGAATCAACAGGGTATTTATAAGATCTACTTTAAAAGCAGGAAAGATTACTGTTTCGGCCACTGCAAATGGATTAAAACCTGCCAAAATTCGCATTAATTCACTACCTGAAGCAGTCAATAATGGATTGGCTTTCGATTTGCCGGGTATAGATTTGCCGTCTAATCTCGATCGGGGCCCCACTCCTACTGGTCCCTCCTACAAAATATCGCGTAAACCGGTTGAAATAGTGAACGCTACCGCTGGTTCAAAAAACGAAGATGCTTCGAAAAGTTTTGACGACAATGAAGTTACCGAGTGGTCCAATGACGGGAGAATTTCTACAGGATGGATTACTTATGAATTAAAAAATCCGGCAATAATTAGTGAAGTTGAATTAAAATTAACCGGATGGCGATCGAGGAGTTATCCCATTCAAATTCTAGTAGATAGCACAGAGGTTTTCAAGGGTGAAACACAAAAAAGTCTTGGATATGTGAATATTCCGGTTAAACCGGTAAAGGGTAAAAGGGTTACGATCAGGTTAACAGGATCGAGCTCTGAAAAAGATGCGTTTAATCAGGTGGTTGAAGTAGCCCCTACCAAAGAACTGGACCTCTATAAGGACCCACAGGCAAGTGATTCAAAAGGACAACTAAGGATTGTGGAGGTGGAATTTTACGAAAAATAATGATGAATGCGGCAACTTGAGTTTGGGATTAAATTGTACACATTAGCCTCTTTCTACTTTCAATTCTCCCAATGGTTGGTTCGGGAAGATAAGCATTTGCTGGTTATTAGTAACACTTTCTTTAAAAATGTCATTTTTTACATTTTGGGAAGTATCCGCTGTTGCCGGTACATCTTTGGTGCAAGGAATTGTTTGACTCTCAGTGTCAGGAAAAGATGAAACAGCAGCGTGGCAATATGCTGTGATTGCAATGGATATAAAAGCCGCTATCAGAATAATTGAAAAGGTTAACACGAGCAACATGAATTTAGTGTGGGTTAAAGGGTCATCCGTATGTAACAAAAAGTTATATACTTCAATATTAACGGAATTTTTTTGTTCATGTTAAGTTTATTTGACGAATGGTAGGATTTGGTTGACGACCGCATGATAAATGGAAAAAGGGACCTATTTCAAGTCCCTTTTTGAGCGTTTCAAACGCGTGTCTCTTACTAAATTATTATGAAAAGTTT
>CAYZNC010000440.1:0-5237 GCA_964478555.1 uncultured Bacteroidales bacterium | reverse complement strand
CCAATATCTGACTAAAATTCAATGTGCAGGTAATTTTCCTCCTCAGGAAACCGGTCTTACCTACAATAGCTGGTATGGCAAATATCATTTGGAGATGCATTGGTGGCATGCTGCTCATTTTGCTCAATGGAGTCATCCGGAACTGCTTGAAAAGAGTTTATGGTGGTATCAGAGTATTGTTCCTAAAGCCAGACAGACTGCTATCCGGCAGGGATTTGAAGGAATCCGGTGGCCCAAAATGGTGGATATTACGGGTAATGAAACTCCTTCAAAAGTGGGACAATTATTGATTTGGCAACAGCCCCACATCATTTATTTTGCTGAACAATGTTACCGCTACAATAAGAATCCGGCCATTTTGGATAAATACAAAGATGTAGTTTTTGAAACAGCCGATTTTATGGCTTCGTTTGCATTTTATGATAAGGAAAGAGACAGGTATGTTTTAGGACCGTCATTGATTGCTGCACAGGAAACGGTTAATAAACGCGAAACGTTCAATCCACCTTTTGAGCTGGCATATTGGTATTGGGCATTAAACGTGGCCCAGCAATGGCGGGTTCGATTGGGATTGCCTCACAATCCGAAATGGGACGATATTCTTAAGAAATTGGCAAAACTACCGGAACAAAATGGACTATACCTGGTAGCTGAAACTGCATTGGATTCATATAAGAATCCGGTTTATATGTCTGATCACCCTGCTGTTTTGGGTGCTTATGGAATTTTCCCTGCCTCACCGCTTGTTGATCCAAAGGTGATGAATACAACATTTGATCATATCATGAAAATATGGCATTGGGATACTACATGGGGCTGGGACTTTCCAATGATCGCCATGTCGGCAACCCGGATGGGTGAGCCCGAAAAGGCCATGGATGCGCTGATGCTTGATGTTCCCAAAAATACCTATCTAAAAAACGGACATAACTATCAGGATAAACGTCTTCGAATTTATTTACCCGGAAATGGCGGCATACTTATGGCTGTAGCCATGATGTGTGCCGGATACGATGGTTGCACAATTGAAAACCCCGGCATACCTAAGAATGGTAAATGGGTTGTGAAATGGGAGGGTTTGGAAAAGCTGCCGTAATTATTAAAAATTGAACAAAACGGTTAACTACCTTTGTTTCTGATTTGTTTTAAATGAAAGATTGCCATTTTAGTCACAATTATTTATTTTAACCCCTAAACATAATGATTTACATCAAATTAAAAACGCAAATTTTAATGCTCCTGCTTCTTCCGCTTGTAATTAATTGCAGTTGCATTAGCAGGGATAGCAAGCCCGGGATACCTTCCATTCCAACATTAATTTTTATAAATCCTGTGGACACCAGTGTTATTTCCAGGGAGGAAAATAATGATGTAAAATCGTTAAAACGTTCCCTTGAGGTTGTTGGTTTTAAAGTAACGGAAACCAGTGCTGCAAAACTAAGTAAAGTGAATTTGAAGGATTATTCTCTGATGATACTGCCTTATGCAGCAGCTAAAGACCTAAAGAACGATGATGTAAAACTGATTACCGGGGCATTAACGTCAGGCGTAAATCTTTTATTCGATGGCATCTCAAAGCTTAATCAAGCGCTTGAGATCAAAACCCTGAAAAAAAATATTACGGTTTCGCACATTCACGATTTGAATTTTTCTAAGAACACATTGTATTGGACCATCCCTGCTTCAGTGACCCCTTTTGATACCATAGCGCAAAAAAATAGGGTGCTTTGTGTCGACGATGGGCACCATCTTCCTATTGTATTGAGCGGCAATTATGGTAAAGGTCAATTTATCAGCATGGCTACGTTGTTTGATCCTAATACGGACAAGGGTTATACCAGATTTCCCTTTTTAATTGAATATTTATATCAGGTATTTGGTATCGGACGTCCCCTAGAGCGTTTGGCTGTGGAAATGTATTTCGATCCGGGAAACAGGGAACATCCTTTTGATATCGACAGTCTTGCCAATCAATGGAAGAAAAACAAAATAAAGCGGATTTATGCAGCGGGGTGGTATTACGATACCGATTATGATTATGCCAGCTTGATAAAAGCTTGCCACGAAAACGGTATTCTGGTTTATTGCTGGTTGGAAACCCCTATGATCAGTTCGAAATTCTGGGAAGCGCATCCTGAATGGAGAGAGAAAACAGCTTATTTAAAGGACGCTAAAATTGATTGGCGTTATTTGATGAACCTGGCGGACGAAAATTGCCGGAAGCAGGTTTTCAAAGAGTGGGAATCGTTTTTTATGAAACACGATTGGGACGGAATAGACTTTGCGGAAATGTATTTTGAGCCATCGCCCGTGGGGCCAGCTTTACCTGAAAATTTTACTCCCATGAACACCATTGTTAGAGAGGAATTTAAAAAACAGGCTGGTTTTGATCCTATTGATCTTTTTGATACAAAAGGGCCTCATTACTGGAAGCAAAACAATAATGCCTGGAAAACCTTTGCTGATTATCGCAAAAACTTATGCTTTAGGATAAAATCACACGTACTTGATTATCTTACCACCGTACAGAACCGGAAAAAGGACTTTGAGCTGATGCTAACGGTGATTGACGTGAGTCTTACCCCCGAAGTGTCAGACAATATTGGAGAAGATACAAAATACACTTTAGCACTATGTAAAAAATACGATATTACCTTGCAGGAGGAAGATCCTTCAAGTTGCTGGGGCCTCACGCCTGAACGATATGATAAGCTCGGACAATTATACCGGAAAAGTATCAAAGGAAGAAACAAGCTTGTTTTTGACTGTAATGTGGTGGTAGCTCACGAAAAAGGCGAAGGAGGCTTTCCCTCCGAATTACCTTCCGGAGAAGAAATCAGGCAGATTGCATATAACATGGACTTACATGATGTGCGTCCCTGTTTTTACTCTGAAGATGCACTCAATAAAAAAGATTTTCAAAACATCAGCACGGTACTGGCAAATAGAGCTGTCATTACTGAAGTTGGGAACAATCAATGGAAAATTGAAACTCCTTATACGGTCGTCCTGAATACAGGAAAGGGATATGCTATACAACTCGATGGTAAGGAATGGTTTGCCGGAGACAGTGTAAACGTTATTGTTCCGGAAGGTAATCATCAAATCAAATTCTCACCTTCTGAAAATAAGCCCGATAAATTTAGGATCTGCAACATTTCCGGTGAATTACTAGGGGCAAAATTTTGGGCTAACGACCTTGAATTTTCCTATGCTGAAGATTTTAATGCCTGCTATGTGACCCTCAACAAACTACCTTCCAAAATTTTAATTGATGACAAGGTAGCAACCAGAGAGGTTTTCAGTAATGATCAGGATGAATTTACCATCAAGCTGCCGAAGGGAAAGCATGTGGTAAAGGTGATGGGAAAATGAAAAAATAAGTTTTTTATATGGATGTAAGAAATAAAAAAAGGGGCGCGAGGCCCCTTTTTTTGTGTTATAAGTGAGATTTTATTAATTCTGAACCTTAACTGAAATGGTTATTGATCCTGAAGTTCCAGTTACGAAGTCTGTAACTTTTACCAAACCAAGAAATCCGTCTGCGGTTTTAAATGCAAATATACTACCACTTGCAAGGTTTCCTATTCTGTCTTCAGTTAACCCGGTTGCAGCTGTGGTTATTGGGCTATCATCTGTTGTTGTAATAGCATCAAATGCAGCAGAAGTGATAACGGAAACTGAAGTACCGAACTTAGTTGCATTTACGGTGTTCCAACCAGAAACATAATCTGTATAATTTCCTGTTTGGCCGGCAAAATTTGGCGACATAATTTGCGCATTTACCGAACCTCCATAATAATATATGAAATCTACAATATCTGAATAACTCTTAGCTTGTGTTTTCGAATATACTTGTCCGTCAGAGGTAGAAAAAGAACTACCAAAAGAAGAACTTTGTGCCCCAAGTTTTAGACTTCCCGTCCAAAAAGCAACTTTTGCACCTGCTGCGCCAACAGTTATTGTATAAGTTTTTGAGGCAGTTACATCATTCTTATCAGTAGCAGTAACTTTTAGAGCCATTGATTGAGTTATATTAGTTACAGTTACGGTAAAATTGAAATTATTTTTATCATCAAAACTTGTAACTGCACTACCCAATTGTGTCTCAGAACTTCCCACCACAGTAAAATACTTTACATTATCTAAACCCGTCACTGATGCAATATTTCCGGTTATAGTCCAAGAGTTACCAGAAGTTACAGTGGTTGATTCCGTACCATTAGTAAAAGAGATTGCAGGAGAATCAGTGCTGGTATCCTTTGTACAACTGCTAAAAAAACTTACACTTAACAAAAGTGCACTACATAAAAATAAATTGATTTTCTTCATAATTAAATATTTAAGTTAAACATTGATGTTTGTATTTGTTGTTTTTCGTTTTTTACCGTAATAAAAAGTTATTAAAAACTTTTCAGGATATCGAAGATACGAAAAAAAAGGCAAAGGGTTAACAGAAATGTAGTACTAAGTAAGAAGTACTAAGTACTGAGTATTGGATAATAATAAGTTAGGGGGGAATTAAAAATTAGTAATTGTTGGGGAAGGTGAAACAATTAAGATTGGCTTAAGCCACTGACAGGGTGGAAAACCACTGTCAGGGCTTTCGAAAACCCTGTCAGCGGTTTCAAACCCTGACAGTGGTTTAAACATATAAAATCTTCTTTATACAACATTTACTCATCATTTTTACAAATCACGTAAAATAAAGGAGTTTCATCAATGGTAAAGTTACCTCGTTTTATTGCAATAACGGGAATGCGCTTAAACGAATATACGATCGTCATTCTGTTAAATGCATCGGGCATTTGCTGATATTCCTCATCCATAACATAGCCAGAGTTTTTAAGATAGGCTCCTTTTTGCTCGTTGAAAGTATAATCGGTTATGTTGAAGTTATCATTTGAACCGTCATTAAACAGCGGATTAAAATATACAATATCAGGATTCATATCTATATTCAACAATTGCAATATTTCATTGTATTCCCTATCCACAGGCAGAGGTTCTTTAACGGATTGGCCTTCTCCCTCAAAATACAAGGTATCTTTATGCGCTACGATATAGGAAATTCCCTTGTCGCCAGCATCTTCAAAATGATAAGCAACAAAATCATTATCATTTTTTTTGTTTTCAAATGTGCATATTTTTGGTAACTGACTGCTATCATCTTCCATCAGGTGAGGTTTCATGGCAAAGGAAATAATGCCGGGCATGGTTTTAAATTTAAGCAAATA
>CAYZNC010000439.1:0-5259 GCA_964478555.1 uncultured Bacteroidales bacterium | reverse complement strand
TATTTTTCTAAGAAATCGCTTCTTACTGTTTTATATTCATTAAATTCCTTCAAATCTTGTTCGGTAAGGTGAAGCGTATCTGCTGTTTTGTATTTTTCACTATATTTTTTGTACAATCGCGTTACTTCCAGTGTTTCTTTATGAATATTTTCTCCTTTAGGGCCACCAAGGAAATTCCAACCATTCACATCATCAATATAACCATTACCGTCATCATCTATGCCATTATTGGGTATTTCACCTTTATTTACCCATATCCTACCCTGCAAATCCTGGTGGTTGATATCAACCCCACCATCAATAACTGCAACTACCACTCTTGTCAAAGTTTTGCCCTTTAATAATTCTTCATATGCGCGATCCGTACTAATACCTGCAATTTTATCCTGCGCTGGGTCGAGGTTAAACCAGTTATAATATTTTTGTGCAGGAACAGAATCACCTTTATTTGTGTTGTCCTGACCAAAACTATAAGAAATATTCAGCAAAGCAGAGACTAGACAGATAAGAATTTTTGATGTCATCGGCATATTTTATTAAAAACGGTAAAGATACGTTATTCCGCAAAATAACAAAAAATGCCATACACCCGGAGGTATATGGCACCATGCACAACTTAATTTTTTAACATCAAGCAACAGCAATTTGACGAGGCGGTTTCACTTTAGCTTCCTCCCTTACAGGAATGGTAATGTACAGAATACCATCCTTGTGAGTGGCCGAAATTTTATCTCCATCCACTGTGTTGGGCAGTGTAAAACTGCGCTTAAAAGAGGTATAACTGAATTCCCGGAGCATTACTTTTCCATCTTTTTCTTCACTTTTACTTTCTTTTTCCGAAGAGATTGTCAACACATTGTTTTCAAGATTGACAACGAAATCCTTCTTTTCAAGACCGGGAGCGGCGACTTCTATACGAAAATCATCCTTTTCCTCAACAATATTCACCGCCGGTGTACTGGTACCATTTTTTCCTTTAAAAAACTCATTCAGGTATTCACTACCTAAAAATTCATCTAAACTGGGCCATGTGGATCTAAACATTGGTAACATAATCTTATCCTCCTATTTTTAATTATACTTTAGTTTCAAATTCGGTTAATCATTTTCAACATATGTACCAAAATAAAAATTAGGCCATAATGGCATGAAATGAAAATTTATTGCGCCATATTGGCATATATTTGGTAACATTTAAGTTTTTTTCGGAGTTTTGAGGGATAATTTGTAATTTAGCTTCATGATGTTTGAGAAAATAAACTGAGGATTTACTCGAACTTAACAGTTGTGCGAATGTCAATTATATCTTACTAACTTAAATTATATTCCCCATGAAAAAAAATATACCCTTAAGTATCCTTATTGCGGGATTATTGCTGCTCAGTTTTTATACCTGTAAGCAAGGAAGCCAGGTGTCAGATAAAACACCCATTGAAAAGAAAGTCGATTCGATGACCCTCGAAGAAAAAGCCAATTTGGTTGTTGGCATGGGAATGCACTTCGAGATTCCGGATTCTATTTTAAAGCTCATTCCCAGCTCTATGATTCCTCCTCCCATCGATTCAACTAAAGACTCCATCCGTTTCCTGGTGGTTGGCAGTACACCAAATTTTGTTCCAGGAGAGGCTGGAACAACTGCTTTCATTAAACGATTTGGGATTACTCCCCTGGTTTTAACAGACGGGCCTGCAGGACTTCGGATTCAACCTACAAGAAAGAACGATACCTCAACCTATTACTGTACCGCATTCCCGGTAGCAACGGTTTTAGCTTCTACCTGGGATACGGCACTGGTTGCAAAGGTTGGACAAGCAATTGGTAACGAAGTTCACGAATATGGATCGGATATTTTATTGGCTCCCGCTTTAAATATTCACAGGAACCCTTTATGTGGCATGAACTTTGAGTATTATTCAGAAGATCCGCTGGTAGCAGGAAAAATCGCCGCAGCCATGGTTAAAGGCGTTCAATCGCAAGGTGTTGGAACCTCTATCAAACATTTTGCAGCCAACAACCAGGAAACGAACAGAAATACAGTAAATACGATTGTAAGTGAGCGGGCTCTACGGGAAATATACCTCGAAGGCTTTCGTATAGCTGTTCAAGACGCAAACCCCTGGACGGTTATGTCATCCTACAACAAAATAAACGGAACGTATACTTCACAAAGTTATGACCTCATTACCAAAATACTTCGTGACGACTGGGGATTTAAAGGTTTTGTCATGACTGACTGGGGTGGTGGAAATGATCCGGTAGCGCAAATGAAGGCAGGGAACGATTTAATTGAACCCGGTGAAACCGGTCAGGTAAAAGCCATAATTCAAGCGGTTAAAAACGGTTCACTCGACGAAAAAATATTAAATAAAAATGTGGCAAGAATTTTATCCGTTATTATCAAATCACCTCGCTTTCTTAAATACAATTATTCCAACAAGCCAGACTTGAAGTTGCATGCCGAAATAACCAGACAGGCAGCAACTGATGGCATGGTATTACTAAAGAATGAAAAAGAAGCACTTCCACTGGGAGGCAACATTAAGAAGATTGCTGCTTTTGGAAATACTTCCTATGAAATAATTAAAGGAGGTACAGGTAGTGGCAATGTAAATGCAGCCTACAGTGTCCCACTTATCGAAGGATTAAAAAAAGCAGGTTATACGGTAGATGAATCCTTACAAAAAATCTATTCGAAATTTATTAAGGATACCAGGGCAAAAGCAACGAAAACGACTAATCCGATTGCCATCATTTTGGGTGAAAAGCCTGCTATCACTGAAATGATGCTTGATACTAAAAATATTACCAAAATGGCCGCTGATAACGATGTTGCTATACTTACCATCGGAAGAAACGCGGGTGAGGGCAAAGACCGCAGTGTGGATGGTGATTTCAATTTAACCGAAAAAGAAAAATCGATCATTAAAAATGTTTCTCAGGCCTTCCAGTCCAAAGGTAAAAAAGCAATTGTCATCCTCAATATAGGGGGAGTAATTGAAACTGCAAGCTGGCGTTCTTTCCCCGATGCTATTTTATTAGCCTGGCAGCCCGGTCAGGAAGCAGGGAACTCCATAACCGATATAATTTCTGGTAAGGTCAATCCTTCCGGAAAACTTACTTCCACTTTCCCAATGTCATACAGCGATGTACCTTCAGCCAAAAATTTCCCGGGTATTGAATTGCCGGATACATCGAAAAAAAAACATAGTGATCTTCCATTCTTAGGAGGAAAACCAAGCGAAGTGGTATATACGGAAGATATTTACGTAGGATATCGTTATTATAGCACTTTCCAAGTACCTGTGGCTTATGAATTCGGATATGGCTTGTCGTACACTCAGTTCGATTTTAGTAACATCAAGATTAGCGACCCTGAATTTAAAGATGAGATTTCGGTTAGCCTGGATATTAAGAATACCGGCAAGGTGGCTGGCAAGGAAGTTGTACAATTATATCTTTCTGCTCCGGCACTGAGCTTAGACAAGCCTTCGGAGGAGTTAAAAGGTTTTGTAAAAACCAAGTTACTGAATCCGGGAGAAAAACAAAGCGTAAGTTTCACCCTCTCCAAGAAGGATTTGGCTTCGTTTGATACGCCAACATCCTCTTGGGTTGCAGAGGCCGGAACTTATAAAGTTAGCATTGGTGCTTCCTCAAAGGATATCAGACAAACCGTTTCATTCCAATTACCAAATCAACTTGTTGTGCAAAAGGTAAATAAGGCTTTGGCGCCTGAAAGAATAATACAGGCATTGAAGTCAAAGAAATAAAAAAATTGGGTAACCCTTGGTAGTGGATCCTAAAGACCTGACTGGTTTTGAAAACCGGTCAGGTCTTCAATGCAATATACAGTGAATATTTTTTTACACAATCGAAGAAAATGCTGGTAATTCTCATTACAGATTGAAGGCTACATGATGATCCGGTCTCTAAGGTTTCTGGATAGTTCACCTAACATGTTTTTCAAAAGTACAGATTGCTGCTGAAGTTCCGCTAACAACTCTAAATTATTATCCTTCTGTGCCTGTAACATTTGCTTGGATAAATGTTTTATCATCAGGTTGATTCTTTTGCTTTTGTAGGTAAGGATAAGATCCGGAACGTTGGTTTTAAGCTTCATGTCCTCGGTTTCTATAAAAATCTCCTGCTTCTTGTATCGTTTACTAAGTTCATATTTTTGAGTCATCAGGTCAGCCGTAGTTTTACTAATTTCCAATTCAGGATAATTGATAAAATGCTTGTTATCAATTATTTGCCCCTCAATAACAAACCTGGCAAATTCTTCAAAAATGCGTTTATAAACAGGATGACTAAATTCCAGCTCATCGCGCCGTATCTCCTGCACCAGGTACTCTTCAACGGTAATATCGCGGGTCACTTCATTTTCACTAATATCGGTAAATAAGGATAACGAGCCAAAATTGAGCAATAATCGCACAATCTCTTTTTCAACTACCTCAAGTTCGTTTATTTCAAAAGGTGAAGCAATTTTATCGTCTAATGGCTGCGCAATAACGTAAGGGATATCCCGCCTTGTTTTCTCCAAGGTTACCTTCCGCTGCTTGTTTACTTCATCATAGAGAATTTTTTCTTCAACATCCAAAAGTTGCGCGCACTCGCGCTGGAACAACGAACGGGTTATGGCATCCGGAATAATGGCGAGTGATTTTACAATTTCTGTAATTGCTTGTGCCCTTTTGATAGGATCGTTTTGAGCATCGGCAAGTAACAAATTTGTCTTAAAGTGTAAGAAATCTGTTTCGTTAGTCTGCAAATAATCCAGTAGTTCAGACAAACTGTGCGACCTTGCAAATGAATCCGGATCTTCAGGTTCGGGAAGCAAAATGACACGAACATTCATGCCTTCTTCCAGAATAAGATCGATGCCTCGTATGGAAGCCTTTATTCCGGCAGGATCGCCATCATAAAGAATAGAAATATTGTTCGTAAACCGCTTGATAATGCGTATTTGCTCAATCGTAAGCGAGGTGCCAGAGGATGCTACTACATTTTCAACACCTGCCTGGTGCATCGAAATAACATCCGTATATCCTTCTACCAAATAACATTTGTTCTCCTGGATAACGGTCTTTTTAGCATGGAAAATGCCATATAAGACATTGCTTTTGTGGTAGATTTCAGATTCCGGAGAATTGAGATATTTGGCGGTTTTCTTATCAGCCTTCATCACCCGTCCACCAAAAGCGATAACCTTTCCGGTGAAATTGTGAATTGGAAACATTACACGACCTGAAAAACGGT
>CAYZNC010000438.1:0-5298 GCA_964478555.1 uncultured Bacteroidales bacterium | reverse complement strand
CCTGTCGATTGTGGCCTTTATATCTTCAGGTTTTGGAGGCCCATAAGGCATAGGATAGTCCGGCGGTAGCAGATATAAGGGGGTATTGGTATCGGTCGTCCTATGGGTGATTTGTGCAAAAACATGCAAATAACCGAAAATGAATGTGAGGATAAGAAAATTATTCTTTTTCATGGTTAATTATTTATACAGATAGAGCTTCACCTTTTGAATGCTGTATTCATTTTTAGGAAAACGCAATCCGGCACCCGACTGATTTTCTTTGGCAGCAATCGAAAGATCGTACCTTAATTGTACTTCATCGCCATTTAAACGACGTCCTGCCATCCATTGACTATTAACAAATTTTCCTTCTTCAACGGATATAAGTCCTGCAATTGAATCCCCAGCCGGTTCAAAGGTAATGTCGATATCATTTCCGGACGCGATGAATTCATCCTGTCCGGTGTTTATGATAATGCCATAACCCATAGCGGGCGAATCCTTGGCATCCCAGAAGTTTTTACGGAGTCCGATCCGAATATTATAATTACCCATTTTCAGCATTTGTTCAGGATTGGCTTTGTTCAGGGAGGCTGCCCCAATAGAACCCGTGCCCTGGTATTTAAGAATGAGCGGCGATAATTGTGAAAGTACCTCATAAGCTTTAGACAAAGCGTCTTTTTCATTTTCCCGATCAATGCCAAAGGGAGAATATCCCATGGAACCATATTGGCCGATAGCATAAAAAGCATTGGCGGCACCGGTAGTATCACCTCTCGATTCGGGCACGAAAAGCGGATTTCCGCCACGGCTGTATCTTGCAACCGTTCCATTAAAATCTGCCACGTAAATATCGGGAGCAAGTATGTCAATTTGGGGTGCTCCTGCACGCCAAATATCGTGAACATGATCCACAGGACCTCCGCTTGGATAATTGCCGGGAACTTTATCCTGTGGCTGAACCAGCCAGGCATTCACATACATCGGCAACGCATATTGTGCTTTACCGGCTTCTGCAACCCGGTTAATAAATGTAGCATAATGCCATGCCATAAAAATCTCATCGGTGGCTGTGCTTTTTCCAAAGATCTCTTCCCATGTGCCAGAGGTTTTAGTTCCAGCGCTTTTCCATACCTTAAGGAACTCAGGTAAAAGGTTTTCCTTATGTTTTTGGAGATATTCCATGAGTTCTTTAGGAACCTGGTTGGCAAAAGCTGCATTTGCCACAGCACAGCGGTCGCGCGAATCACTATGCATGCCCACTTCGTTTTCAACCTGTATCATTAGTACGGTTCGTTTTTCAGCGTCCGTTTCTTTTATGTGCTTCATAAGAGCCGCAAAGGCATGAGCATCAGCTTTGCAGGTTTCTTCGCATAAAGTTGAAAGAATTTCAAGTGTTTTACCATCTTTATCCTGAACTCTTGGAAAACGTTTTTGGTCAGTTTTTACCCAATCTGCTGCATATCTCGAGTTCCCATTTTTCCAGGTTGCGAGCCAAAGGAAAACAACCCTGAGATTATGCTGCCGTGCAACTTTTATAAGGCTATCGACCAATAAAAAATCGTATTTTCCTTCCACAGGTTCGAACTGTTCCCAGGATACCGGAACGAGTACCGTATTAAGATTCATTCTGGCCAGTTTGGCCCAGGTCGGCTTCATATAATCGAGATTCGACGAGCTTGAATTGTACACTTCACCGCCAAGTAAAAGAAATGGTTTTCCATCAACAATGAGCTGGGTGGCGGTACCTTGTTTCTTAAGATGAGGGATTTCAGGATTAATCTTTGTTTGACACGAAACTACTGCAAACGCCATCAGGCAAATTAGCAAGTTGCGGTATATTAAGTTAGTTTTCATCCGTAACTATTTTTGTTAAGTATTTGGTTTTAAATAAATTATTTACTTTTTTACATCCTCTTCTGATTGCGCAGAAGGCTGGGATGGATTTTGCACCCTTCCCTGATTACGTCTACCTCCTCGTCTGTTAGGGTTCCCTTTTGGAACATCCGGTAATTGGTATGTTGGCGCGGAAACAGGCAGTTGATCGGCACACATCTCCAGCACCTCAATAGCAATCAACGACGATTGCGCAGTACCATTGGTCCCAATCCTCGAAACCTCTTCAATTGGATTGAGAACTTCAGGTGTTTCGATGGTATTTGTTATATAATTACCTTGTCTGCCGGCTATTCGTTCTGTTGCCTTTTGAGCAAAGGCCGGGTTTTTGGTTTTCATATAGGCGTAAGCTGCTAAACGGTCGGGCCGGCAATAAGATCCGTCATTACCTTCTTTGCCCGTCGCCTTATCCTTAATGATTATATCAGCTGGCGCATTGGTTAACCTGCAATATTGAAGCCATGCCTTTTGCCAGTCGGGGCAGTCGATAAATTCATTAAGCTCAAAGATCACTTCTGCGCCTCCCATGATTGTTGCCAGGTTATAGTCTTCAGCTGCATCGTTGAGCGGGAATAATTTTCCGGTAACAGGATCGTACCCAAACACTAAGTTTTGGCCTGTTTTAAACCAGTAATGCATTTTCATGATCGACTCCATGCCGGTTAGGATTTTATCTCTATATTTTGTATTTCCGGTACGTTCCCATTCAGTCATCCAGTTTCCAACAAAGGCAAGCCAATCGGGTCCTCCACGTACACGCCCCGGATATTTTTTCTCAGCTTCAGTGATCGGTTGAGCAAGCCGCATGGGGTCGTATTCTGTGGCCTTGAAATCGGCATTTACCATTTCGTGCATGATGTCGCCTGTGCGTTCATCGGTGGTTAGGTAATAGTAAAATCGACGGTATGCAGCCTGGCTGATACGGGCCTCTTTTGCGCCGCAGCCCCAATGTCTTACATTATGCCGTGAACCCAAGCCTGCAAAGCGTCCCAAGTGGTAACAGTCTACTTCGCCAGTATGACGGGTCATTGCTTCTGCCATACGGAAAATATCAGCTCGACCGGTTCTCAGGAAGCTATACCAGAGCCACATATCAGTACCCAACTCAGAGTTGTCCCAGGCCATTCCACCCAAATCATAGTCCCATTCGTGGCGCACCATATCGTATGAATGCATTACATCGCCAAAATCCCAAAATCCATACCAGTGGTTCTGTTCCACCGATTTTTCGTAATAAGCGACGGCGCCATCCAGGTTATCTTCTATCTGAGATTTGAAAGGGGTAGAACGACTAGGTAGACTCCATATACCAAAGGCTTTCACTTCATGAAGATACGTTGGAGAACACACTAATATAGGTGGTTTATTGCATGTATTTGCTTCGTTTGCTGTTTGTATTTTGGCTGGAACACCAGCACTGGGAAATAACATTAATTCACTGGTTCTGGCTACACCATTTGGCGTTGAAAATCCGGGCTGCACATCTTCATAAACTTCCTCGAGTCCGTGAGCAACAGTATCATAATGTCTTAAATCCATAGAAGGAGCATCGGGCGACCAGAGCCAGGCTATCAATTCAGCTTCATTGTCTGCGGCATGTTTTACTTCGAGTGAGGCAGGGTAGGACTGCCAGAAATTTTTGATGCCCATAGCCAAGCCCCCACTGACATCTCCTACAAAAGCGAGGCCCGACGAACGTTTTCCTTCACCAGCACCCACGGGCAGCCAACAGCTTTGTTCGTTTGTTCGTTTTACAATGGTAAATCCATCCGCATTGGGTTGAACCAATTTAAAGTCGTTCCATACGGCAAAGGCTTCCAATAGATGCTGACTCATTTTGTCGACATCTTTTTTATCTGGCACACGTTTTCCTGCAATTTGATCTTTGTAAACATCTCCGCTATCAGCACTGGCAACAAAGCGGCGATCGCGACCTTTCAAAGGTTGCACAGGTTCAGACCAGAGACCATTGCCTTCGCCTGAAAATCTCACATGCCGGTTTTGTATTTCTTCGTTCATTGGCACTGAAAAAACAATCCCCAGACCGCTTATAAAATCTTTTTTCTCATCGCCATCAAATACGATGGTATGAACCATTCTAATTTGTTCCTGTCCTGCATAAAAATAGAGACGAACAAAGAACGGCAACCATTCGCGCGCACCATGATTAGCTTTGTGCACTCCTTCAATCTTAATTACAGCGCGTACTGGTCCGGATTGCTCAATAGTTACTTTTTTGATACTGCTGGTATAGTCCTCGTATTGAATGATCCCTTTGCTTTCGAGATTAGAACCATCTTTCAATGTGCAAACAAGCCGACCCTTACGGGCAACAATTCGGTGGCCAATTACCATGGAATCAATAAATAACGAGCCTTTTTTAGGAAGGTAACATTTTACAGCCCCGGTATTAATTTCGAAGGCATTGCTCATTTCTTTCACCATGTTAGATGCTGGTTTTCCCTGAGCTTTACCCTTAGTAAGTTTAAAAGGACCTTTATCCCCGGCACCGGCAACAGTAGCAAAACCGCTCCATTTAACGGAACCATCCGGCCAGTATGCCAATATCCAGCTTTGAAGAGGCTGAGCCTTTCCATCATTGTCAAAAAGTACAAAAGCCTGGTCTTTTTTGATGGCACTTTTGGGCCAGGGGACTCCCCAGCTAGTACCAATCTGAGTAAGAGGTTTTTCAAGCCAATTGAGGGTAATGGTATCCGTAGGTGATCCATTACTCTGTAAGGAAATGAATATAAGTGGAATAAGTAAATATTTAGCGTTTGTCAATCTTTTCATTGGAACATGTTTAGGTAGCATCGATGTTAATTATTTAATTAAGCGGGAATCCATAGTGGATGTCATGTCCCTTTATTTTAAGGCCACATCCCATACTTTCGAACGTCGCGATTTTCCATCAGGACCTTCAATATTAAGAACAACAATGTATAATCCGCCTTTTTCATAAGTGTGTATCGGATGCTGCTCGGTAGAAGTTGTTCCATCTCCAAAATCCCATTTCCATGAGGTAATTTTGCCTTCCGACAAATCTTCAAAAGCAACCAGGCGTCGATCCATGTCCAGTATTTTGAACGACCAGTTGGCATCTATCTTTTTGCGAAGTTGGGGTTCAAGAGGCATTAATTTAGCCATTCGCAACTGGGTTGCGATACCGTACATGGTATGTTTACTGCATATATTCCAGAATCCTTTTTTTTCTTTAGCATTCACGTCATCCCAATCGATAACAGCCCAACCTAACCCCAAAATCTTATTTTCGCGCAACACTGATTCTACAGCGCGAGAAGGCCCTTCAGGACCTGCATAATCAAAAGGCGTAATCCAAAATTCAAGGGTAAGCCTTCCGGATTCACCTGGCCTGAACTTATAGGAATAAGCAGCATTCGCATAGGGCATCTCCTTTAT